>JAAXOU010000476.1 GCA_012396115.1 Streptomyces somaliensis DSM 40738 | reverse complement strand
GGCGCGAGCGGGCCCGGGGACGGCCGGGCAGCGGACGGCCGGGCGGGCCGGCCCCGCAGAGGGCGTGCGCCCCGCGGCGGGGACCGGGGCGGCCACCCGCGGAGGGCGGCCCCCGCCCCGTCCGGAGCGGCGCCTACCCCTGCGGGTCGAGCTCGATGGTGACCGTGCGCTCGGCCTCCGTCCTGCCGCGCAGGGCCTTGTGCATGGCGGCGGCCACGTCGTCGGCGGACAGCTGGTGCTTCCTGCCGTCGCCCTTGGTGATCATGATGCCGTCGAAGGTCCCGTCGAGGAGGCGGTTGATGGCCTCCTTGTCGTAGTGCGGCTCCAGCCTCGGGCCGACCGCCTTCATCGACAGGATCTGCGGCAGCGACCGCTGGGGGCCGAACTGGATCTGCTTGCCACCGGCCTTGATGGTGACCAGGCCGGACATCGCCGGTCCGGCGAACTCCCGCATGGCCCGGTCGACCTCGGCCCGCCCGATCGCCGGCTCGCGGGTGTCCACGGGAAGCTCCACGACGTTCGCCCGGCCCGTCTCGACCTGCGCGCGGAACGCGTCCTTGACGAAGATCATCGACCGCTGGACGTCCAGCGCCGTGCCGGCCTTCCCCGGTACCGGGACGGCCTTGCCCGGCTCGAACCTGACGGTGCCCTCGACGACCGCGCCCGAGCCGCCGCCCAGGCCGGTCAGGGCGACCCCCAGCTTCTCCTCGTCGACCGGGATGACCGGTTCGGCCACGCGCTCGGCGCCGAACAGGGACCCGATCACGGAGACGGGGTTGTAGTCGCTGCCGGCGGCGGCGCGGACCGTCTCCTGGCTGTCCAGGCTCAGGCCCGCCTTGTCGGGGGCGAGCGTGCGGTCCCGGCCGCCGACCTCCAGCCGGAGCGGCGCGGCGGCGCGCGCGCCGAGCGCGGCGTCCAGCTTCCGTACGGCCTCCTCCTTGGTGGAGCCGCCGATGTCGACGCCCAGGACGGTGGTGCCCTTCGGCACGTCGGTCTGGTTGAGGAGCAGCCCGGCGCCGTAAGCGACGCCCGCGGCGACGAGCAGGCCCACGGCGAGGAGGACCGGTGTGGAGCGGCCCTTCTTCGCCGCGGCGGGCGCGGGGGCCGGGGCGGCGGGCCGCGGGGCGGGCTCGGGCGCCTCGGGGGCGGGCGGGTACTCCTCCGGGACGTCCCCGGGGGCCTCGTCGCGGGGGCCGGTCCCCTCGGCGGCCCGGGCGGGGCCCGGTGCGGGGTGGGACGGGGGCCCGGACGGCTGTCCGGCGTCGTCCCACGGGACGTGGGGGAGGCCGCTCGTGAGCGTGTCGCCCGACACCTGGCCGGGCGGCGGACCGGGGTGCGGCCGCTGCGGGGTGAGGATCGCGGTGTCGTCGGACATCCCGCCGCCCGGGGCGTCGGGCCGGGCGAGGGGGTCGGCCGCACCGGGGCCCGCGAGGGCGTACGGCGGGACGGCTCCGGGGACTCCGGGAACCGCGGGGGCCCCAAGGGCTCCCGGGGCTCCTGCGGCCGGGGTCCCGAAGGCGCCGTGGGCGGGGCCCACCGTCGGCCCGGAGGGTGCGGCCGGGGCACCGGGAGCGTCCGAAAAGTACGGGAGGCCGGGGCCGAGGGGATCGCCGGGGCGGTCCTCGGCGCGGTCCTGCGGCGCGGTGGCCGTCACCGCGTACCCGGCGCCGTTGGCGCCCGGCCCGG
>JAAXOU010000475.1 GCA_012396115.1 Streptomyces somaliensis DSM 40738 | reverse complement strand
ACCGGGCCCGCGCTCCTCGCCGCCCGCCCGCCCGCGCCCCGGGCGTCGCGCGGGAGCACCGGGGGCGGCCCTTCCAACGGCGGCGTCCGGGCGGTCCGTTACGCTCCGGGCATGACCACAGCGGACCAGGACACCCCCGGCGCGCCGGACGCGCCGGACACCCCGGGGACGGCGGCCCCGGA
The DNA here is from genome assembly GCA_012396115.1 of Streptomyces somaliensis DSM 40738. GTDB lineage: Bacteria > Actinomycetota > Actinomycetes > Streptomycetales > Streptomycetaceae > Streptomyces > Streptomyces somaliensis. The sequence goes on along the minus strand of JAAXOU010000475.1, from coordinate 1,526 downwards.
ACCCGCCGGGGACGACGCGCCCGAGCGCCCCCACGACGGCCTGACCCCGCGCCAGGCGCGCCGGCTGCGGATCGTCGTCGCGACGGTCCTGCTGGTCACCCTCGCCGTCGTCCTCGCTCTGCGGCTGGCGAGCCGGACCTCGGTCCTCGTCGTCGGCGTGTACGGGCTGGCGATGATCCTGTGCGGCGTGGTGATCGAACTCAGCCGCCACGGCCGCACCCGCCTGGGCACCTGGCTCCTCGGCACCGGCCTCCTCGCCGCCCTCGCCGCCGACTGGCTCCTGCTGCCCTGACCGGACCGCCCCGGGACCGCTCAGCGCAGGGCGTCGATCCGCGTGCCGTCCTCCAGCCGCCCGGTCAGGTCCACCCGCGTGCCCCGCTCCGCCCCGACCGCCAGCAACCGCCCGGCCGCACCGCCCTCGACACCGCCGGAGACGGCCAGCGACGCCACCCCCGGACTGCCCGCCGCCAGCACGTGCCACCGGCCGTCCGGGTCCTTCCACAACACCCCGGCCAGCACGTGCGGTTCCCGGCTGCCGCAGCCCGGCGAGTCCTCCACCCTCGCCGCGACCACCCCCGTCGCGGGCGGCCCGCCCGGACCGGAGGCCGCCGCGGGGGGCGCCTGGAACTGCGTCAGCACCCTGCTGCCCGGCCCCCGCCACGTCTCCGCGCGCGTGCAGAGCCATGCCGCCGTCCCGGCCCCCGCGCCGGGCAGCTCCTGCTCGGCGAACCGCCACGAGTTCACCGACCGCACGCCCAGCGACCGCACCGACCGCAGCAGGCACGCCGTACGCGCCCACTCCCGAAGGGCGTCGCGGCCCGCCACGTCCGCGGGGCCCGACGGCGGGCCCGACGTGAGCCGCACCGGGGTCGGTTCGCCCAGGTCCGTCAGGACCCGCGCCGCCACCCCGTCCCGCACCTCCAGGACCTCCCACGACCGGCAGCGGCCCGCCGCGGCCGGGCTCTGCATCGGCGCGGTCACCCCGGCCGCGTCCCGCTCCAGGGGCCGCGTGCCCCCCTCCGGCACCAGCAGGTCCCGCACGGCCACCCCCCGCACCCAGGGCGCCGTCAGGTACCGCACGTTGGAGTACGTGCGCGCCACCACCAGGGCCGCCGACGCGGCGGTGTCCGCCCCGTCGGTACGGGCGAAGTCCAGCGCCGCCCCCTGCGTGCCCTCCTCCGGCTCGGCGTACCGCACCGCCCGCAGCCCGTCGTGGAACAGCACCACGCGCGCGCCGTCCACCCCGCCCGCGAACAGCAGTTGCGGCGGGCCCATCGGCGGCCCCGGCGGCGTGCCCGGCGTCGCCGACACCCGCACCCGCGAGCCGGGCCGCGCCCACACCGCGAGCGCACGCCGCAGCAGCGCCTCGTCACCGGCCAGCGCGCCCCGCGCCGGCCACACCGAGAAGTCCGTGCGGGACGAGTGCCGCCACGCGGCCGGCGCGACCCTCCGCAGCTTCGCCGGGTCCAGCGCCGCCTCCGACACCGGGTTGCGCGCGCACGGCGGCGCCGCCGCGCCGTCCGGGC
>JAAXOU010000474.1 GCA_012396115.1 Streptomyces somaliensis DSM 40738 | reverse complement strand
CGCGGCGCCCTCGGGGCGGGGGGCGCGCCGTCCCGCAGGGTGGCGGCGATGTCGCGCAGGGCCGCCGTCGCCCGCCGGTGCAGGGCCGGCCCGTACGTGACGCGGGCGGCGCCCAGCCGGCCCAGTTCGGCGGGCGACGGACCGCCGGGCACGGCGAGCGCGTTGAGCGGGACGCCCACCTCCGCGCGCAGCACCGGCAGCAGGTCCGGCGGTGCCAGCATGGGGTACACGCCGTCCGCGCCGGCCTCCGCGTACAGCCGCGCCCGCCGGACCGTCTCCTCCGGGTCCGGCACGCCCCGCAGGTACGTGTCCACCCGGGCGTTGAGGAACACCGCGCCCCCCACGGCCGCGCGGAACCCCGCCAGCCACTCGGCGTGCGCCACCGGGTCCTTCAGCCCGCCGGCCCCGCCGTCCTCCAGGTTCACGCCGGCCAGGCCCGCGTCGAGCACCCGCGCCGCCAGCTCCCCCGGCGGCAGCCCGTACCCGTCCTCCAGGTCCGCCGAGACGGGGAGGTCCACGGCGCGGACGATCCGCGCCACCGCCGCGAACATTTCCCCGGCGGGGGTGTGCCCGTCCTCGTACCCGAGCGACGCCGCCACTCCCGCGGACGGCGTCGCCAGCGCGGGGAACCCCGCCTCGGCGAAGACCCGCGCGCTCGCCGCGTCCCACGGCCCCGGGAGGACCAGCGGATCCTCCGGGGCCCGGCCGTGGTGGAGCGCCCGGAACCCCTCCGCGCGCCCCGCCGCCCCGTGCGGCCGGGTCACGCGCCGCGCCCCTTGTACTGGCCGGGCCGGTAGTGGCCGGGCACCGAGCGGGCCGTCACGGCGAACCGGTTCCACGCGTTGATCACGACGATCGACGCGATCAGGTGGGCCAGTTCGGCCTCGTCGAAGTGCTCCGCGGCCCGCCCGTACACCTCGTCCGGGACGAAGCCGTCCGTCAGGAGGGTGATCGCCTCGGCCAGTTCGAGCGCGGCGAGCTCCTTCTCCGTGTAGAAGTGCCGCGACTCCCGCCAGGCCGAGAGCTGCACGATCCGCTCGACGCTCTCCCCGGCCGCCAGCGCGTCCTTGGTGTGCATGTCCAGGCAGAACGCGCAGTGGTTGATCTGCGAGGCGCGGATCTTGACCAGCTCGACCAGCACCGGGTCGAGTCCCTCGTGGGCGGCCGCGTCCAGCCGGACCATCGCCCTGTACACCTCCGGGGCGAGTTCGGCGGGGGCCAGGCGGGCGGGGTGCTCGGGGGCGTACCCGTCGTTCGCGGGCGCGGTGCCGGCCGGGGCCGGGGCCTGCTGCGTCTGCTGTGCTCTCGTCGTCATGTCCCCGACCGTACGCCCGGGTTGGCACGCCGATATGGTCCATTTCCATGACGGGATCACGGGCCACTTCCACCGCCTTCGGAGCCGACCTCCACCTGGAGATCCAGGGCCCCGGCCTGCGCGCCGGGCTGATGGAGGCCCTCCGCGAGGCCGTCAGGACCGGCCGCCTCGCCCCCGGCACCCGGCTGCCGTCGTCGCGCGTCCTCGCCGCCGATCTCGGCGTCGCCCGCAACACCGTCGCCGACGCCTACGCCGAGTTGGTCGCCGAGGGCTGGCTCGCCGCCCGCCAGGGCTCCGGCACCCGCGTCGCCCGCCGGGCCGCCGCCGCACCCGCCCGCCGGGCCCCGGCCGCCG
>JAAXOU010000473.1 GCA_012396115.1 Streptomyces somaliensis DSM 40738 | reverse complement strand
GGTGCCGGCTCGCCCGCCCGGCGGGCCTCGTGCGCGACGGCCAGGCGCCGCTCCGTCTCGCGGGCCGCCCACTCCAGGGCGCCCAGCGCCCCCACCGGGCCGCACTCGACGCCCAGCACGCCCCGCCGGCCGGCCAGGCACGCGTACTCGCCGGTCCCGAAGCCCTCCAGGACCAGCACCTCGCCGCCGTGCTGGAGCGCCTGGAGCGCGACCGACCGCAGCAGGGTGCTGGCACCCGCGCCGGGCTGGCCCACCACCAGCAGGTGCGGCTCCGGCGAGCGCGGCCCGGTGCGCCACACCACCGCCGGGGCGTCCCGGTCCGCGTCGCCGTCGCGGACCGGGACCGTCCGCTGCACGGCGTCGGCGTCCGTGAACCCCAGCACCGCCTCACCGGGCACCGTCACGAACCGCTGCGCCGCGACCGACGCGGACAGGGCGGGCAGCACGGTCATCAGCAGCCGGTTGCCCTCCTCGTCCCAGTCGAAGCGGTACTCGCGGCCCCGGCCCGACTTGGCGTGCAGCAGCCGCTCGACCCGGGCGCGCGCGGCCGGCTCGCCGTCCGGGAAGTACGCCGGGTACGAGACGCGCAGCCGGGTCGGCCTGCCGTCCGCGTCGAACGCGAAGTCCCCGAAGACCCGCCTCCACTCCCCGCCGTGGACGAACGGGGCGTCGGGATCGGCGGAGACCGAGAAGTGCGGCACCAGTGCCTCGTACAGGGCCCGCAGCCGCTCCGCGCCGGCCGCGTCGGGCTCCGCCCGGGCGCCGGGGCGCTCCCTGCCTTTCCACGCCGCCGCACCCAGCAGCGACAGGATCCCCAGCGGCGGCCCGTACGGCGTCAGCACGACGCCCAGGACGCACACGGCGGCCAGGAGCAGCGTGGGACCGCGCCGCTCCCGGGGGGTCGCCGCCCACTTGGCACGTCCGCAGGCCGCCAGCCTCCGCAGCCCGCGTGCGACCGTGATCAGCGGATGGAGGACGTCCACGGCGCCGTCGGCGGCGGTGCGCGCGATCTCCCGGCCGCGGGCGAGCGAGGCGCCGCCGCTGCTCGGGATGCGGGGGAGGAGTCGCCGGGCCACATCGTCTCCTGGGGGTCGGGAGGTGGGGGAGGTGGTGATCGGGGAGGCGCGGGCGGGGTCAGAAGTTGATGCCGCCGAGCAGGCTGGCGAGACTCTGCCCGCCCGCCGTGATGCTCGGCGCGATCGCGGTGCCCGCGAGGTAGAAGCCGAACAGTGCGCAGACGAGGGCGTGGGACGCCTTGAGCCCGTCCTTCTTGAAGAAGAGGAAGACGATGACGCCGAGCAGGACCACGCCTGAGATGGACAGGACCATGAGGTTTCTCCCGGTTCGAGGGGCAGTCACCATGAGTCATTCCAGGTTCACAGGAAGTATCTATGTGATAAAAGGTGCAAAAGGGTGAATTTATGGCGGTCTCACTTGACCGGGGCACCTCGGCCGCCTCAGGTGCGGGGCAGTACTCTGTCCGTTCACTCGTACGGCCGGTCTCGCCGTGCGCGCGGTGACGCAGTGGAGGCAGGGAGGCGGACCCCGGTGGACGCGACACCCGTCCCGGAGGCCGCCGGCCTCGCGGCGGGCGCCTGCGTACCGGCGCGGCGCCCCCGTCGCCCGTGTCGATGTCGACGGGGGCGACCCCCCGGCGGTGCTTTCCGCCCACCACGGCCGCGCGGGACCGCGGCCGCCCTCCTCGTGCGCGGCCCCGGCGCCGCC
>JAAXOU010000472.1 GCA_012396115.1 Streptomyces somaliensis DSM 40738 | reverse complement strand
GGGCGCCCCCGCGTCCGGCGCCGGGTGTCGCGCCCGCCCCCGTACCGCCGTCCGCCCCCGTACCGCGGGTCCGGCCGTCCGCCGGGCCCGCCCCGTCGGGGCGGGTGCCCCGGCCCGGGTCACGGGCACTTCGGGCGTGCGGGACGCCGTCCCGCGTCCCCTCCCCGCGCACGCTGCTGTGTCCCACCCGTGTTCCCCCCTGTCGTGCCTCGCGTCCGCGTCACTTCGCGCACATCTGCTTGTCCGCCGCCACCGCGCCCTCCGGCGCCTTCGCCGGTCCGGTGAGGGGGACCCCCGCACCCCTGAAGTCCCGGCCGAGGGTGAGGACCATCGGCTCGCGCTCCCCGGCGTCCGCCGTGCCCTGCTTCAGCGCCGACGCGGGCAGCCCCATCAGGTCGGCGAGCGCGCGGGCCTGGTCCGCCTGGTTCGGCGCGTACTCCAGGGTCGTCTTCGCGACCTCCGCCGGGGCGTTGGCCTTGTTGGTCGACTTGAGGACGCCCGCCGAGTTCTGCAGCCAGTTGATCGTCGCCTGGGCCCCGCCGCTCACGCCGCTGCCGTTGTACACGTCGACCCGCACGTCGGCGGGCGCGGCGCGGGGGCCCTTGAGGAGCGCGGCCTGCGCCTCCTTCTGGGCGTTCTCGGCGTCCTTCTCCTTCTTCTCCACCTCGGTGAGCGAGATGTCGTTCCTGATGATCGAGAAGAGCGGTTCGGCCTTCGCCTCGTCGAGGACGACCGTCGCCTTGACCGTCTCGGCCGGGTTGTCGAGCACCGGGAGCGTGGCGAAGGTGATGTTCTTCGGGTCGACCTTGGCGATCTCCATGCCCAGGTCCCTGAGCTTGTCGACGTCGCCTATGCCGCGGTCGACGGTGAGCGCCTCGGTCGCCGCGTCCGCGAGGGCCAGCAGCTTCGACGGGCTGGTCAGCGTGTCGCTCGACTTCATCTTGCGGAACATCGAGCCCATGAACTGCTGCTGCGTCCGGATGCGGCTCAGGTCGCTCTTGTTGCCGAACGCCTGCCGGGTGCGGACGAACGCCAGCGCCTGCTCGCCCTCGATGGTGCTCGTCCCGGCGGGCAGGTCGAGCCCGGACTTCTTGTCCTTCACGGCCTGCTCCACGCACACCTCGACCCCGCCGACGGCCGACGACAGCGTCTTCACGGCGTTGAAGTCGACCATCATGAAGTGGTCGACGGGGACGCCGGTCATCTCGTGGACGGTGGCCATGGTGCAGCCCGGGTCCCGCCCCATCTGGCCGAGGCTGGTGTTGAACCGCACGCCGCTCTGGGCGGGGATCTTCTTCTCCGAGCCGTCCTGGAGCTTCGTCGTGCACTCGGGGATGTCGGTGATCAGGTCGCGCGGGATGGACAGCGCCGTGGCGTTCGTCCGGTCCTTGGAGACGTGCAGGAGGATCGTGGTGTCGGCGTGGCCGGGGCTGTCCCGGTCGCCGTAGCCGGAGTTTCCGTCGCCGGTGCGCTTGTCGGTGCCGATGACCAGGATGTTGATCGCCTGGTCCTTCTTGAAGCCGCTGCCACCGCCGGCGCCCGCGACGTCGATGGTGCTGAGGTTCCCGTTGAGCCGCTCGTACAGGTAGTAGGCGCCGGCACCGGTGGCGAGGAGGACGAAGGCGGTCACCCCGCCCGTCCACGTGAGGGCCTTCCTGGTACGGGTCTTCTCCTTGCCGCGGCGCCGGCCGGCCGCCGGGGCCGCGGACATGGAGTCGAGGAGCCGCCCCGCTCTGGCCGATCATGTCCACATGCCACTGACGA
>JAAXOU010000471.1 GCA_012396115.1 Streptomyces somaliensis DSM 40738 | reverse complement strand
CCCTCCCCGCGGGTGCGGCCGCACGCGTGCCCGGCGGGCGGCGGGCCCCGCCGCGCCCCCGCCGTCCGCGCCCCTCCGGTGAGGGCGCCCTCACCGGAGGGGCCGGATACCCTGGGGGGCGACCGCCCGCCCCCTAGACCCGAGGATCCGCGACCGCCGTGTTCGATACTCTCTCCGACCGCTTGGCGAACACCTTCAAAACGCTCCGGGGCAAGGGACGCCTCAGCGAGGCCGACATCGACGCCACGGCACGTGAGATCCGTATCGCGCTGCTCGAGGCGGACGTCGCCCTGCCCGTCGTCCGGGCCTTCATCAGGAACGTGAAGGAACGGGCACTGGGCGCCGAGGTCTCCAAGGCGCTGAACCCGGGCCAGCAGGTCGTCAAGATCGTCAACGAGGAGCTCGTCAAGGTCCTCGGCGGCGAGACCCGCCGGCTGCGCTTCGCCAAGCAGCCTCCGACCGTGATCATGCTGGCCGGTCTCCAGGGCGCCGGCAAGACGACGCTCGCCGGGAAGCTCGGCAGGTGGCTCAAGGGCCAGGGGCACTCGCCGCTGCTCGTCGCCTGCGACCTCCAGCGGCCGAACGCCGTCAACCAGCTCTCCGTCGTCGCCGAGCGCGCCGGCGTGGGCGTCTACGCGCCCGAGCCGGGCAACGGCGTCGGCGACCCGGTCCGGGTCGCGAAGGACTCGGTCGAGTACGCGCGGACCAAGCAGTTCGACGTCGTCATCGTCGACACCGCCGGCCGCCTCGGCATCGACCAGGAGATGATGCGGCAGGCGGCGGACATCCGCGACGCGGTCTCCCCGGACGAGATCCTCTTCGTCGTCGACGCGATGATCGGCCAGGACGCCGTCAACACCGCGGAGGCCTTCCGCGACGGCGTCGGTTTCGACGGGGTGGTCCTGTCCAAGCTCGACGGCGACGCCCGCGGCGGTGCCGCCCTGTCGATCGCGCACGTCACCGGCCGGCAGATCATGTTCGCCTCCAACGGCGAGAAGCTGGACGACTTCGACGCGTTCCACCCGGACCGCATGGCGTCCCGCATCCTCGGCATGGGCGACGTGCTGTCGCTGATCGAGAAGGCCGAGCAGACCTTCAGCCAGGAAGAGGCCGCCAAGATGGCCTCCAAGCTGGCGAGCAGCAAGGGCAGGGACTTCACGCTCGACGACTTCCTGGCCCAGATGGAGCAGGTCCGCAAGATGGGCTCCATCTCCAAACTGCTCGGCATGCTGCCCGGCATGGCGCAGATGCGGGACCAGATCAACAGCATCGACGAGCGGGACGTCGACCGCACGGCGGCGATCATCAAGTCGATGACCCCGGCCGAGCGGCAGGACCCGACGATCATTAACGGTTCGCGCCGGGCGCGTATCGCACGGGGCTCCGGCGTGGACGTCAGCGCGGTGAAGTCGCTGGTGGAGCGGTTCTTCGAGGCGCGGAAGATGATGTCGCGCATGGCGCAGGGCGGCGGCCTGCCGGGGATGCCGGGCCTGCCCGGCACGGGCGGCGCGGGCCGGCAGAGGAAGCAGCAGAAGCAGGCGAAGGGCAAGCGGCGCAGTGGCAACCCGATGAAGCGGAAGGCCGAGGAGCAGGCCGCCGCGCAGCGCCGGGAGCAGCAGGCGCAGCAGGGCGGGGCGTTCGGCCTCCCGGCGGGCCTGCCGGACCAGGACTTCGAGCTGCCGGACGAGTTCAAGAAGTTCATGCGCTGACGCCTCCCCGGGCCGCGGCC
>JAAXOU010000470.1 GCA_012396115.1 Streptomyces somaliensis DSM 40738 | reverse complement strand
CCGATCTGTGCGCCGCCCTTCGGCGGGCCGCCCGCCCGTCCCCGGCGCGCCCGTCCCCCGCGGGGCCGGGAAACGCCCCGAACGTGTGACTCCGCCGCGTCGGGCGGCCCGGCGCGAGCCCGGGGGCCTCCGCTGACAAAGAGCCGCAAAAGGGACCATTCACCCAGCCTCGGGGGCGCGGGCGCCCACGGGCGGATCCGCCCGCCCCGGGCCCTCGCGTCACCCGTCCCGGAACATGTGCCAGAGTTTCCACGTCCGGGCTGTGAGCACGTACGGTACGGCAACACAGGCGGGACAGCCGGGACACCGGGAAGGGGCAGCTGGGTTGACCACGCACGCACCGAGGACGGCGCACTCCGTCACGCTGCCGGCCTCGCTCGACGAGGCCGTGGCGGCACTTGCCGCCATGCCCGCCGCCGTGCCCGTCGCCGGTGGCACGGACCTGATGGCCGCGGTCAACAAGGGCCGGTTGCGCCCCGCCGGCCTGGTCGGCCTCGGCCGCATCAACGAACTGCGCGGGTGGCAGTACCAGGACGGCCACGCCCTCCTCGGCGCCTGCCTCACCCACGCCCGCATGGGGCGTCCCGACTTCGCCGCCCTCATCCCCGCCCTGGCCGCCGCCGCGCGCGCCGCGGGCCCGCCGCAGATCCGCAACGCGGGCACCCTCGGCGGCAACGTCGTCACCGCCGCGCCGACCGGCGACCCGCTGCCCGTCCTGGCCGCCCTGGAGGCCGACCTCGTCGTCGCCGGCCCGTCCGGCGGACGCGAGGTCCCCGTCTCGCACCTGCTCGCCGGCCGCGCCGTGCTCGAGCCGGGCGAGCTGGTCGCCTTCGTCCGGGTGCCGCTGCTGCACGCCCCACAGGTGTTCCTCAAGGCCACCGGGCGGACCGGCCCGGGCCGCGCCCTCGCCTCCGTCGCCGTCGTCCTGGACCCGGCGCGGCGGGCGGTGCGCTGCGCGGTCGGGGCGATCGCGCCGATGCCGCTGCGCCCGCTGGAGGCCGAGCACTGGATCGCCTCGCTCGTCGACTGGGACGGCGAGCGGGGGCTGGCGCCGGAGGCCCTCGTGGCGTTCGGCGAGTACGTCGCGGCGGCCTGCGTCCCGGACCAGCCGCCGGCCGCCGAGGGCGAGGAGCCGCCCCCGCTGCCGCCCGCCGTACTGCAACTGCGCCGCACGGTGTCCGTGCTGGCCCGACGAGCACTGGGGAGGGCGCTGTCGTGACCGCCGACGAGACCGGCAACGAGGAGCGGGCGCGGGACGGGGGAGGCTGGCAGCCGACGCCGCAGGGGGAGTACGACGGCGACGCCACGGCGTTCGTCCACCTCCCGCCCGACATCGCCCTGGACGGCGCCCCGCTGGAGGCGCCGGGCCACGGCTACGTACCGCCGCACATCGCCGACCCGCACGCCACCGCCCAGTGGAACTTCACCTCCCCCCCGGACGCCGGGCACCCGCCGACCCCGGGGCCCGCCGACCTGACGGGCCAGTGGACGATCCCGGTCGCGCAGGGGGAGCTGCCCGAGGAGTCGGGTGAATACCGGATGGGCGCCCGGCAGTTCGGCACCGCGCCCGGGTACGCGCCGGCGTACGGCGACGGGTCCGAGCACGGGTACGCGCCGGTCCACGGCACGCCCGCGCACGGCACGCCCGTCCACGAACCGGGGTACGCCCCCGGGGCGCCCGCGCCCGGCCCGGCGCCCGCCCCCGGTCCCGCGCACCCGCACGAGGCGGCC
>JAAXOU010000047.1 GCA_012396115.1 Streptomyces somaliensis DSM 40738 | reverse complement strand
CGTCGCGGCACGCCGCGCCCCTCCCGCCCCCGTGGGCGCCGTCCTTGTGGGCGCCGCGGCCCGGACGCCGGCGCGCCCTCATTCGCGGCCCCCCGCGGAGAGGGCCTCGCACGCCGCCCGCTGGTAGCGCAGGACGGCCTGCTCGGCGGCGCGCAGGTCGCACGGGGCGCTCCACAGCATGCGGCGCGCCGCGTCGTACCGCTCGCTCAGGACCGGGTCGTCCGCCAGCCCGTACCTGGCCGTCCTCGCCCGGAACGCGTCGAGGCGGCCGCGCAGTTCGGCGCGGACGGCGAGCGGCGCGGTCACCGCGGACAGCGACTCGCGGGCGCGCAGCAGCTCCTCCTCGGCCTCCCGCTCCAGCGCCTCCAGCAGCGGGGACAACCGGTGCCACCGGGCGTGCCGCCGGTGCTCGGCGGCGGCCGCCAGCCGCTCGTGCAGCGCGGTCGGCGGGCCGCTCACCGCCGGCACCTCCGACGCGGCGATCTTCGACAGGACCTCGACGCGCGCGGCGCGCGCCTCGGCGAGGGTGCGGTCGGCCCGCGACAGCAGGTCCCGCAGCCGCAGCAGCCGCGACTCGGAGTCCTGCCGCACCTGGAGCACCGCCTCGATCTCCCGGCGCACGTCCTCCAGCACCCGCGCCGCCCGGTCGTACCGGTCGGTGTCCGGCCGCCCGGCGCCGGGCGCCGAACTGCCCGCGGCCGGCCGCCAGAACGCCAGCGGATCGCTGACGACCTCGGCGCGCAGCGCCGCCAACTCCTCGGTGACGGCCTCCAGGTCGTCCCCCGCCGGGTGCTCCCCGGGCCGCACGCCGACGGAGCGCGCCAGCGACCGGGTCCGGTGCAGTTCCGCCGCGAGCAGGTCTATCCGGGCGGGCAGCGCCGACCAGACGGCGTCCGCCGACACGATGACGTCCAGGGAGCGCGCGTACAGGTCGTTCATCCGCGCCACCAGCCGGTCCAGCGTGTACCGTTCCCCCGGCGCGCGCGCCGCGGGCCCCCGCTCCGGGGAGCCCTGTACCGGTGGCTCCGGAGCCGGTTCGCGCGGCGCGGGGTCCGGTACGACGACGCTCTCGCCGCGCAGCCGCTCCGTCAGCTCCGCCAGCTCCTCCCGGTCCGGCCAGCGGCGCCGGGCGCGCACCTCGCGGGCGGCGCGCAGCGCGTCGGTGTACACCTCGAAGCACGTCCACAGCAGCGCGATCGACCGCTCGGTCGCCTCCCAGCGCTCCCTGGTCGTCCCGGTCAGCGCGGCGCCTTCGAGCAGCCTGCGGCCGGCGTGGTCCTGCAGCGCGAACAGCGAGTCCTCGACCGCCTTGTGCTCCGCGCCGAGGCGTGCCAGCGCACGGTCCACCTCGTCCCGGTCCATCACCGGACCGGAGGGACCCGTGACGCCCATCGATCACCTCTCGCTCTCAGGGGGACGTTTCCGTCCGGTACTCGGGCGCGGACCTGCCCGGACGGGCCGGGCCGGTCCGCCTTGAACCGCTTCCCGTACGCGCGTGTCCACGGCCCGGCACGGTACGCCAGCACGTGGTCGACGCGGCGCGCCGGGTCGTCGTGGCCCGGCCCGGCGGCCACACCGTGGTACTCGATCGTGATGGGCGCGTCCTTCAGCTCCACGGCCGGGTCCCGCGCGGCCTGCCCGGCGGCGAGGGCACTGCCCATGACGAACGCGTCGGCCCCGCACGCCCGGAGACGTACCGGGCAGTCCAGCCGGCTCGGCACGGTGCAGCGGTCCGGGTCCTGTGCGGTGCCGTCCCGCTCGGTGCGGTGGACGGCGTCGTACGAGCGGCGTTCCAGCACCTCGTACGCCGTGGAGCCCTCGGCGGAGCAGACGCCCTCGCCGGACAGCGACGCGTCGTACCCGGTGGGCGTGGAGCCTTTGCGGGCGAGGACCTGCTGGCCGGTCCCGGAGGAGGCGTTGGAGAACGCGACCCGCTTGACGCGGGCGCAGTTGACCGTCGTGGTCCGCAGGACCAGGCCGACCGTGTCGCTGTCCAGCGCGGCGATGCGCCGGTCGCTGGGCACGGTCCGGAACACCACTGCGACGGGGCTGCCGAGGATGTCCGCGGCGGCGGTCCGCGCCGGGTCGATGTCGAAGCCCTCCGAAGTGCCCTTGGCGGGACCGCGGTAGTTCCGGCGGTAGCTGTTCTGGTCGATGCCCACGACGAGTTTCCGGCGCGCCCTGATCGCGGCGACCACCGGCCCGCCGGCGGGGGCCGGCGGCAGGGACGCCTCCGGGTCCGAGCACTCCTCCCCGGCGTCCCCGGCGGGCCGCGTGCACCGGGCCCGCGCCGGACGGAGGGCCCGCCGGGCCGCCGTCCGGGCGGTGCGCCAGTGGTACGAGGATCGAAGCGGCCGCCAACAGGCAGGCGATGCCCCCGGCACGTGCCCCGCACCGCCCCGCCGTACTCCACGGTCGTCCATCGTGTCCCTCCCCTCGGCTGTCACCGGTACTCCGCGGGCCTGTGGTTCACACCCTCCAGGACGTCCCGGGCGCGCCCGGCTGCCCGGCCGAACTCGTCCTGCTTGTGGTCGACCGCCTTCCGCAGGGCCCGGTCGACCCGGTCGAACGCGGCGCCCGTCGACGCCTCGCCGCCCATGACCTGCCGTAGCACACCGTCATGGTCGCCGCCCGGTCCGTGCACCACGCCCGTGTGGGGGCCCGGTCGGGACCGGCCACGGCCGTGGCGTACTCCGTCGCGTACCCGTCGCTCCTGCCGTCCTCGGTGAGTGCCGCGCCTCGTGCCACGGGGGTCAGGTTCCCGTTCGGGCGGGCCTTCAGGGGGGAGATTCGCGCCTCGTTCAGCACCTTGAGCGAATCCTGCCCGTGCACCCGTGCCTCAGCGGGCCCGGTCCGCGCGACTGTGTGGGCGCCTGCGAGCCGCAGCAGCGCCGCCCTCGTCGCGGCCGGGGCGGCCCGCATCCGGTTCGGCCGCGCCCACCGGGCGCTCCCGCGCCGCGTCCCGCCGGCCCGGCGGAGTGGTGTCCGCGGACCGGGCCGGGCCGTGCCCGGCGCCGAAGGGGCCCCGTCTCCGCAGGCAGTCCGGCTCGACCTCCCCGCGGCCGGAGCGAGGCCCGCCGACGGGAGCACGCCCGCCGACGAGGGCACGCCCCTCCACGAGGACGCGTCCGCAGGGCCGCCCGGTGGCGGTGCGGACGGCGGGCGCGGGAACGGCGAGGCGCCCGCCGTCGCGGGTGGCGCGTTCCGCGCCTCTGACACGTGACCTCCCCCTCGGTCTCCGGCACCGGCCCGCCCGCTCTCGGTCTCCTCGGAAGGCGGCGGCCCGGTCAGCAGTATGGCCGCGGGGGGACGGCGGCGACACACCCTTGACTGGATCATGTTCCTATCGTGCTCGGCGTCCGCTTCGCACCCTCATCCGATCCCCTCTGCTCGGACAACGCCGCTCCTCCCCGCAGGTTTCAGCCCCGGCGTGAACCACGCCCTGAGTACCTCCCCGGCCGCCTCGTGCGCCCCCGTGTCGTCGGGGCCCAGCAACGCCGCTCCCAGCACCGGCGGCGCCACCACCACACGCGGCGTCGCACGGGGCGCCCGCTCCCGCAGCAGCTCGCCGATCCGGCCGCCCAACGCCGGGTGCCCCGCCGCCGCTACGCCCCTGCCCAGCGCCACCGGGACCGGTTCTGGCGCGATCCGCAGGCCCAGCCACCCCAAGGCGACCACCGCCATCGTGACGACTTCGCCCGCCAGCCGCTCCACCAGCGCCCGCGCCACCGGATCACCGACCGCGCCGACCGCGAACACCATGGGTGCCAGCTGATACGGCCGCTCGCCCGGGATCCGGCCCAGGTGCAGCGCTTGGACCAGCTCGTACATCGAACCCAGCCCGAAGCGGGCGGGCAGCGCGCGGGCCAGCTCCGTCGGCCCAGCCCGCCCGTCCGCGACCCGCGCCGTATGCCGGAGTGCCTCGTCGACCAGGCCCTCGCCCCGCCTCTCCAGTACCCGGAAAGCCACCCGAGGGCGGGGAACCGCGCGGTACGGCCGCACGCCCACGTAGGTGATCCCGGCGCCGTACACGACGGCCACGCCCCGAGGCTCGTCCACCCCGGCCCGCGGTACCGCGAACGTGTCGTTCCGCACCCACACGGACCCGCCCCGACCACGCGCCTCCAAGGCGCGGGCCAGCTCGTCCTCCTGCACCGGCAGATCGGCGTCGGCCAGGCACTCCGCGCGTCCGGGCAGGGCCGCCCCTCGGACACGCCGGTCCCCATGACGAGCCCTGCCGCCTCCAACCGCGCCAGCGACTGGAAGGCGGTCGGCTTCGACGACCCGGTCAGCTTCTCGATCCGCGCCCACGAGAGCGGCCCGTGCTCCAGCAGCAGACCGAGCACGGCCCGGTCGTTCATGGCCCGCAACACCCGCGGCGTCCCTGGAGCCGTCCCGCCCACGTCGTCCAACACCAGCCTTCAGCGCTGTCGGGAAACCCTGCTGTCGGACGATAGGCCGCCCCCGGCGGCCGTCGAGGGCGCGACTCGAACGGAGCCGCCTACCCACCCGGGTTCAACGGATACGTGCCATGTGCGGCAATCGACGAGGGGCCAGCTTCCTGTATCGGCGTGTGACTTAACCGATAAAGCGTTGCCCTTGCGATCTGTGACGACGTAGCGTCGAAAAGCAATCGAAATCGATTGCATATTCGATATGGGGGTCTGGGGAGGCCCTCTGGGGGGGGACTCAGCCATGCCTGCTCACAGGCGAAGACAAGGCAGCCACGGACTTCTCGTGGCACTGAGCCTGGCCGTGGTGGCGACCGGGAACGCCTTCGCGTACCCGGTGAGCGACGCCGCTGCCGCCGTGAAGCCGCCGCAGGCCGGGGCGGCCGACGCGTCGGCTCTGGCCACCGAGACCGGCGAGCCGGTCGAGGTGGTCGCGGAACGCACCGAGTACACGACCACGATGGCCAATCCGGACGGCACGTACACGCTGACCCAGTCGACGGCACCGCAGCGCGTCCGCGGCCGGGACGGCGCGTGGCGGAGCGTGGACGTCACTCTGGAGCGGCGGCCCGACGGCACGGTCGGTCCGAAGGCCGCCGTGGCAGACGTGGCGTTCTCGGGCGGAGGCGACAAGGACCTCCTGCGCCTAGGAGCTCGGCAGGGCGGATCGGTCACCATGCGGTGGCACCGGTCGCTGCCCCAGCCGACACTCGACGGCGCGACGGCCACGTATCCCGAGGTGTTCCCCGGTACGGACCTCCAGCTCACCGCGACGGCCGAGGGCTACCGCGAGGTGCTCGTCGTCAAGACGCCCGAAGCGGCCGCCAATCCCGAGCTGCAGGACATCGCACTCAGCGTCGAGGAGAACGGACTGGACCTCGTCCCCGGCGCGGGAGGGGGCGTCAGAGCCGTCGACGAGGACGGCAACGCCGTCTACGCCGGGCCCGCCGGCCAGATGTGGGACTCAGCCGGAGACGCACGGACCGGGCTGCGGTCGCAGACGTTCACCACCGCCCCGGCGGACGCGGCGACCGGACAGGGAGCAGGCCCCGCTTCCCGGAAGGACGCCGCGCACCCGGACCCCGGAGACGCCAGTGCGACCCTGCCCGTGACGGTGGCGGCCGGTACGGTGACGGTGAAGCCCGACCTGGAGCTGCTGCGGGGCGAGAACACGGTCTTCCCCGTCTACATCGACCCGCCGATGGGCCTCGCCCTCGACGAGCGGACCGTGCTGTCGTCGGACGGCGACCGGTTCTACGACTTCGACGGCGACTACGGCGTCGGCAACTGCAGCCGCCTGGGGCCCTGGTACTGCGACAAGTACCACACCAACCGCATGTACTTCGAGTTCGCCCCCACCAACCTCGCGGGCAAGCACGTGGTCGACGCGGTGTTCCGCGCCTACGAGACGTGGTCGTTCTCCTGCACGCCGCAGGGAATTGACCTATGGCGCACCAACAACATCTCCGAGGGCAGCACCTGGCCCGGCCCCGCGCAGCTGGACCTCATGGGCGACCGTACCGTGTCCGCAGGCCGAGGCACCGCGTGCGACCCCGAGCAGCCGGACTCGTGGATCGAGTTTCACGACGATCCCGCGGAACCCGACGAGAACCTCACCTCCACCGTGCGCTCCTTCGCGAACGGCAGGTTCTCCCGACTCACGCTGATGTTGCGTGCCACGGACGAGAGCAACCCGGACGCCTGGAAGCGGTTCGACGACAACGCGCAACTGCAGATCAACTACGTGCCCAAGCCGGGCCTGCCCAGCCCGTACGGAGTGATCCCCGGCAACGGCACCATGCGGTACTGCAACCCCCACATCGGGGACCCGTTGATCGTCACCGATTCCACCCCGCGCGTCCAGGCCGGCACCCAGACCCAGGTGCAGCCGGCGTCCACCGCGTTCAAGGGCTCCCTCCGCGCATACTTCGACGTCGAGCGGTACGCCCCGGACACCGGCAGGTGGATCCACACCTGGGACGCGCTGTCACCCAGCTACCGGCCCGACGGGTACCTGGAGACGGTCGAAATGTCGTACCGGGCCGACCAGATCATGTATCGGGTTCGGATGCAGACGCGCTCTTACTGGACGCACGAGGGCACCACGTCCTCCATGTCGTCGGGCTACACCCCGTGGTGCTACTTCAAGACCGACACCACCGCCCCGAAGGCCCCGCAGATCACCAGCAACGGTCCCTACGTCCCGTGCCTGCCCAACGACTGTCCCGGCGCGGGATCACCCGGTCAACCCGGACTGTTCACCTTCCGCCCCAACCCGGCGGACGTGAACCCCACGACCGGCGCCTCGGACATCACCGGCTACCGGTACCGACTGATCACCCAGACCGGTGCGAACACCGTGAACGGAGGCTCCCCCGCGGCGCAGTCCGTGACGCCCGCGCTGGCGGGGACGCACGTCCTCACCGTCGAGGCCAAGGACGTGAGGGAACGCTACGGGGAGAAGGCGGAGTACATCTTCAAGGTCGCTCCCGGACAGACGGCCGTCGGCCGCTGGGAGTACGCCGACCGCCCCGAAGGCACGGCGACGAGCACTACGACGAAGGACACCGCGACCGAGGGCACCGCCCGCCACGACGCGACGCTTGTGGGCGGCGCCACCTGGTCAGAACGCGCCCGTGGGGGCCCCGGTGACCACTCCCTCGACCTGAACAGCACGGACCCTGCCAAGCAGCAGGCGTACGCCGCCACGACCGGCCCCGCCGTGAACACCCGCGACTCATTCACCGTGTCCACCTGGGCCTACCTGACGGATACGGCGACCAACCGCGTCGTCCTCTCCTCGTCCGGCACTCAGGACAGCGCGTTCACGCTCTACTACTCCGCCGCCAACCGGAAGTGGGCCTTCAACCGGGGCGCCCAGGACCTGAGTTCCACGGCGGATATCGTCTCGCTCGCCGACGCGACGAGCTCGGCTCGCGTCTGGACGCACCTGGCCGGTGTGTTCGACACGAAGGGGAACACCGACAAGACGGACGACACGATCCAGCTGTTCGTCAACGGCCGCCCCCAGGGGCAGCCGGTGAAGCTGTCCGCCACGGCCCCGGCGTACGAGCCGTGGACCTCCACCGACGGCCTGCAGATCGGCCGCACCAAGTCGGCCGGTGCCTACCAGCAGTACTTCCGCGGCCACATCGACGAGACCACCGTCTGGCAACGGGCGCTGAACGCGGACGAGGTCCGTGAAGAGTCGCGGGCCAGGGAGACGGAGACGCTCGAGACGCCGGCTGTCGAACTGGCCGCCCACTGGAACACCGAGGGTGCGTCCGGCACGCAGATACCGGAGTCCAGCGGCTACGGAAAGCCCGTCCTGGCCCTGTCCGCCGAAGGCGCGCAGCTGGTCGACGGTGACGACGGCAAGGAACTCCGCCTCGACGGCGCCAAGGGCCATGCCCAGGCCACCGGCCCGGTGATCGACGAGACCGGGTCCTTCACTGTGTCCGCCCGAGTACGCCTGGACAGCGCCAAGCTGGCGGCGAAACCCGTCGGCTCCCGTTCGTACGTCCTGGGCCAGGCGACGCCCGTGGGCGGTGAGTCGTCCTGGGCGCTGTGGGTGGAGAAGGTTTCCGCGGAAGGCTACCTCTGGCGCTTCGGCCGTACCGCCGTCGACGCCGCGGGCAAGATCAGCCAAACCGCTCTGGCGTCCTCCGAGGAGGCTGCGGAACTCGACACCTGGGTGCAGGTGACCGGTGTCTACGGCCATGCTGAGGAGACGGCGTCCGGTCACGGCAACATCCGTCTCTACCTCGACGCCATGCCTCAGGCCGCCATGGATCCGACGGCCTTCGGCGCACCGACGCAGGGTACGGGCATGCTGTCGACCGGCCGGGGCACGGCGAGTGGAACAACTGGGCACCACCTGCCCGGCGCTGTCAGTGACATGCGGGTCTGGACAGGCGCCATGGACACGGAGCAGATCAACACCAGGGTTCTCGGAAACCCCGGCGACATCTGATCCGACCCGCCGCGGCCCGGGGTCGACGAGACGTCGCCCCGGGCCCCCGGCCACGCCTGCTTGCTCGGGGTGGAGACCGGCCCACGGCCCGTCCCTCCCAGCCCTGTGAGCACATCGGACGTCACGACTCACAAACACGGACGAGAGCTGATGAAATCATTCATGAATGGCGCCCACGGAAGACGTAGGCGCAGATGGCCGCTGCGGCACATCGCCGCGCTCACCGGCCTCACGCTGATACCGGGCCTCCTGACCGCGCCCGCCTGGGCCGACGAGGCGGACCCTCTGGGGCGCCCCGAACTCCGAGCCCCGCGCGCGGACAGGGTCTCCCCGTTCCAGGCGGGAATCCACAAGAGGACCGCCGAGACCGTTCAGCGTGCCGCCGCCGCGGACCGCAGGGCGACCGAGCGTGCGGCCGAGGACCGGAACAAGACCGTCACCTGGCCGAGCACCGGCACGACCACCCTGAAGCTGCCTCCCAGGGGCGCGGCCAAGGCCGCGCCGGGCGGCCTTCCGGTCGCTCTCACCAGGAACGGCAAGGCGGGGAAGGCGGCCGAGTCCGTCACCGTCACCGTCCTCGACCAGAAGCGCGCCGCTGAGCTCGGCGTCAAGGGGCTGGTCCTGACGGTCACCGGCCCGGCTCAGGGCGGCACCTCAGGTCTGGCCCTCGACTACTCGGCCTTCGCTTCCGCCTACGGTGGCGACTGGGCGGGGCGCCTCCAGCTCACGCAGCTGCCGGGCTGCGCGCTCAGCGCCCCCGCCAGCGCCGCGTGCCGTACCCGCACGCCGCTGCGCTTCACCAACGACCGCCGCTCCGAGCAGCTGAAGACGGACCTGGCCTTCGGGGTCGCTCCGGCCCGTGCCGCCCGCACGGCGTCGGCTCCCTCATCGGCGCAGACGCTGGTGCTGGCCGTCGCAGCCGGAACCAAGTCGGGCTCGGGCGACTACAAGGCCACGCCGCTCGCCGCGTCCTCCACCTGGGAAGCAGGAGGCTCGTCCGGGACCTTCACCTGGTCGTACCCACTACGTGTCCCGCCGTCGGCGGCCGGCCCGAAGCCCGACCTGAAGATCTCGTACGACTCGGGCAGCATCGACGGCCGCACGGCGTCCACCAACAACCAGGGCACCGCGATCGGCGAGGGCTTCGACCTCACGTCGTCCTACATCGAGCGGAAGTACGGCTCGTGCGACGACGACGGCCAGGACGACAAGCACGACCTGTGCTGGAAGTACGAGAACGCCTCCCTCGTCCTCAACGGCCACGCCACCGAGCTCGTCAGGGACGACACGACTCGCCAGTGGCGGCTCAAGGACGACGACGCCTCCACGGTCCTCCACTACTCCGGCTCCAACGGGACGGACAACGGCGACGACAACCGCGAGTACTGGGTCCTCATCACCGGTGACGGCACCAAGTACCACTTCGGCCTCAACAAGCTGCCGGGCGCCACCACGCAGGCGACCCAGTCCGTGTGGACCGTGCCGGTCTTCGGCGACGACGAGGGCGAGCCCGGCTACGAACAGAGCGGGAGCTTCTCAGGCCGGGCCGAGAAGCAGGCGTGGCGCTGGAACCTCGACTACGTCGTGGACACCCACGACAACGCCATGTCGTACTGGTACGCCGCCGAGCACAACCACTACGACATGCTCGGCGACGACAACACGGGCACGCCCTACACCCGCGGCGGCATTCTGAAGGAGATCCGTTACGGCCAGCGAGCGGACGCGCTGTTCGCCTTGCCTGCGGGCTCGAACCGCGTGCTGTTCGACTACGCCGAGCGCTGCGTCGCCTCCGGCACCGGCTGCGACTCGCTGACCGAGGACACCCGCGACAACTGGCCCGACGTCCCCTTCGACGCCGAGTGCAAGGCGGACCTGAAGTGCACGGGCAATGTCGGCCCGACCTTCTACACCCGCAAGCGCATGACGGGCATCACCACCGAGGCGTGGAACGAGGCTGCCACCACCCCCGCTTATGAGGCGGTGGACTCCTGGAGCCTGAAGCAGACCTACCTCGACCCGGGTGACACGGGCGACTCCACCGACCAGTCCCTCTGGCTCGACGAGATCCGCCAGACCGGTCGGCGCGGTACGGCCATCACGCTGCCGCCGGTGACGTTCACCCACGAGTTCCGCGCGAACCGGGTCGACGGCGCCACCGACGACGTCCTTCCGCTGAACAAACCGCGTCTCTACACGATCACCTCCGAGACCGGTGCGCAGACGATCGTCAACTACCAGCAGGCCGACTGCCTCGCCTCCCAGACCAAGCCGAGGGTCGACACCAACACCCGGCGCTGCTACCCGGTCTACTGGTCGCCCAACGGCGCCGAGGAACCGACGCTCGACTGGTTCCACAAGTACCCGGTCAGCTCGGTCACCACCAGCGACCGGCTCGGTTCCTCCCCGCCCGTCGAACACACCTACGTGTACGAGGGCGGCGGCGCCTGGCACTACAACAACGATCCGATGACCCCTGCCAAGGAGCGCACCTGGTCCACCTGGCGCGGCTTCGGCAAGGTCACCCACCACACCGGCGTCGTCGGCAAGACCCGCTCCAAGTCCGTCACCGTGTACATGCGCGGCATGAACGGCGACCGTGTCCTCGGCTCCGACGGCAAGACCCCGGACCCCACGGCTCGGAAGACGGCCACGGTCGCTGGCATCGCGGCCCCGCTGCTGACCGACTCGGCCCAGTACGCGGGCTTCACCCGCGAGACCGTCACCTACAACGGTGACGACGAGGTGTCGGGCCAGGTCAACGACCCCTGGTCGAAGCGCACCGCTACCCAGCACCAGTCGTACGCCGACACCGAGGCCCACTTCGTCCGCACGGCCGCCACACACAGCCGGACCCGCATCACGACCAGCCAGCCGGCCCGTGACCGCGTCCGCACCGTCGAGACGCAGTACGACACCTACGGCATGGCCCACCAGGTCCACGACAAGGGCGACAACGCCGTCCAGACCGACGACACGTGCACCCGCACCTGGTACGCCCGCAACGACGCCGTCGGCATCAACAAGCTGGTCACCCGTACCCGCACCACGGCCGGCGCCTGCGTGGCGGACGACCAGCTCGACCTGCCCGCCGACTCCAGCCGCCCCGGTGATGTCATCTCCGACACCGCCACCGCCTACGACTCGACCGCCTGGTCGGCGACGCAGAAGCCCACGGTGGGCGAGGCTTTGTGGACGGGCCGGGCCAAGGGCTACGGCACCGACGACCAGCCGGTCTGGCAGAAGACGGCGACGATGACGTACGACGCGCTCGGCCGTGTGCTCACCGTCAAGGACACCAACGACACGGCGACGGCGACGACCGTCTACACCCCGGCCGCCACCGGCCCGCTGACCGCCACCAAGGTCACCAACGCGAAGGGACACACGACCGACACCCTCCTGGACTTCGCCACCGGCGCGGCCACCAAGGTCACCGACCCGAACCGCAAGAGCACGCACACCGAGTACGACGCCCTCGGACGCGTCACGAAGGTGTGGCTGCCCAACCTGGACAAGTCACTCGGCAAGCCGCCGAACTACACCTACGCCTACAGCATCACCAACTCCGGCGACACCCTCCCCTGGGTCTCCACCAGTACCATCAGAGGGAACCACGGCGGCACTTACAACACCACGTACGAGATCTACGACTCGCTCCTGAGGCCCCGCCAGGTTCAGGCACCCTCGCCCGCAGGCGGCCGGATCATCAGCGAGACCCTGTATGACGAACGCGGGCTCGCGGTCACCACTTCCGCCGACATCTGGGACGCGAAGAACGACCCGGCCGGTGGCCTCGTCGCCACGGACGGCGGACAGGCCCCGACGCAGACCGACGTCACCTACGACGGCGCGGGCCGCGCCGTCAAGTCGGTCACCAAGGCCCTCAACGTTCCCCGGTGGACCACAGAGACCATCTACACCGGCGATACCGTCACCACCACGGCCCCGGCCGGCGGCCAGGCCACGGCAGTCGTCACCGACGCCCTGGGGCAGACCACGGAACGTCGGGAGTACGGTGGTCCCCGGCCCGAGGGCTCGGCCACCACCACCACGTACACGTACCTCCCCGGCGGCCGCCAGGCCGCGGTCACCGGACCGGACCAGGTCAAGTGGAGTTACTCCTACGACCTGCTCGGCCGCCAGACCAGCGCGACCGACCCGGACAAGGGCACCGCCACCACGGTCTACAACGAACTCGACCAGGCGGTCAGCGCCACCGACGCCCGGGGCAGGACCCTGGTGACCGAGTACGACGTCCTCGGCCGGAAGACCGGCCTGTGGGACGGGACGAAGACGGACGCCGGCAAGCTCGCCGCTTGGACGTACGACGTCCTTGCCAAGGGCCAGCCGGACAGCTCGGTCCGCTACGAGAACGGCGTCAACCAGACCACCAGCAAGGCGTACACCCAGAAGGTCACCGGTTACAACGCCCTGTACCAGCCCACCGGCAGCCAAATGGTCCTTCCGGCCGGTGAACCGCTCGTCGCCGCCGGTGTGCCGGCGACGCTGTCCTCTTCCACCACCTACGGTCTGGACGGCTCCGTCCTGAGTTCGACGATGCCCGCTGTAGCAGGGCTCGGTTCGGAGACCGTCACCATCACACGGGGTGAGCTGGGGCAGGAGACGAAGGTCGCCAGCGGCACCGGGTACCTCCTCGGAGCCGCGTACTCCCCGCAGGGCGACGTGCGCCAGCTCACCCTGGGCACCAGCTCGGCCGAGACGACGAAGAAGGCCTACGTCAACTACGACTACGAGACCGGCACCCGTCGACTGACCCGCTCGTACGTCACCGACACGGTGCACTCCTACATGCCGCAGGATCTCCAGTACGCCCAGGACGACGCGGGGAACGTCACCTCGATCTTCGACGCCACCACCCAGGGCGGCACCTCGAAGCCCGACTACCAGTGCTTCGCCTACGACGGTCACCGTCGTCTCAGCGAAGCCTGGACGCCCAGGACGGCCGACTGCGCCACCACCGGCCGCACTACGGCGAACATCGACGGCGCCGCGCCGTACTGGCACAGCTACACCTACAACTCGGCCGGTCAGCGCGCCACGGAGACCGAGCACACAGCCACGGGTGACAAGACCACCACGTACACCTACGGCACCACGACGGGCCAGCCGCACCCGCTGGCCAAGACGACCGGTGCCAAGAACGCCGCCTACGCCTACGACAAGGCGGGCAACACCACCAGCCGCCCCGGTGCCCAGGCCCAGCAGACACTGACCTGGAACAGCGAGGGCAAGCTCGTCGGCACGACCGAACCGGCGGCCGGCACCAAGCCCGCCCTCAACACCGGCTACCTGTACGACGCCTCGGGTGAACTGCTCGTCCGTCGTGCCGCGGGCGACGGCGACACGATTCTCTACCTCGGTTCCACGGAGGTCCGCCTCACCACGAAGGGCACCACGAAGACCCTGTCCGGTACCCGCTACTACACGGCGGCGGGCAAGACGATCGCGGTTCGCACCGCCACGGCGGGAGTCACCGGCAGCAAGCTCAGCTATCTGGCCTCCGACCACCACGGCACGGGCAGTGTGGCCCTGGACGCCACGACCATGGCGGTCACCAAGCGCTACACGACCCCTTTCGGCGCCCAGCGCGGCCCGACGGCCCCGACCTGGCCGGACGACAAGTCCTTCCTGGGCAAGCCGGAGGACAAGACCACGGGCCTGACCCATGTCGGCGCGCGCGAGTACGACCCCGTGATCGCACGGTTTCTGAGCGTGGACCCGAAGCTGGAGCTGCATAAGCACCAGTCCATGAACGGGTACTCCTACGTGGAGAACAACCCCGTTACCCTGTCCGACCCGACAGGTCTGAGCAGCGGCTTCACCTGCGTCGCCGGCAAGACGTGCTCCGAAGGGGCCGCAAAGCTGGAAGAGAACGTGTCGAACGCCGGTTGGGGTGGCGGTGGCGGTGGCGGTGGCGGGGGTACTGGCGGAACAGCGTTTAGCAGCCCGACCGGCTCTATCGGCCTCGTGAACGATTGGTATAACCCGTTCGCATCGATGGATGCCCCGTATCTGAACAAGAGGCATTACGGAAGCCTGGATCAGAATCCCGGAAGTCTCGGTCCTAAGTACGGAGTAATTCACGAGCCAGGGCCTTTGAATGACTGGGAAACCTCACGCGCCCTATTTTTTGGATGGCTGTGGGGCGGCGGCTACCCGCTGGCTTCGAAGCAAAAGTTCTACGGACGCGATGCGTTCACTCGGGTACTTTCGAGTGATAAGACGTTTGCCGATGCTCGGCGCGTTTTGATTATGCAGGCCCTTCGAGATGGAATGGCTGCTAAGAACGCGAAGGCTCCCTACCGGTTTGCGTACAAGGACGTGGGTCCTGAGCCCGGAAGCCCTTGGTGGAGAATAAACAGCATCCGAGGCGCGGCGCTGGACTTGTCAGGTGTCCTCTCGAATGGTGCTGTAGGGACGGAGAACTCGGCCGACGCATTTTTGGGTTCTTACGAGGCAACTGGTCAGATCAAGAGTGTGGACCCCAAGAAAGGCACCTTGAGGGTAAGGTTCACCGCAACGAACACATCGGACTGGAGATCGGCTACTCATCTTGTTCCGCGCGAATGGAACCCATACTTCAAGGACACCTTCGGTGCGGCTGTTGAGCAGAGGTTTTCCTGGGAAGAGCATCTCCCAATGAACAGCTGTGGTTGCGCCTTCGAGTGATGTGCCGTTAACCTTCATCGTGCCCACCGGGGTATACCTATACCCCGGTGGGCGCGATGATATGCGGTTTGGGAGATGGGATGAGTTCTATGAGGCGCCTTCGTGGCTTCTTTATTGCGGTTCCTGTAACTGTCGTCGTTCTGACTTCTTCGTGTGTGGCGGAAGTGAGGTCTCCACCCGTCTCTGCTTCCGTTATCTCGGGAGATTGGGTGGACGCGATGGGCGGTAAAATCTCTCTTCGAGAAGACAGGACGTTTTCCGCCCTGGATGTCTCCTGGGGTGTCGGGAGCGGCTCTTGCCCCGACGGTGAATCTCGTGGATCGTGGGCCTTTTGGCAGGAAGGCGAGTCGAAGGATTTTGCTTTTGCGTCAGAAAATGCGAAGAGTGGAAATTCCCTGGCTCTTTCCTTTAAGGGTGTAGATCAGGGGGAGTGTTATGTTACGCTTAATTTGATCGACGATGGGGCGAGCCTCTGCGCTACGGACGACATTGAGATAATTTGCTCGACGGAAAGTAAGTTCCGCCGACCGGACTGACCGACCCCGGGTAAGGGGTCGGCTTCGATGTTCCCTATGGCCAGCGCTGCGAATCACGCCACAGAAGTGACCCTATTGATCCGAAAGAGTTTGAGTTCTGGGTCGTTGGACGGGTGTGAGCGGTTTGGTGGGGGAAGCGCGGCATCTGTCGCCGTCGGCGCAGGAGGCCCTGCGGCTGCGGGTGGCGTCCGCGTTGGTGGCGGGACGGGCCCGCGAGGACGTGGCGGCGGTGTTCGGGGTGTCGCTGAAGGCGGTCGACGGGTGGTGGGCGAAATGGCAGGCCAGCGGGCGGGAGACGCTGATCATGTGTCCTTGAGGTAAGCCGGTCGGTGTGCACCAAGTACTCGGGGAGGCGGAGCAGGCCGCGGTACGGCAGGCGGTCTTCGATCACCAGCCCTGTGACGTGGGGCTTTCCGGTCAGCTGTGGACGCGGCGGCTGGTGGGTGAGCTGATCGCGAGGCTGTATCGGGTGCGGCTGACCGAGATGGGGGCGGGCAAGTACCTGAAGCGGTGGGGGCTGTCCTTCCAGCGCCCGGACAAGCGGGCCGTCGAGCATGACCCGCAGGCCGTGTGGTGCTGGTGTGAGGAAACCTGGCCCAAGATCCGTGCGAAGGCGAAGGAGGACGGCGGCGAGATCCTCTTCGCCGACCAGGTCGGTATCCGCTCGGACCAGGTCACCGGCCGTACCTGGGGCGAGAAGGGGAAGACGCCCGTGGCGCGGCGGAGCGGGAACCGGTTCCCGGTGAACGCGATGTCGGCGATCAGCACCAAGGGCCGGATGCACTTCATGGTCTTCACCGAGCACTTCACCGCCGAGGTGATGTGCCGCTTCTTCTGCCGGCTCACCGGCCACTTCGGCCACAGGATTCACCTTGTGGTCGACGGGCACTGCGCCCACCGCTCCAGGAAGGCCCGCGACTGGCTCGCCGCCCATTCCGACGACGTCGAGCTGCACTTCCTCCCCGCCGTACTCGCCCGAGTTCAACCCCGACGGGCCGGTCAACACCGACCTCAAGCACAGCCTGCCCAAGCAACACCGGGCCCGCGATCAGACCGAACTCGCCGCCGAGCCCCGCCGCTTCTTCCACAGACACCGACGACAGCCGCACATCGCCCGCGGCTACTTCGGCAGCCCCACCGTCCGCTGCATCCTGGACGAGAACCCCATGAGTTTCTCATCAATACGAGTTCACCCGAGCAGTCTCCAAGGCGGTACGCAAGGAGGGGCCGTCGGCGCAGCCCGCCCCGCAGTGATTCGTGCCGGATGTCCGAAGGCGCCCCGCACCGACCGGTGCGGGGCGCCTTCGGGTTCGTACGGCGTCAGCCCTTCGAGAGGTTCGGGCCCGGTGACGGCTGGGGTATCGACGGGGTCTGCTGGAGGGGGGTCGCGGCCATCGACTGGGGGGTCGTCGGGGAGGCGAAGGCGGACGGGGCGGCCACGGCGGCGGTCGGGTCGGGGGCCGCGTCGCCGTCCTCCGCGGGCAGCGGGACGCCGCCCACGATGCGGACGCCCGCCGCGTCGAAGGCGCGCTTGACGCGCCAGCGGATCTCCCGCTCCACGCTCAGCGCCTTGCCCGGCATCGTCTTCGCCGAGACCCGCAGCGTCATCGAGTCGATCATGACCTCGGTCAGGCCCAGCACCTCGATCGGGCCCCACAGGCGTTCGTTCCAGGGCTCCTCCGCGGCCATCCGCTCCGCCACCTCCCCGATCAGCCTCCGCAGCGCGTCGAGGTCCTCCGTCGGGCGGACCGTGACGTCCACGGCGGCCGTCGCCCAGCCCTGGCTGAGGTTGCCGATCCGCTTGATCTCGCCGTTGCGGACGTACCAGATCTCACCGTCCGCGCCGCGCAGCTTCGTCACCCGCAGGCCCACCTCGATGACCTCGCCGGACGCCACGCCCGCGTCGATCGAGTCACCGACCCCGTACTGGTCCTCCAGGATCATGAAGACGCCCGACAGGAAGTCCGTCACGAGGTTCCGGGCGCCGAAGCCGATCGCCACGCCGGCCACGCCGGCCGACGCCAGCAGCGGCGCCAGGTTGATCTGGAAGGCGCCCAGGACCATCAGCGCCGCCGTGCCCATGATCAGGAACGACGCCACCGAGCGCATGACCGAGCCGATCGCCTCCGACCGCTGGCGGCGGCGCTCCGCGTTCACCAGCAGCCCGCCCAGGGTGGTGCCCTCCACCGCCTGGACGCTGCGGTTCATCCGGTCGATCAGCTTCGTCAGCGCCCGCCGGACCAGGAAGCGCAGGGCGCAGGCGATGGCGACGATCAGCAGGATGCGCAGGCCGGTGTTGACCCACGTGGCCCAGTTCTGCTCCACCCAGCCCGCGGCCTCCCCGGCCTGGCGGGCGGCCTCGTCCAGGGACACGGGGGCCGTGGTGGACGGGGAGGGGGCGGAGTCGGTCGAGGGGGCAGCGGGCGGGGCCGACCACAGCACGGGGGAACCTCCTGGCATCACGGGCGGGTCGCTTCCATTAAACGGGGGGACCCCCGGGGTTCGTCGCCGTGTTCGGGGGAGAGCCTCGTCTCATGTGGGGATGACCACCCTGTGGTCGAAAACACCTCCAGCCCGTTATCCCCATGTGGTGGCGCTTCGACCTGGCATGAGGAGAGACTGAGAGCAGATCGTCCCGGCGCGAGCCACGCGCCGCCGGCGTACAAGGAGGCATGCGTGCCGCACGTCCTGGTCCTCAACGCGTCGTACGAGCCCCTCGGTGTCGTACCGCTCCGCCGCGCGCTCGTACTCGTCCTCGAGAACAAGGCCGTGTGCCTCGAGGAGTCCGGCGCCTTCATGCACAGCGCGACCCGAGCGATCGCCGCCCCCAGCGTGGTGCGGCTGAAGCGGTTCGTGCGGATCCCCTACCGGGGACCCGTCCCCCTGACCCGCAAGGCCCTCTTCGCCCGCGACGGCGGGCGCTGCATGTACTGCGGTGCCGTCGCCACCAGCGTCGACCACGTCGTCCCGCGCAGCCGCGGGGGCAAGCACGCCTGGGACAACGTGGTGGCGGCGTGCCGCCGCTGCAACCACATGAAGGCCGACCGGCACCTGCGCGAGCTGGGGTGGCGGCTGCACCAGCCGCCCGCGCCGCCCACCGGGCTCGCCTGGCGCATCATCGGCACGGGGCACCGGGACCCGCGCTGGCTGCCCTACCTGCAGCCGTACGGCGCGGACGACGTCCTGGCCCGGATCGACGGCGTCTCCGCCTGACGCCCGGCCCCCGTGCACGCGCCGGCCCCCGGGCGGGACGGCCGGCCCGCGGGGGCGCCCGGCGCGCGCCCCTCACTCCGCGACCGCGTACGCCTCCACGCCGAACAGCGAGTACCCGTACCGCGTCGCCCGCTCCTCGCCCCGCACGCGCAGGAAGCGGGTGTCCGGGGCGTCCATGCGGACCGCCTCGCGGCCGCCCCGGCCGTCGCCGACCGCCGCCGCCGTGCGCCACGAGCGGCCGTCGGGGGAGACCTCCACGCGGTACCGCCTCGCGTACGCCTCCTGCCAGTGGAGGACCACCTGCCCCACCCGCGCCGGCCCGGCCAGCTCGACCTGCCACCACGCGTCGTCCCGCGCCGGCGAGGACCAGCGGGTCCCCGGGTTGCCGTCGGCCGCCGCCGCCGCCGGGAAGTCCGGCGTCTCGTCGCCGGAGGACGAGGCCACCGCGCCGGGGGCGCGGACCAGGTCCGGGCCGCCGGTCGCCGGGTACGCCCGGACCGTCAGCGTCCGCCGCTCGCCCGCGAAGGACAGCGGCACCGGGTACGAGCCGGCCGGGGTGCCCTCGGGGACGGTGACCGTGACGGGGACCTCGGCGGCCACGCCGCGCGGCACCGTCGCCTCCTTCGGCGCCTCCACCACGATGCCTTTCGGCGCCCTGGCCGCGAACGCCCCGCGCACCGCCTCCGGCCGCCGGGCGGCCAGCACCGCCTCGACCCGCTGCGGGCCGCCGCCGATCACCGCGTCGGCCTCGGGGCGCGGCAGGTCCAGGCTGACGCGCGGCTCGTCGGCGAACCACGGGACCAGGGAGCGCACCGGCACCCCGGTGCCCCCGGCCCAGGCCACCCGGACGGCGTCCGCGCGGATCCCGCCCGCGCGGACCTGCGTCCAGCCGCCGGGCGCCAGCGCGCCCAGCCGCCGCCAGCCCCCACCCGGCACGCGCGCCTCCACGGCGCCCTCGCCGGAACCCGGTTCCGCCATCGCGGTGACCGCCTCCAGGAGCCGCTCCCGCCCCAGTTCCAGGGTGTACGAGGCGTCCGTGCGGGACGGCTCGCCGACCCGCCGGGAGGCGCCCGTCCAGGCGGCCGCCTCGTCGAGCGCCCGCTCCAGGAACGGGTCCAGGACGCCGGTGCCGACCTTCGCGGGGCCCGCCGCCAGGGCCCGCCGCAGCGGCTCCAGCTCCAGCTGGGCCCGCCAGGCCGCCGCGCCGTCGCCCCGGGCCTGCGCCTGGAGCATGTCCACGGCGGTCTCCCCGGCCCGGCCGTACCGGGAGAGCTGCTCCAGCCAGGGCCGCACCTCGTCGTCGAGGCGGCCCTCGGCGGGCGCGGTCAGCGCCTCCGGCGCGCCACGCATCACGGTGAACGCCGCGCGCAGCCGCCGCGCCGCCTCGTCGCGGGCGGCGGCCGGGGCGCCCGCCGCCGTGCGCGTCCGCCAGAACCCGGCCAGCAGGGGGCGCAGGTACGCCGACTCGCCGTGCGGGTCCAGCAGCGAAGAGGCGTCGTTGCCGGCGAGCGCGCCCAGCGCCTCGCGGGCCTCCGGGTCGCCGCCCGCCAGGTCGTCGAGCGCCGCCCGCCAGGACTCCCGCGGGCGGTAACCGCGCGGGTTCCAGGCGAAGTCGGCGGCGGTGAAGACGGGGATGCGGGAGGCGGACGGCTGCTCCATGGCGTTGGCCAGCAGTGCCGCCGAGCCGGCCGCGACGGCCGGCTCCCGGCCGGTGTAGGGGCCGAGGAAGAGGCGGCCCTGCGCGTAGTCGTTCACCGGGTAGTTGTCCATCGTGACCAGCGGGTGCCCGAAGGCGTCGCGGGCCGCGGCCAGGTCGCCGCCGCTGATCGTGCGGGGCACGACGCCGACGCCCGTCCACGCCACCTGCACGCGCGCGTCGAGCGCCCCGGCGAGCGCGGTGCGGTACTCCGTCGCCCCGTCCTGGTAGTACTCGGTCGGCATCAGCGACAGCGGCTCGGCGTCCGGGTGGCGGCGAGCGAGGTGCCGGGACAGCTCGCCGGCCACGCGCGCGTGCGCCCGGGCGGCCGCGCCGGGCCCGCTGCCGAACGCGTCCGCGTCCCGCGAGCAGTGCCACTCGTCGTAGGAGGAGTCCTGGAACTGCAGCTGGAACGCCCGCACGCCGAGCGCGTACATGGCGTCGACCTTGCGCTTCAGCGCCCTGACGTCGTCCTGGGAGGCCAGGCACATCGACTGGGCGGGCGCCACCGCCCACGCCAGCGTGACGTGGTTGCGCCGGGCCCGCTCGGCGAGCTGCCGGAACTCGGCGCGCTGCGCCGCCGGGTACGGCTCGCGCCACCGCGCCTGCCGGTAGGGGTCGTCGCCGGGCGCGTACAGGTACCGGTTCTGCTTGGTGCGGCCCATGAAGTCCAGCTGGGAGAGGCGCTGCTCGTGGCTCCAGGGGCGGCCGTAGAAGCCTTCGGCCAGACCGCGCACGGCCGTGCCCGGCCAGTCCCGGACGAGGACGCCGGGCAGGGTCCGGGCCGGGGTGACCAGCTGCCGGAGGGTCTGCACGGCGTGGAACAGCCCGTCCGCGCCCGCACCGTCCACGGCGACCGTGGGCCGGCCCAGGTGGCGACCGGTCGCGAGCCGGTAGCCGCCGGGCGGCAGGTCGGCGTGTTCGGGGGCACGCAGGGCGCGCAGCGCGTTCTGCGCGCCGGTCCCGCCCAGCCACACCACCGCTCCGCGCCCCCCGGCCGCGCCGTCCGGGCCGACGCGGCGCACCTGCCGCACGCCGGCCCTGCGCAGCACGTCCTCAAGGGCGCTCACGGCGTACGGGTCGGCGCCCGGGGCCACCGCCAG
>JAAXOU010000469.1 GCA_012396115.1 Streptomyces somaliensis DSM 40738 | reverse complement strand
GCCCTCGCCGACCGCACCGTGAGCACGGCTCGGGATGCGGTAGGTTGGGGGAGAACCACAAAGGGTCGTAGCTCAATTGGTAGAGCACTGGTCTCCAAAACCAGCGGTTGGGGGTTCAAGTCCCTCCGGCCCTGCTACACACACCGCCAGGATGTGTGCGCAGGTATGTACTTCATTGCACCGCCGTGCGGCTCCACCCGGGCGCGGCACGGCCGACCCGGAATCAGGTGAGATACGTGACGGACGCCGTAGGCTCCATCGACATGCCTGATGCTGAGGACGAAGCGCCGGAGTCGAAGAAGCCCCGTAAGGGCGGCAAGCGCGCCAAGAAGGGCCCGCTGGGCCGTCTCGCGCTGTTCTACCGCCAGATCGTCGCCGAGCTGCGCAAGGTCGTCTGGCCCACTCGCAACCAGCTGAGCACGTACACGACGGTCGTGATCATTTTCGTCGTCATCATGATCGGTTTGGTGACCGGCATCGACTACGGCTTCAAGGAAGCAGTCAAGTACGTCTTCGGCTGATTCCCGCGGAGGGCGCCCACCCCGGCGTCCCTTTTCGCATGTTCCACCCATCTGTATCCAGGAAGAAGCAGCCACCGTGTCTGACCCGAACCTGAACGAGTCCGCCCAGGACGAGCTCGACGTCGTCGAGGCGGCCGACGAGGACCAGGCGGAAGCTGCGGACGCCGCTGCCGGTGAGGCGGCCCCGGACGCCGGCACCGTCGAGGACGCGGACGCCGAGGCCGCCGGGGACTCCGACACCGCCGCGGACGGCGACGTCGACGAGACCGCCGGGGACGAGACCGCCGGAACCGACCGGGCCGAGGCCGCCGGGACCGACGGTGGCGAGGGCGACGAGGAGGCCGAGCCGGCCGCTCCCGTCGACCCGGTCGCCGCGCTCCGCGAGGAACTGCGCGGCCTGCCCGGCGAGTGGTACGTCATCCACACCTACGCGGGCTACGAGAAGCGCGTGAAGGCCAACCTGGAGCAGCGCGCCGTCTCGCTGAACGTCGAGGACTTCATCTACCAGGCCGAGGTCCCCGAGGAAGAGATCGTCCAGATCAAGAACGGCGAGCGCAAGAACGTCCGGCAGAACAAGCTGCCCGGCTACGTGCTCGTCCGCATGGACCTGACGAACGAGTCCTGGGGCGTCGTGCGCAACACGCCCGGTGTCACCGGTTTCGTGGGCAACGCCTACGACCCGTACCCGCTGACGCTGGACGAGATCGTCAAGATGCTCGCCCCGGAGGCCGAGGAGAAGGCCGCCCGCGAGGCCGCCGAGGCCGAGGGCAGGCCCGCTCCCGCCCGCAGGGTCGAGGTCCAGGTGCTGGACTTCGAGGTCGGCGACTCCGTCACCGTCACCGACGGCCCGTTCGCGACGCTGCAGGCCACGATCAACGAGATCAACCCCGACTCCAAGAAGGTCAAGGGCCTCGTCGAGATCTTCGGCCGTGAGACCCCGGTCGAGCTCAGCTTCGACCAGATCCAGAAGAACTGACCCCGGTCGGTTCCCCGTCGGTCGTCGAGCAGGTCAGAGTGGCGTCTCCCGCCCTCTGACCTGCTCGGTTTTTGGACGCACGACCATACCCGTTATCGTTGTGCGGTATGCCTCCATCCGGATGACGTCTTCCGACACCGGGTGGCGGCCGAACACTCTCACTAGGACCCGGAGAGAGCTATGCCTCCCAAGAAGAAGAAGGTCACGGGGCTCATCAAGCTCCAGATCCAGGCCGGCGCCGCCAACCCGGCCCCGCCGGTCGGCCCCGCGCTGGGTCAGCAC
>JAAXOU010000468.1 GCA_012396115.1 Streptomyces somaliensis DSM 40738 | reverse complement strand
CCCCGCCGGCCGGCGCCCCCGCCGCCGGGCGGTCCGGCGTGGCCGCCGCCGTCGAGGAGGTGAAGCGGCTCCTGGGCGAGGGCCGCATCACCCAGGCCGTCGACATCCTCGGCGCGATCCTCCCGACCGCCGCCGCCGAGCACGGCGAGCACTCGCACGTCGTCCGCGTCCTGCGCAGGCAGTACGCGACGACCCTCATGGACGACGGCCAGTACCGGCGCGCCCTGCCCGAGCTGCGCCGCCTCGCCGCCGACCGGGAGGCCGAGGCGGGACCGG
This sequence comes from Streptomyces somaliensis DSM 40738, assembly GCA_012396115.1. GTDB lineage: Bacteria > Actinomycetota > Actinomycetes > Streptomycetales > Streptomycetaceae > Streptomyces > Streptomyces somaliensis. The sequence goes on along the minus strand of JAAXOU010000468.1, from coordinate 1,516 downwards.
CCGACCCGCAGACCCTCCAGTACCGCCACGACGTGGCGGTCTGCCTGGAGCAGTTGGGGGAGGCGTCGGAGGCGCTCGCCGAGTACCGGGCGATCCTGCCGTACCACGAGAGCGCCCGGCGGCAGCCCGGCGCCGACCCGAGCCGGGCGTTCGGCATCCGGCACCGGATCGGGCACCTGCTGCTCACCACGGGCGACCACTCCGGCGCGTACCAGCAGCTCCAGAACCTGCTCTACGACACGGAGCGCGCCTACGGCCCGTACCACCCGCTGGCGAACGAGCTGCGCCGGGCACTCACCCACCAGCAGCAGGTGCGCGGACGCTGACCCGGCGCGCCGCCGGGGCGGCGGGCGGCCGTGCGGACGGTCAGCCGGCCGTGCCGTAGTACACGGAGTCCGCCACCCCGCCGAGGTGGCGCAGTTCCGGGTCCGCCACCGCGTCCGGGGAGACCACCACCGCGCCGGGCGCCGCCAGGGCGCGGACGCCGTCGTGTGCGGCGTCCAGCAGCACCACCCCGTACCGCCGGTCCCCGACCGACTCGCGCACCCCGGGCTCGTCCAGCCGGCCGCGCACCAGCCGCGCCCCGTCCGGACGCCCGCCGCCCAGCGCGAGGCCGTCCCGCACGGCCTCCTCGCCGACGGCCCCGCCGTCCGGCGGGACGACGAGCGTCAGCCGCGCCTCCACCCCGTGCCGCCGCAGCATCCGGCGCAGCGCCGCCGCGAACAGCCCGTGCCGGGCGCCGACCTCCAGCACCTCCACCACGCCGCCGTCCGCACCGGCGCCCGTCGCGCCGCCCGCCGCGAGGAGGGGGACCGCCGCCAGCCGCCCGCACACGTCGGACATCGTGCCCGCGATCCCGCCGGCCCCCAGCGCCTCCAGCGCGACCAGGTGCCGGTACGCCACCGTGACGTCCTCCCGCGCCCGTTCGTCCTCCGCGCCGGTCACCGCGCGGACCTCGTCGACGAGCCGGTCCACCTGCACGGGCGTCGGCATCCGGTGCGCGTCGCGGCCGACCGGGTCGAGCAGCAGTCCGAGCCCGTAACTCTGCCTCCGCAGATCGGCCACCTCGTGGTGCAGGGCGTCCAGGTCCTTCTGGAGCGCGTACGCGACGCGCTCCATGCGCTGCTCGACCAGGGAGAGAGCGGGCCGCAGCAGCCGCTTCGTCAGCGGGTTGCTCAGGAGAGAGGGCATGCGGGGCAAGCTACGCCGATCCGGCCGGGTCCCGGGAGACGGCACGGTGGTGCACGGGTGAAGTCTTGGTGGCGTCCCGGCGACGTGCGCGCCGGAGGTGCACCACCACCCCGGTCAGCACCAGCAGCGCCACCGCCCCGCCCGCGGCCCCGGCCCGCAGCCCCGGCGGGCGGAACGCGCAGCTCACCGGCGAACCGCCCGACACCTCCGCGGCGACCAGCCCCAGGTACTCCCCGGCCGGCCGGCCCCCGCACCGCCACCCGGCGATCCGGGGCGCCGCCAGGACCGCCACCCCCCGCGCCCCCGGCGGGAGCACGGCGCGCAC
>JAAXOU010000467.1 GCA_012396115.1 Streptomyces somaliensis DSM 40738 | reverse complement strand
CTCGCGCACCGCCGCGGCCACCTCGGCGGCGGTGCCGCCGATCCGCCGGGCGGAGGGCGCCTCCCCCGGCGGGAGGTCGTCGAGGGCGGGGCAGGCCGCGTACCGGACGGGCAGCCCGGCGGCCAGCGCCTCGACCACGGCGAGCCCGAACGCCTCGTCGGCGGACGGGGACACGAACAGGTCCATGGCGGACAACAGCTCCGGCAGGCCGCGGGTCACCGCCCCCGCCCACACCACCCGGTCGGCCGCGCCGCCCGCGGCCGCCAGCCGCTCCAGCCGCCCCCGCTCGGGGCCCTCGCCGACGAGGAGGAGCCGTACGTCCGGCGGCAGTTCCGCGACGGCGCCGACCAGCGCGTCGAACCGCTTGCCCGGCACCAGCCGGCCGACGCCGCCCACCACGTACGCGCCGGCGGGGATGCCGAGCCGGCGGCGGGCGGCGCGGCGGGCCGCCCCGTCGTGGGCGAGGCCCGCCGCGTCGACGCCGTTGGGGACGACGCGGACGCGGTGCGGCCGCACCCCCCAGTCGGCCAGCCGGCGGGCGACGGTGTCGGAGACGGCGACCGTGGCGCTGCCCAGGCGCTCCGTCGCCAGGTACAGGGCGCGGGCCCCGAAGCCCAGGGGGCGGCCCTCGATCTGCGCGGCGCCCAGCGAGTGCTCGGTGGCGACGACGTGCCGCACGCCGGCGAGGCGGGCGGCGACCCTGCCGTACACGCAGGCCCGGTACAGGTGGGTGTGGACGATGTCGTAGCGGCCGCGCCGGACGAGCCGGACGAGGCGGGGCAGGGCGGTCAGGTCGCGGTTGCCGCGCATGCCGAGGTGGGTGACGGGGACGCCGTCCGCGCGCAGGGCGTCGGCGACGGGACCTGGCTCGGTGAGGGTGACGACGGCGCTGTGGACCGGCAGGTGGCGCAGCAGGAGCCGCAGCTGCTGCTCGGCGCCGCCGATGCCGAGGCCGGTGATGACGTGCAGGACCCTCATGACGCGCGGGCCCCGGCGGGCGGCGCGGCGGGGACGCTCCGGCGCGGCACCCGCAGGTGCCGCTTGGCGCGCAGCCGCAGGGCCGTGTCGCGCTGCCCGACGTACACGCGGGGCAGGGCGTGGTCGCCGCCCGGCGCGCCCGGGTCGATGGCGCAGGCGTACGCGTAGCCGGCGTCCCGCGCGGCGGCCGCCGTGCGCGCGTCGACGTGCCCGTACGGGTAGCAGAACCCGGCGGGCGCCTCGCCGGTCAGGTCCCGCAGCAGGTCGCGGCTGCCGCACAGCTCCTCGCGGAGCGCCGCGTCGTCGGCGGGCGGCAGGGAGACGTGCCGCAGGCCGTGCGAGGCGACCTCCATGCCGGCGTCGGCGCAGCGGCGGAGTTCCCCGGCGGTGAGCAGGGGCTTGCGGGGGCCGAGCGGGTCCCAGGCGTTGTCGCCGCCGAGCAGTCCCGGCAGGGCGAAGACGGTGGCGGTGCAGCCGTGGCGGCGCAGCAGCGGGACGGCGTGGTGGAGGAAGTCGGCGTACCCGTCGTCGAAGGTCAGCCCGACCAGTCCGGCGGCGTCCCCCCGCGCGCGGGCGCCGAGGAGCTCGCGCACGGCGACGCCGCGCAGCCCCCGCGCGCGCAGCCAGCGCAGCTGGGCGTCGAGCCGCCGGGGGGTGACGGTGACGCGGTACGGGTCATCCCCGTCGGTGTCCACGGAGTGGTACATCGCGATCCAGGGGGGCGGCGGGGTGCGTCGGAGCATGGCGGTGCCTTCGCGGGAGGGGGCGGCCGCGCGGGAGGGCGCCGCGCGGCGCCACGCGCGTGGGGCGGGGTGCGAGGG
>JAAXOU010000466.1 GCA_012396115.1 Streptomyces somaliensis DSM 40738 | reverse complement strand
CCTGGCCGCCCCGGAGGCCCCGGCCCGCGGCGGACCCGCACGCCGCCCTCAACGGCCGCCCTTCCCGGGGGAGTTACGCTCTGCGGGACGGACCGCCCCGGGCCGTCGCCGCGACCGGCCGCGGCGGCGGGGCGCACCGCCGCCACCGGTCCGGCGGGAGGGAGGGGGAACGACCCGCCGCGTACGCGCACCGACCCGGCGCCCCCGCCCGACGGCACCTTCCCCGACCGCTGGAGGACCTGGAGACATGACCACCACCCCGCCCTACCGACCGGGCCGGATCGTCAGCGGCAGCGGACTGCCCGCCCTGCTCGCGCAGAGCCCCGACGCGGTCCCGCTCTTCCCCTCCCCCTCCGGACCGGTCCGCTCGCTGGCGCCGCACCGGCTGCGGGACGAGCTGCTGCCCCGCTGGCGCGAGGGCGTGCGGAGGCAGGCGCAGGCCCTCGTCCGGCGCTGCCGCGCCGATCTGGCCCCGCCCTGCGGGAAGGCCCCGTACGACGGGCTGGACGACCCGGCGCAGCGGCGCGCCGCCCTCGTCGCGGAGCTGTTCCGCGACCGCCGGATCAGCGCCAACGCCGAGCGCCTGGACACCCGGGCGCTCCAGCGCCGGCTGGCCGGGGCCCTGTCCGCGGACGGGCCGCCGCGTCTGGAACTGGCCTGGGGGCAGCCCAAGCGGGAGGTCGGCGGGCTGAAGACGGCCGGCCGGTGGGCGGACCTGGCGGAGGTGTACGCGGTGGGCCGGCTGGCCGCCCTCGTCCTGGCCGCCCGGGAGCTGGCCGGGGACGAGCGGATCGGTATGACGGTGTACTCGGGCGGCAACCGGTTCGCGGCGGCGCTGTTCGCCGAGCCCGGATCGCTGCTGGAGTACGACGCGCAGCGGGGCCGCGTCGCCGACGCCCTGGCCGGGCCCGGAGCGGTGGACTTCCGGGACTTCGCGGCCGCCAAGCGGTCCGACCCCGCCGAGCGGGAGGCGCACGAGGAGCGGGTGCGCCGGCGGTTCGCCGCGCTGACCGACGAGGACGTCGCCGCGCAGATGCCGGTCATGCTGTTCAACGTCGACTGGCCGCGGGTCCTGGCCGAGGCGGCGGCGGGCGGGGCGCCGCACGGCGTCCCCCTGGCGCCGCACGTCGCGCGGTGGCTGCGCGAGTCGCCGCACGACCGTACGCCGCTGCTGGTCCGGGCGGCGGTGACGTGCGCGGTGTCGCCCGCCGTACGGGCCCGCTGGGCGGGGGTGTTCGGCGACCGGCCGGAGGTGCTGGAGGACGCCGTCGCGTTCGCCCTGGCGATGGGGCGCGCCTCGGCCGCCCGGTACACGGCGATCGCGCGGGCCGACCGGGAGGCGCCGGGGCAGGCCGGCGGCCCGCACACCGTACGGCTGACCGTGCACGAGAAGCCGGACCGGCCGGAGGTGCCGGCGCTGCTCACCCTCGGCGTCGGGGGAGGCGGGCAGCTCTCGCAGCACGTGGTGGCCCGGGTGCCCGCGGAGGGGCCCGTCACCTTCGCCTCCGTGGCGGAGACCCTCGTCCACGACCCCGGCTCCGCGCCGGTGCTGCTCGAACCGGACGGCGGGGAGCCGGGCCTCTTCGACTGGCTCGTCCGGGAGGGACAGCCGCTGTGCTTCGCCTCCGGGCCCGAAGCGGGCGTCCACCGGACGCTCGCCCGCCTCCTGGACCCCGAGGACGGCTGACGCCGCGCGCCACCGGCGTCCCCGGGCACGCCGCCCGCGCGCGGGGAGGGGAACGCCGCCGGGGGCCCGTACGCGCGGTCCGCGGTCCCGGTCCGTCCCGGCGACGGGCCCCGG
>JAAXOU010000465.1 GCA_012396115.1 Streptomyces somaliensis DSM 40738 | reverse complement strand
GCTCCGGGGCCGGCGGTCTCGGGGCGCGGTCGTCAGCCGCAGCAGCCGCCCCCGCAGCACCCGCCGCCACCGCCCGCGGCCCTGGCCGGGGCGGCCGGCGCACCACCGCCGACCGCGACGGTCGACAGCAGCTTCACGGTGTCCCCGTGCCCGGCGGGGCAGGTGGCGGGCGCGGAGGACTCCGCCATGGGACGGCTCAGTTCGAACGTGTCGCCGCAGGTGCGGCAGCGGTACTCGTAGCGAGGCATGTACACAGGTTAACGACCCCTGGGGCGGCGGCGGACCCGGCGGTTTCAGCCGCTACGTCCCGGCGGGCCGCCCCCGCGCTCCTCGCGGATCAGCTCCACCACCCGCGCGACCGCCGCCCGCACGGCCTCCGTCTCCGTCAGGAAGTGCCAGTAGTCGGGGTGCCGCCCCTCCAGGCCGCCGATCGCCCGGTCCAGACGGGCGACTGCCTCGTCGAGGGGCCCGGCGTGCCGCGGGTCGGGAGTGTGGCGGCCCTCCATGGCGAGCCGCTGGGCGTCGCGGATCGCGAAGCGCGTCCGCTCGATCTCCCGCCGCGGGTCCCCGGACACGGCGTCCAGCCGCCGGAGCCGCTCCCCGGCGGCCGAAACGGCCTCGTCCGCCGTGTTCAGCAGCGCACGCACGGTCCCCAGCAGCGCCGTCGCGTCCGCCCACCGCTGCTCGTCCCGCGCCCGCCCCGCCTCGGCGAGCTTCTCCTCCGCCCGCCGCACGCTCTCGGCGGCCCGCGCAGGCACCGGCTGGAGGTCCTGCCAGCAGGCGGCGCTGAACCGCCGCCGCAGCTCGCTCAGCACGGGCTCCACCGAGGCGGCCCGGTTGGCGAGGGCCTGGGCGCGCGTCCGGAGGGACACCAGCCGCCGATCCGTCTCGGCGGCCCGCTCCGGCAGCCGCTCCGCCTCGGCCCGTACGGCTTCGGCCTCGCGCAGCACACGGTCGGCGCGCTGCAGGGTCCCCGCGACACCGTGCCGCCCCGCACCCTCGTTGAGCCTGGTCAGCTCGGGCGCGAGGGCGGCGAGCCGGGCAGCCTGCTCGTCGGCGCGCAGCCCCGAGCCGCGTACGGCGTCCAGCGCGCCGCTCGCCGCGAGCAGCGCCGCGCGGGCCCGCTCGACCGCCGGGGCGAGCCGCGCCAGTCGCGTCTCGGCCGCGGCGAGGAGCGGCGCGATCCGTTCCTCGAACCGCTCCAGTTCACCCCGGACCCGCAGCAGCCCGTCCCTCGCGCGGGCCAGGTCCGTGCGGGCGCGCGCCGCCGTGGCGGCGTCGAGGTCGGCCCGGTCCAGGTCGTAGCCGTCGACGGCCTCGATGTACACCCCGCTGGCCTCGTCGACGCGCCGCCCCAGCGCGGCGAACTCCTCGACGGCCCGGTCCGCGGCGGGCGACCCGTCGAGCGCGGCGATCGTCTCGACGGAGATCCGCAGGCCCCGCTGCGCGGTGTCCAGCTCGTAGAACGCGGCGACCGCCTCGTCCTTCGCGGCCTGCGCGTCGGCCCGCCGGTCCTCGGCGCGCCCGCCGCCGAACCAGCGCCGCGCACCGCCTCCGGCCCCGCCCCCGGCGAACGCGCCCGCCGAGGCGAGCACCCCGGCCGGGACGGCGGCGAGCAGGAACAGGGGGAGCAGCACCAGTGCGAACGCGTCCCGCGCGTCCGGCCGTGCGCCGCGTGTCCCCGTCACATCCGCTCCCCGTACCGTGGGCGTCCGAGCTGGCCGGTCCATTCTCCCACCGGGTACGACGAACGGGAGGGCGGAACAGTTCGCGGTACGGCCCCGCACCGCCGCCGGGCTCCCGCCGAACGGGAAC
>JAAXOU010000464.1 GCA_012396115.1 Streptomyces somaliensis DSM 40738 | reverse complement strand
GCGGACTGCCGCGCGCCGCGCCTCCGGCGTACCGCCGAGGCTCGCCACGGTGTGGGCGAGGACGGGGACACCGGGGTCGGAGGGGGACCGGGCGGCGCCGGGACCGTCCGGCGCGGCGGCCCAGGCGGTCAGGTAGCCGGCGGCGAGGCCGACCGCGCCGGACGGATCGTGCGGGGGGAGGGGGCCGGGCCGGTGCTGCACGGTGCTCCTCGGGTCGCGGCGGCCTGGGGCGCGGTGGAGCCGCCCGGCGGACCGGGCGGCTCCTGTCGTACGGCCGGTCGTCACACGCAGACGGCCGAGGCGCAGACGATGATCGTGCAGAGCAGGCTGCAGGTCTCCGATGTGGCCTGGGCCTCGGGCAGTTCGGTCTCGGTGATGCGCTCGTCGAGGCCGTCGATCAGCGCGTCCAGGTCGGACAGCTCCAGGGTGTCGGGCACGGGGTCCACCTTTCGTGTCGTTTGCTTCCCCGATCTCGTCACGGGGTGTTGACCGCCCCGGCGGTCCGCCGCCCGCGGGGGACGGCGGGGCCGGGGACGTCTGGGGGTCCCTCGCCGGGCAGCAGCGCGGCCGCGGCACGCGCGGCCAGTTGCTCCGGACGGGCCCGGTGGGGGAGGCGCAGCAGGACCTGGGCGGCGACCGGTGCCCCGCCGTGCAGCGGGTCGCGCAGGACCAGGCCGTCCGGGCCGGGCAGCATCTCCTCGGCGAACAGCCCGCCGCCCGCCCGCCGGGCGCGGAGCCGCTCGACCAGCGGGACGGCGGTCACGGAGTCCAGGTCGGCCGGGACGGGCTTCGCCCCGGGGGCGGTGCGCAGGAAGACGTGGCGGGGCAGGCCGGCGGAGCGCCGCAGCAGCGCCAGCGCGCGCACCTTCGCCAGGGGCGTGTCCCGCGGGTCCCACAGCCGGGCGGGGTCCAGCCGCCAGGTCGCCGGGGCCACCACGAGCGTGCCGCCCGCCACCGTCAGCCGCGGCAGCCGGGCGTGCCCGGGCAGCGCCGCCTCCAGGCCGTCCAGCCGCACCACCCGCCGGGTGGCCGGCAGGCCCGCCGCGAGCAGCAGCCGCAGCAGACGGTCGTACGGGGGCACGGGGCCGCGCGTGGCGTGGTGGACCGGTACGATCCGCCGCCCGTCCGCCTCGGCGACCAGGCGCCCGTCCCGCGTCCGCACCGTGATCCGGTCCAGGGGCAGGTACCGCGCCTCGCCGCCGACCGGGCCGTGGTACGGGGTCGGGTCCGGGTCGCCCGTCCACCACGAGGTGACGACCGGCCGCCGCACGGCGTTGGCGGCCCGTTCCGCGAGCGGCGGCACCAGCAGCTCCACGAACCGCACGCCGGTGCGCCGCTCCAGGTCCGCCAGGAACGCCCGGTACGCGTCGGCGGCCCCGTACCCGCCGTCCAGCGCCCGCATCCCCTCCGCGAACCGCGCGTCCAGCATCCCCGCCGGGGACGCCGTCTCCAGTACGGCCACCGGGGACCCCGGGCCGCCGGCCAGGGGCCGCAGCAGGCAGTCGAACGGCCAGGGCGGCAGGGCCTCGTCGGCGGGCGGCGCGCCGAGCGCGTCCAGCAGCGCGCCGTCCAGGTCGACCCGCTCCTCACCGGCGCGGGCCGCCAGGTGGTCCAGCAGCGCGGCGTAACCGGGCTCCCCGCCCGGCGCGCCGGGCGCGTCCCAGCCGGCGTACGCGCGGCGCACGGCGGGGGCGGCGTCCCCGTCGGGGGCGAGCAGGTCGGCGAGGACCTCGCCGACCGGCCGCGGCTCCGTCCCGACCGGCCAGTCCTCGAACGCCCGGGCCGTCGCGGCCTCGCGCAGCGCGGCGACCCGCGCGGCCACCCGCACCCCCTCCCGCACGCGGTC
>JAAXOU010000463.1 GCA_012396115.1 Streptomyces somaliensis DSM 40738 | reverse complement strand
GCCGGCGCGGGGCGTGCGGCGTCGACGGCGGCCCGGGTCTCCGCGAGGCGGTCCGCCCAGTCCGCGCCCGCGCGCGCGACACCCTGCCACAGGGGGCGGAGCCGGTCGGCGGCCTCCGGGTCGAGCAGCGGCAGGCAGCGGTCGAGGCAGGCCAGCGCGGCGCCGGCCAGCCCCCGCTCGTCGGCCCGCTCGATCAGTTCCACCAGGCTCGATGTCGTGCTCGTGTTCATGACGTCTCCCGTCGCGGACGCGGTACTTCTCCTTTACTGCGTCACCCGGTGGGAAAGCGTCACCGGCCGCCGCGCGGGGCCCCGCCGTCCCGGGCGGGCCCGCGGCGCGTCACAGCCGTTCCGCGAGCGCCGAGAACTCGCTCCAGGACAGGGACGGGTCGCGCGGGTCCCACACCTTCTGCGCCAGCGCCCGCAGCGGCATGCGGATCCCGGCGGCGACCCGGTCCTGCGTCTGGGCGTTCGCGAAGTCGCACCACACGGCGAGCCGGCCGCCCAGGATCCGCCCGGAGTACCGCGCCGGGACCGGCTGCGTGCCGCGCAGCACCAGCGGCGTCCAGGAGGCGTAGATCTCCCGGCCCGTCGGGTAGGTGAACTGGTTCGGCTCGCCCAGGACGTAGTAGAGGTACCGGTCGTTGACGTTCACGACCTTCCGGCCCTCGCGCAGGTACTCCACCGGGGGCCGCGCGCCGATCTCGCGGCCCGTCCAGTACTCGACCTCGACCCGCTCGTCGGCGGTGACCGCCCCGCCGGGGAGGATCCCGTCGTTCCACGCCTTGGGCTGCTTGCCGGCCGCCCGCACGGTCGCGGCCCGGTCGTTGAGCCAGTCCGTCGCCAGGTCCCGGACGCGCGCCCCGGGGCCGTACCGGTCGCGGGCCTCGGCGGCCAGCCGGGGGTAGGACGCCTCCGGGTCCGGCGTCATGAGCGCCCGGTACTCGTCGGCGCCGACGTGGAAGTACCGGCCGGGGAACAGCTGCGCGTACTCGCGCAGCAGCTCGTCGACGATCCGCGCCGACTCGGGCCGCGCGATGTCGATCGCCCCCCGCGCGACCGCGCCCCGGGCGTCGCGCAGGCGCAGGGAGGGGTGGGCGGACAGGACGGCGCCGAGGTGCCCGGGCGAGTCGATCTCGGGGACCACGGTGATGTGGAGGCTCCTCGCGAGGGCGACCAGCCGGCGGACCTCCGCCTTGGTGAGGTGCCGCCGCGACACCACCTCGGGGTGGCTGTCGGACTCGATGCGGAACGCCTGGTCGTCGGAGAAGTGCAGCCCCAGCTGGTTCAGCTTGAGGTCGGCCATCTCGCGGATGCGGTCCTCCAGCCAGGCGGCGGTGAAGTGCTTGCGGGCGATGTCGACCATCAGTCCGCGCTGCGGGCGGTCCGGACGGTCCCGGACGACGCCCTCGGGCACGACGCCGCCCGAGCGGAGCGCCTGCTTGACGGTCCGCGTCCCGTAGAAGACGCCCGCCTCGTCGGGCGCGGTGATGCGCACCCGGCCGTCGCGGGTCGTCAGCGTGTACGACTCGGGGACACCGGACACCCCTCCGCCGCCGAGCGCCAGCTCGATGTCGCCGGCGCGGGCCGGCGACTCGCCCCGGTGCTCGATGCCCAGCTCCCGCGCGAGCAGCCGCGCCTCGTCGGCGAGCGCGCCGCCGCCGCGCGCGACGACCACGCCGCTGCCGTCCCCGGGCCGCCACCCGGGCCCCCGCGCGGGCACGTGCTCCCGCACGGCGGGGATGGTGCGCGGCGCGGTGGAGAGCGGATAGGACCGCGTGGGGCTCGGCGACGCCCCGGCGGTGCGG
>JAAXOU010000462.1 GCA_012396115.1 Streptomyces somaliensis DSM 40738 | reverse complement strand
CGCCCCCGCCGCCCGTCCGGTCCCCGGCACCGGCGCCCGAGCCGGTCACGTACCGGGTGGGGCGGCTGAGGTACGACGCGTTCGGCGACCACACCGGCCCCGAACTGCGGCTCGGCGGGTCCGACTGGGTGTGGCGGCGGCACGGGCCGGCCGTCGGCGGCACGAGGTACGAGGACGGCATCACCGTGCACTCCAGGTCGTCCGTGACCATCGACCTGAACCGGGAGTGCTCCGCCTACCGGGCACTCGTCGGGGTCGACGACATGTCGAGGGGGCTCGGCTCGGCCCGCTTCTCCGTGTGGGCGGACGGGGTGCGGCTGTGGCGGTCGCCCGTCGTCGAGGGCGGTGACCCCGCGGTGGCGGTCCGCGTGGACGTCGCGGGCCGCTCCGTGATCCGCCTGGTGACGGAGGCGTCCCGGCCGTCCGGCGCGCTGGTTCCGGTGGACTGGGCGGAGGCCCGCATCGACTGCGCGGGCGGCTGACGCGCGCCTCGGGAGCGGCGGCACGGCCCCGCCGGTGCGGCGGGCGCCCGCCGACCGGGGCCCGGGAGGTCCGTCCCTCGGGTGCCCGGCCGGTCCGCTCCCGGACCGGCCGGGCCCTCCGGTCAGGAGCGGAGGGTGGGCCGGGACGGCACGCCCGCGGCGACGGCGCGGCGGCGGGGCGCGGCCGTGCCGGACCAGCAGGTGCCGCGGCGCATCAGCAGGCGGCGGAGCCACAGTTCGGTGGAGACCAGGTCCGCGATGCCGTCCAGGGGGACCGCGTCGCCGTCGGCGGCGGCGCGCAGGGCGGTGCGGACGACGCGCGCCTCGACGAGTCCGGCGTCCGCGAGGAGCGGCGCCTCGAACAGGGCGAGCAGCTGCGGCAGGACGAGGTGCAGCCCGGCCCGGACGGCGGCCGGGGAGGGGGCGCGGGTGGGTGTGCCCCAGCCGGGCGGCAGGTCTCGGATGCCGGTGCCGGCGAGTACGGCGCGCAGGACGTCGGCGCGGGCGCCGGGCCGCACCCGCAGCGGTTCGGGCAGGTCGCGGCAGGCCCGTACGACCTGGTTGTCGAGGAACGGGGCGTGCAGGCGCTGGCTGCGGACCTCGGCCGCCTGCTCGAGAACGCGGTGGTCGGCGGCGTACCGGGCCAGGGCGGCGCGGGCGCGGGCCTCGCCGGGCCGCTGGACGGAGGCGGGACGGGTGGCGGCGCGGTGGAGGCGAACCGATACTTCCGCGAGCGCCTCCCCGGTGAGCCAGCGGGCGGCGGGGCCGGGCCGCGACCAGGCGAGGGCGGCGAGGGACGCGTCGAGCGGGCCGGGGGCGGTGCCGGTACCGGTGGCCAGGACGCGGTTGGCGTCGAGGAGGCGGTCGGCGGCGGCCTCCAGCCCGGCGCGGTAGGGGGTGCGTGCCAGACGGCGGGCGGCCCGGTAGACGGTGATCGGGACGAGCAGGGAGCCGGCCGCCGTCCCGGTCGCGCGGGCGAGGGCGGTGACCGGGCGGATCAGGTGGCGGCGCCGGTGGTCCATCAGCAGGTCCGCGAGGCGGGCCGGGTGGGCGTCGAGGACCTGGCGGGCGCCGTGACCGGTGAGGTGGTCGGCGCTGCCCGCCGCGAGGCGGCGGCGGTGGCGGGCGGCGGTGATCAGGGCGGGGCCCGGTTCGTCGGTGAGCGGCACGTCGAGATCGGCGTACGGGAGGGCCTCCTCGGCCGCGGCGACGACGACGTGGTGGAGGCGGGGGTCCTCCGCGAGGGCGCGGGCGGTGGCCCGGTCGGACCAGCGGCGGGTGCCGATCTCTTCCTTCAGCACCGCGAGAAAGGACTCGGCGGCGGCGTTGTCGAAACACGACCCCGTGCGTCCCATACTCTGCCGCAGCCCC
>JAAXOU010000461.1 GCA_012396115.1 Streptomyces somaliensis DSM 40738 | reverse complement strand
GTCCCGGGCCGCCCGCGGGGCACGGGCCGGCCGGGCGGCTGCGCGTCGCCGCGGCCCTCGGCACGCGGCGGGGGCTCGTGGCGGCCCTGGCCGCCGTGCTGCTGGTCCTCGGCACCGGCGTCTGGTACATCGGCGCCGGCCAGTTCACCCGGGTCCCGGCCACCGGGGTGCTCGGCAAGACCCCGGCGCAGGCCGAGCGGCGGCTCGCGGACGAGGGGCTCGACGTCGGTTCGACGCGCGAGGAGTACAGCGGCGCGTACGAGCGGGGCACGGTCATGGGTACCGATCCGGCGCCCGGCGAGCGCGTCCGCGGCAACGGCTCGGTGGACCTCGTCGTCTCGCGCGGCCCGCGGATCGTGGAGGTGCCGGAGCTGAGGGGCCGGCCGCTGGCCGCGGCGAAGGGGCTGCTGCGCCGGGCGGGGCTGGCGGTGGGCGTCGTCACCGAGGAGTTCGACGGGGGCGTGGCGAAGGGCTCGGTCGTCGGCAGCGACCCGCCGGCCGGCACCGAGCGGTCGCCGGACGCCGCCGTGGCGCTGGTCGTCAGCAAGGGCGCCCCGATCGACGTGCCGGCCGTCGTGGGACGGCCGCTGGCGGGGGCCCGCGCCGCCCTGGCCGACGCCGGGTTCCGGGTGGAGGTCGCCGGGGAGCGCGTGCACTCCCCGCACCCCGCCGGTTCGGTCGCCGCCCAGTCCCTCCCGGGGGGCGCCCGCGCCGCCGAGGGCGACACCGTGACGCTCACCCTCTCCAAGGGCCCCCGCCCGGTCACCGTGCCGGACGTGACGGGCGAGGACGTCGAGGAGGCCGTGCGGAGGCTGGAGGCGGCGGGCTTCGAGGTGAGGGTGGAGAAGGCCTTCCCGTATCTCGGCGACACCGTCGAAGCACAGTCCGTGCCCGGCGGCGGGACCGCCCCCGAGGGCAGCGGGATCACCATCAGGGTCGAGGGGATCTGACGCGCGTGCCCGCTCCGGTCCCCGCCCCCGCCCGGGACGCGGGCGCCCTCCGTCCCGTCGGCGCCCACGTCCCGGTGGCCGGCGGCCTGGCCACCGTCGGCCTCGCCCACGCCCGCGAGATCGGCGCCGAGGCCGTCCAGGTCTTCGTCGCCAACCCGCGCGGCTGGGCCACCCCGGCCGGCAGCCCGGCGCAGGACGCGGCGTTCCGCGACCGGTGCGCCGCCGAGGGCGTGCCGGTGTACGTACACGCCCCGTACCTGATCAACTTCGGCTCCCACACCGGGGCCACCGTCGAGCGGTCCGTGGAGTCGCTGCGCCACTCGCTGCGCCGGGCCCGCGCGATCGGTGCCCGGGGCGTCGTGGTCCACACCGGCTCGGCGACCGGCGGGCGGCCCCGCGCGGAGGCGCTCGCGCAGGTGCGGGAGCGGCTGCTGCCGCTGCTGGACGAGCTCGACCACGACGACGACCCGTTCCTGCTGCTGGAGTCGACGGCCGGGCAGGGCTCGTCGCTGTGCTCCCGCACCTGGGACTTCGGGCCGTACTTCGAGGCGCTGGACGCCCACCCCCGGCTCGGCGTCTGCCTGGACACCTGCCACGTCTTCGCCGCCGGCCACGACCTGACCGGGGCCGACGGAATGCGCAGGACACTGGACCTGCTGGTGGAGACGGTCGGCGAGGGCCGGCTGAAGCTGGTCCACGCCAACGACTCCAAGGACGTGGCCGGGGCGCGCAGGGACCGGCACGCCAACATCGGTGCCGGGCACATCGGCGAGGAGCCCTTCGCGGAGCTGATGCGCCACCCCGCCACGGAGGGCGTGCCGCTGATCGTCGAGACACCGGGCGGCAGGGAGGGCAACGCCGCGGACGTGGCGCGGCTGAAGGCCCTGCGGGCGGCGCCCCGGCCCTGAACCCCGGCGGCCCCCGGGCACGCGGCCCGGCCGC
>JAAXOU010000460.1 GCA_012396115.1 Streptomyces somaliensis DSM 40738 | reverse complement strand
CGGCGCCCGGACGCCCGGCGGCGTTCCCCGCCCCCTCCGCGCGGGGCGGCGCCGGCCCGGCGCCCCCCTTTTCACTGAGCGCACTCAGTGAGTATGCTCAGTGACATGTCCGAGACTCCGAACCCCCCCGAGGGGACACGCCAGCAGCGCAAGCGGCGGACGCGCCAGGCACTCCTCGCGGCCGCGCGGCGGGTACTGGAACGACGCGGCACGAGCGGCCTCACCACCCGGGAGGTCGCCGCCGAAGCGGGCGTCGCCGCCGGGACCTTCTTCGTCCACTTCCCCGACCTCGGCACCCTGGTCGAGACCCTCCTCGACGAGCACGTCGGCCGCGCCCTCGACACCGCCCTGGCCACCCTCCCCGAGGACGGCGACCTCGTCGCGCGCCTCGTCCACGTCGCCGCGGAGCTCTACGACAGCTACGACCGCGAGCCGGAGCTGTCCCGCCAGTACCTCTCCGCGTCCCTCTTCCACCACCACCCCGACGGCCCGACCGAGCGCCGCCTGGCGGAGTTCCGCGCCTGGGTGGCCGACGAGTTCGCGCGGGCCGCCGACGCCGGCACGGCCCCGCCGATCGACCCGGAGACGGCGTTCACCGCGTACTTCTCCCTCTACTTCGGCATCCTCGTCGCCGGGCTCCGCGGCGAACTGGACCGCGCCGGCCGGGTCCGGCTGCTCGAGGCGGCGCTGCGGCGGGTCGTCGGCGCGGCGGGGGAGGGGCGGGCGTGAGGATCCTCGTCGCGGGCGGCGGCATCGGCGGACTGACCGCCGCGCTCGCCCTGACCCGCACCGGCCACGACGTCACCGTCGCCGAACGCGCCCCGCGGTCCGGCCCCGCCGGCGCCGGCATCGTCCTGGCGCCCAACGCCCTCCACGTGCTCGCCGCGCTCGGCGTCGACCCGGCGCCGCACAGCCTGCCCCTGCCGTCGCTGGACGTGGCGGCGGCGGACGGGACGGTCCTGCGGCGCCTCGCGCCCCAGGACCTCGCGGGCGGGTACGGGCACATCCGCGCCCTGTCCCGCGCCGCCCTGCACACGGCGCTCCTGGAGGCCCTCCCGCCGGAGGCCCGGCCCGTCCACGGGCGCGCCGTCGCGTCCCTGCGCGACACGGGCGCCTCGGTGACCGTCCGCTTCGAGGGCGACGCGCCGGCCGCTCCCGGGGAGGCGTACGACCTCGTCGTCGGCGCCGACGGCATCCGCTCCACCGTCCGCGCGCACGCCGCGGCCCGCCCGCCGGCCCTCCGCCACAGCGGCGCGACCTGCTGGCGCGGCCTGGCCGACGACCCGGGCACGACCGGGGCGGTCGAGTCCTGGGGCCCCGGCACCACCTGCGGGCTCGTGCCGCTGCCCGGCGGCCGGCTGTACTACTACCTCGTCCGCACCGCCCCGCGCCGGGCGCCCGCGCCCGCGTGGCCGGACGGGTTCCGCCGC
Organism: Streptomyces somaliensis DSM 40738; assembly: GCA_012396115.1. Classification (GTDB taxonomy): domain Bacteria; phylum Actinomycetota; class Actinomycetes; order Streptomycetales; family Streptomycetaceae; genus Streptomyces; species Streptomyces somaliensis. The sequence goes on along the minus strand of JAAXOU010000460.1, from coordinate 459 downwards.
GTCTTCGCCCACCACCGGGGCGCCCCGGCCCGCCTCCTCGACTCGCTGACCGGACCCCCGCCCCTCCACCACGACCTGGAGGAGCTGGACGCCCCGGTGTGGGGGCGGGGGCGGGTGCTGCTCGTGGGCGACGCGGCGCACGCGATGACCCCGCACCTGGGGCAGGGCGCGGCGATGGCCGTCGAGGACGCGTACGCGCTGGCGCTGGCCCTCCGCGCGGGGGTGGAGGGCGCGCCGGACCGGTACCGCGCGCTGCGGCACCGCCGCGTGCGCGCGGTGCAACTGGCCTCCCGGTACGGCGGGACGGTCGCCCGCTGGCGGAACCCGGTGGCCCGGGCCCTGCGCGAGACGGCCCTCCGCCGCATGCCGGACGCGCTCGCCGAACGCCGGTACCGGGGCCTGGTCGACCCGGCGCTCGCGCTGCTGCGCCACCCCGCGGCCTGACGGCGCCGCCGGGCG
>JAAXOU010000046.1 GCA_012396115.1 Streptomyces somaliensis DSM 40738 | reverse complement strand
CCCGCACGGCGGCGGCGGCCGACGCCGCGTACCGGCCGCGCCGGGCGAGGAACACCGCCGCGGCCGCCGCCGGGAACAGCGCGGCCCCCGCGAGCAGGCCGATGCGCCGCCCCGTCAGTCCGGGCGGCAGCGTCCCCACGGCCGCCCCGAGGAGCCCCGACCACAACAGGGGCGCCGCCCCGGCCCGTACCGCCACGGCCACCCTCGCCAGCACCTGACCTCCGCGCGCCACGTCCCGTCCTCCTCCTGCCTCGGTTGCGATGCGGATGCGTGCCCGGCAGGGTACCGGCGGCCCGCGCGGTCCCCCCGGACCCCCGGTGAACGGCCCGCGCGCGGCGGGCCCGCGCTACTCGACGAACAGCCCGCGCGCGGCGGCCCGCGCGTCGAACTCCTCCAGCCGGGCCTGTGCGTCCGGCAGCCCGTCGCACATCGCCTCCAGCAGCACCCGGCCGAGCAGCATGGGCCCGCACGCCGTGTCGAAGGCGAGGGCGGTGCCGACGGCGGCCGGGAGAAGCAGGTCGCTGTGGCGGGCCACCGGTGCGAACGCCGAGTCGGCGACGGTCACCACGGTCAGCCCGGCGGCCCTGGCGTACTCCAGCGCGTCGACCACCTCGCGCGGGTGGCGGGGCAGCGCGAAGCACAGCAGGGCGCTCGCCCCGGCCCGTACGGCGGCGTCGATCCTGTCGGTGAGCACGGAGCCGCCCTCGTCGAGGACCCGCACGTCCGGATGGACCTTGGCGGCGAAGTACGCGAAGCCGCGGGCCTGGGCGGCGGCGGCGCGCAGCCCGAGGACCGGCAGCGGCCGGGAGGCGGCGAGCAGCCGGCCGGCGCGCTCGGCGGGCGCGGGGTTGGCGAGCAGCTCCGCGAGGTGGCGGAGGTTCTCGATCTCGGCGTGGACGGCCTGCTGGTACTCGTTGGCCGCGGCGTCCGCGGCGGGGGCGCCGCCGCCGTCGGTGCGGGCCGGCTCGGCGGGAGCGACCTCGCGCAGGTGCCTGCGCAGCGCGGGGTAGCCGTCGAAGCCGAGGGCGACGGCGAAGCGGGTGACGGACGGCTGGCTGACCCCCGCCAGTTCGGCCAGCTCCACGCTGGACAGGAACGGCACGTCGGCGGCGCGCCGCACCATCCAGTGGGCGATCCGCCGCTGCGTCGGCGTCAGCCGGTGGCCGTCGAACAGCGCCTGGAGCCGTGCGCCGGGGGTGTCGTTCATGCCGGTGCCCCTGTCCTCCGCTCTGGTCTATTCAGTCACCGGAGTGACTGAATAGACCATATGCAAGACCCGCTCCGCCGGGGAAGCGGGAGGCCCGGGTCGCCCGCGGCGGGCGGGCGACCGGGCGGGCCGGCCACCGCCCGTGGCCTAAGGGTGACGCGGCACCGTGGCTCCGCCTTCGCCGCCGCCCCGCCCCACCTCCCCACCGGGTCTCCGTGGATCCCCGGGTCCGCGGCTCGGAAGCGCGGTTGACACCGGGGGCCGAAACCGTCCACCATGCGTGACCGCTTCCGGAGCCGCACGGCTTCGTACACGAAACCGGCGCGTACTCGCTCAACGGCATCGGGGGTCGGCGCACCATGGGGTTCGACGGGGACGGGACCCGGCCGCGGTCCGGGGCGGCGGCGCGGCAGGACACCCCGACGCGTCCGAACCGGCCGCCCGCCGTCGGGCGGCCCACGGCCACGGCCACGGCCACGGCGCGGCCGACCCGGCGGCGTACGACACCGACGTGACCGGGGCCGGTCCCCCCCCCGCGTCCCCCGGGTCCGCCACCGACCCCGGCGGCACCGCGTTCAACGCCCCCACGACGGCGCTCACCGCGGCGCGCGACCCGGTCACGGCCCACCCGATCGCCAGCCACCCGGCCACGGCCGCCCCGGCGATCGGTGCGGGTGTCGTGTACGCCGGCGCCCGACCCGGGACGGCCACGAGGCCGTCGGCAGAGCCGAGGACCGGGCCCTCGGCGAGGCGGGGGGCCTCGGAAACGACATCGCCGACGGCACCGAGAAGCCGGGCGGCGCCCCGGACCCGTTCGACCGACGAGGAAACCATGCACACCACCATCTCCCCGTTCACGTTCGCACACGAGAAGCGGCGTGAGCCGGGCGGCCGGCCGCAGTACGGCTGGCGAGGCGCGTCCCCGGAGTTCGGCGAGATCCGGGTGGTCTGGCCGGCGCTCCCGCACGTCTCCGGCGCCATCGTGACCGAGGCGGGCGGCGACAACATCCCCACAGCCACGTTCGAGACCCGCGGCCTGCTCTCGGACCTCGTCTCCATGCCCACCCTGAACCGCGCGACGTGCCGGGTCGGCGGCCGGCTCGTCGGCCTGGACCGGCGCCGGTGGGCCCTCACCCGCCGTGGCCGTTCCCTGCGGCTGCGGCACCTGGGCGACGACTACCGGCTGACGGCGGTCGGCAAGCACGCGTACCGGCTGACGCGGCTCGCCGACGACGAGGACCCCGGGGTCGCCGTCACCGTGCGCCGGTCGGGCATCGCGGGCGGCAGGAGACTGACCGTGCGGGCGACGGGGCGGGTGCTGCCCGCGGACCTCGCCCTCGCGGTCCTGTTCGCCGGCGTCGACCGGTCGGTCCTCACGCGGCGCGGGGCCGTGCGGGCCGGCTTCAAGAGGGTGTTCGGCTTCTGGGCGGAGGCGACGTACTGACGCCTCCGGGACCCCGCGCGGCGACGGCCCGGCACCGGCGCGGAGTACGAACGCGAACACCGGCACCGGCACCGGCACCGGGTGAGCGCGTCCCCGGGCGGGCACCGGTCCCCGGCCGCCCACCGCGCTCCGGGGGGGCGGGAACGGCGGAGGGGAGCCGGTCCGTTCGGACCGGCTCCCCTCCTCGTGTACCGAGCGTTTCGCGCGGGGACCGCCGCATCCCCGGGGTCCCGGGGGGCGTGACGACGGCGGTCCCCGCGGGGGACACGGGCCCGGGTCCGGGGCCGGTCGCCGCGTCCGCGGCGTCGGCGGGGTCCGGGAGCCGCTCCGGAGGTCCGTGACGCCGACGACCCCCACGGTGCCGGGCACGTGTCAAGCGGATGCTTCCGCCGCGTGTCGTCCCCGTACCGTTCGCGCGAACCCCGTCCGCCCGGCCGCGCGCCGCGGGCCGGCGCGCGCGGCCCTCACCCCGTCCGCCCGGCCGTCACCTGCCGTCGCGGGCCAGGAAGGTGAGCAGGTCCTGGCGGCTGACCAGACCGGTCGGCTTGCCCTCGACCAGCACGATCGCCGCGTCCGCCGCTCCGAGGACGGTCATCAGGTCCTCGACCGGCTCGCCCGAGCCGACCTGCGGGAGCGGGGCGCTCATGTGCTTCTCCAGCGGGTCGCCGAGGGAGGCGCGCTGGGTGAACAGCGCCTCCAGCAGCTCCCGCTCGACGACCGAGCCGACGACCTCGGCGGCCATCACGTCCGGGTGGCCGGCGCCCGGCTTGACGATGGGCATCTGCGACACGCCGTACTCGCGGAGCACCTCGATCGCCTCGCCGACCGTCTCCCCGGGGTGCATGTGCACCAGCTTCGGGATGCCGCCCTCCTTGTGGCGGAGCACGTCCCCGACGCGCGCGGACGGGCCGGCGTCCTCCAGGAAGCCGTAGTCCGCCATCCACTCGTCGTTGAAGATCTTGGAGAGGTAGCCGCGGCCGCTGTCCGGCAGCAGGACGACCACCACGTCGTCCGGGCCGAGCCCCTCGGCGACGCGCAGCGCCGCGACGACGGCCATGCCGCAGGAGCCGCCGACGAGGAGGCCCTCCTCCTTGGCGAGGCGGCGGGTCATCTGGAAGGAGTCCTTGTCGGAGACGGCGACGATCTCGTCGGTCACCGTCCGGTCGTAGGCGGACGGCCAGAAGTCCTCGCCGACGCCCTCGACCAGGTACGGGCGGCCCGACCCGCCGGAGTAGACCGAGCCCTCCGGGTCGGCTCCGACGACCCTGACCCCGCCCCCGCTGACCTCCTTGAGGTAACGGCCGGTGCCGGAGATGGTGCCGCCCGTGCCGACGCCGGCGACGAAGTGGGTGATCCGCCCGTCCGTCTGCTCCCACAGCTCGGGGCCGGTCGTCTCGTAGTGCGAACGGGGGTTGTCCGGGTTCGAGTACTGGTCCGGCTTCCAGGCGCCGGGGATCTCGCGCACGAGGCGGTCGGAGACGTTGTAGTACGAGTCGGGGTGCTCGGGGGCGACCGCCGTGGGGCAGACGACGACCTCGGCGCCGTACGCGCGCAGCACGTTGATCTTGTCGGCGGACACCTTGTCGGGGCAGACGAAGACGCACTTGTAGCCCTTCCGCTGGGCCACGATCGCCAGTCCCACGCCCGTGTTGCCGGACGTCGGCTCGACGATGGTGCCGCCGGGTGCGAGCTCGCCGCTCTTCTCCGCGGCCTCGATCATGCGCAGGGCGATGCGGTCCTTCACCGAACCGCCGGGGTTGAAGTACTCGACCTTGGCCAGGACCGTGGCCTGGATGCCGGCGGTCACGCTGTTGAGCTTCACCAGCGGGGTGTTGCCGACCAGGCTGATCATCGAGTCGTGGATTTGCACCGTAAGTCTCCGGGGTCTCCGTGATGGTCCAGTCAGCGTAAGCCGAGCGGATGCGTAACCGGGCACCGTTCCCGGGCAGGTAGCCCACAGACCGTACGGAGGAGGTGGCCACGTCCATGTCGAGGGCGAGGGTGGCGCGGCGGATCGCCGTGGGCGCGGCGTACGGGGGCGGGGGCGCCGGCCTGCTGGGGGTGGCCGCGGCGGGGTTGCTGCTGGCCGAGGTCCGGCTGGCGAGGCGGTCCGTGGGCGGCGGCGCGCCGCTCCCGCCGACGGCGGACGGGTTGTACGGGCGCGGCTTCGACGGGGACCCGCTGCGGCTCGCCGTGCTGGGGGACTCCACGGCCGCGGGCCAGGGGGTGCGGCGCGTCGGCCAGACTCCGGGCGCGCTGCTCGCGTCCGGGCTCGCCCAGGTGGCCGAGCGGTCCGTGGAACTGCGGAACGTCGCCCTGCCCGGCGCCCGCTCCGACGACCTGGAACGGCAGGTCGCCCTGCTGCTGGCGGACCCGGAACGGGCCCCGGACGCCTGCGTGATCATGATCGGTGCGAACGACGTCACCCACCGGGTGCCGCTCACGCAGTCCGTGCGGCACCTGTCGGAGGCGGTGCGGCGGCTGCGCGACGCGGGCGCCGAGGTGGTCGTCGGCACCTGCCCCGACCTGGGCACCATCGAGCCGGTGTACCAGCCGCTGCGCTGGCTGGCCCGGCGGTTGTCGCGGCAGCTGGCGGCGGCGCAGACGATCGCGGTCGTGGAGCGGGGCGGCCGGACCGTGTCGCTGGGCGACCTGCTGGGCCCGGAGTTCGCGGCGAACCCCCGGGAGATGTTCGGCGCCGACAACTACCATCCGTCGGCGGAGGGGTACGCCACGGCGGCGATGGCGGTGCTGCCGACGGTGTGCGCGGCCCTGGGCGCGTGGCCCGGCCCGGAGCGGCCGGAGGCGGACCGGGGGGAGGGCGTGCTGCCGGTGGCCGTGGCGGCGGCGGAGGCGGCGGAGGAGGCCGGTACGGAGGTCTCGGGCGCCCGCGCGCCGTGGGCCCTGCTCCGGCACCGCCGCCGGCGGCGCCCCACGGAGTGCGCCGCCCCCGAGCCCCCGGCCGCCGGCGCCCCGGCGTGACACGCCCGCGTGGCCGGGTGCGCCCGCACCGTCCGCGGGAGGAGCGGGGCGGGCCCGCCGGAAGGGCGCTGAGCAGCCGCTTAGGAATGCGGCGGGGGTCACACGCCCCGCGCGGTGACCCCGACCCCGCACGGGGGTAATTTCCCTTTCAGACGCACCCCGCCCACCCTGGAGCCGTGATGCCCGAAGCCGTGATCGTCTCAGCCGCCCGCTCGCCCATCGGCCGGGCCTTCAAGGGCTCGCTGAAGGATCTGCGGGCCGACGACCTGGCCGCCACGGTCATCCGGGCCGCCCTCGCCAAGGTCCCCGAGCTGGACCCGCGGGACATCGACGACCTCATGCTCGGCTGCGGCCTGCCCGGCGGTGAGCAGGGCTTCAACATGGGCCGCATCGTCGCCGTGCGGATGGGCATGGACCACCTGCCCGGCTGCACGGTGACCCGCTACTGCGCCTCGTCCCTGCAGACCACGCGCATGGCCCTGCACGCCATCAAGGCCGGTGAGGGCCACGTGTTCGTCTCCGCGGGCGTCGAGACCGTCTCGCGGTACGCGAAGGGCAACTCCGACACCCTGCCCGACACCCGCAACCCGTTCTTCGCCGAGGCGCAGGCCCGCACCGCGGTCGCCGCCGAGAACGGCACCCCGGAGTGGCACGACCCGCGCGAGGACGGCCTGGTGCCGGACGCGTACATCGCGATGGGCCAGACCGCCGAGAACCTCGCCCTGCTCAAGGGCGTCGGCCGCGAGGAGATGGACGAGTTCGGCGTACGGTCGCAGAACCTCGCCGAGCGGGCCGTCGAGGACGGCTTCTGGGAGCGCGAGATCACCCCGGTGACCCTCCCGGACGGCACGGTCGTCGGCAAGGACGACGGCCCCCGCCCGGGCGTGACCATGGAGGGCGTGCGGGGGCTCAAGCCGGTCTTCCGTCCCGACGGGCGCGTGACCGCGGGCAACTGCTGCCCGCTCAACGACGGCGCCGCCGCCCTCGTCGTCATGTCCGACACCAAGGCGCGCGAACTGGGCCTGACCCCGCTCGCCCGGATCGTCTCCACCGGCGTCTCCGCCCTCTCCCCCGAGATCATGGGGTACGGCCCGGTCGAGGCCAGCAGGCGGGCGCTCGCCCTCGCCGGCCTCACCGTCGGCGACATCGACCTGTTCGAGATCAACGAGGCGTTCGCCGCCCAGGTGATCCCCTCCTACAAGGACCTGGGCATCCCGCTCGACAAGCTGAACGTCAACGGCGGCGCCATCGCCGTCGGCCATCCCTTCGGCATGACCGGCGCGCGCATCACCACGACGCTGATCAACAGCCTCCAGTACCACGACAAGCAGTTCGGCCTGGAGACCATGTGCATCGGCGGTGGCCAGGGCATGGCCATGGTGATCGAGCGGCTCTCCTGACCCGGTTCCGCCGGCCCGGCCCTCCCCGCGGCGCCGCGTCCCCGCCGTGACCGAATCTCCCCCAGGATGTGACCTACCTCCCGGGGGAGATTCGTTTGCGCAGGTCACGGGCGCGACGACGAAAAATGGCCACCAAAGAAAACTGTCCAATTCGTGACGTAATGCACTGACACCGGGTCCACAGCCGGGAGAAGCTGAGGTAGGAAGTGCGGGGAATCGATAGAAACCGGGAGTAAGTCAGTGAGCGCCATGTCCCTCGCCCTGCTGCTGACCACGGCCGCCGCCACGGCCGTGGGCGCCGCTGCCCTGTACGCCGTCCACGGGCTGCGCCGGCAGATCACCGCACTGCGCGCCGACCTCGCCGCCCGCGGCGCCGCGGAACGGCACCCGACCATCCCCCGCGCCCGCTCCTCGGACGCCACGATGGCGGAGGAGATACGCACGGCCGTCGCCGAGGCGCTGGCCGAGGAGCGCGAGCGGGAGCTGGCCGAGGCCCGCGCGTTCTGGGCCGCCCAGGAGGCCCGGGACGCCACCGACTCCCCCGCCTCCCTGCTGGGCGGCGACCCCGGCCCGGTCGACGGCGCCGGCGACGACGGCCCCTACTTCGTGCCCCGCCGGTCCGACCTCGCGGGCCTGGAGGCGCCGGGGTCCGACGCCGCGTACGACGGGGACCCGGTCGACGACCCCACCGCCGCGAGGCTGCCCGACTTCCCCGGCCTGCCGGGCGGTGAGTTCTCCGAGCCGGCCGGGGCGGGCGACTGCCCCGAGTACCCCGAGGACTCCCCCGAGCTGGCCGCGGCCCGCCGCCGGCACCCCTCCCACCCCGACTTCGTGCCGGTCCGCACGCCGGTCGTCACCGACCACGAGCGGACCATGGCGCGCCTGGAGGAACTGGCCGCCGCGCGCACCGCGCTGACCGACGTGCGTCCCGGACCGCTCGGCACGCTCGACGTGTACGTCTTCGAGGACGGCGCCACGCTGTGCATGACCCCCGGGCACCGCGAGACCGCCGAGCGCCTCGCCGAGGCCCTGCGCCGGGGAGCCGCCCCGTTCCTGCTGGGCGGGTCCGGCATCTCCGGCGCGTACGCCCTGACGTTCTCCTGCGGCGACGCGGAGAACGTCTACGTCCTCGCCGACCGGGTCATCGCCTCCGTGTAGGGCGGGCCCCTCACAGGGCGGCGCGTGCCGCCGCCGCGCGGACCGCCGCCACCGCCTCCGCCAGCTCCGCGGCGGTCACCGCCCCGGACGCCCCGTCCCGGTGCGCGGCGGTGCGCAGCGCCTCGGCGAGGTCCGCGCCCGCGACCGCCAGCTGGTCGCCCACCGCGAACACCCCCGCGTCGGGCATGACGCGCACCTCCGCCGCGCCCTCCAGCCGCTGCGCCCGCGCCGCCAGTTCCCTGGCCAGCGCCAGTCCCTCCGCCGCCGCGCCCCGCCCGAGCCGGCTCTGCGGGGCGGCCCGCAGCCGGTCGGCGAGACGGTCCACGGCCCCGTCCAGTTCCGTCGTGTCGTACACACCGCGACCCTACGCGGCGGCGGTCCGCCGCCGTCGACGGGCGCCCGCCCGACCCGTGCCCGCGGGCCGTCCCGCACGACGCGGAAGGGCCCGCCCGGACGAACCGGGCGGGCCCTCCACCGACCGCGGGGGGTCAGTCGTCGCCGCTGAGGATCTGCACCAGTCGCAGGAACTCCAGGTAGATCCACACCAGGGTCAGGGTGAGGCCGAAGGCCGCCAGCCACGACTCCTCGCGCGGGGCGCCGTAGGTGATGCCGTCCTCGACCTGCTTGAAGTCCAGCGCCAGGAAGCAGGCGCCGAGGACGATGCCGATGATGCCGAACACGATGCCGAGCGGGCCGCTGCGGAAGCCCAGGCCGTCACCGCCGCCGAACAGCGAGAACAGCATGTTCACCGCCATCAGCAGGACGAAGCCGATCGCGGCCGCCATCACGAAGCCGTAGAAGCGGCGGGTGACGCGGATCCAGCGCATCTTGTAGGCGATGAGCACACCGGCGAAGACCGCCATCGTGCCGAGCACCGCCTGCGGGACGGCGCCCGCCGTGACGTACGTCGAGACGGCGCTGGAGATGACGCCGAGGAAGACGCCCTCGAAGGCCGCGTACCCCAGGATCAGGGCGGGCGACGCCTTGCGCTTGAAGGACTGCACCATCGCCAGGACGAAGGCCACCAGGGCCGCGCCGATGCCGATGCCGTACGACCTGCCGAGGTTGGCGGGGTCGACCGGCAGCAGGAACCAGGCGAGCGTCGCGGTGACGAACACCGTGCCGAGCGTGATGGCCGTGCGGGACACCACGTCGTCGATGGTCATGGCCCCCGCACGGGCCGGGGCCTGCACCGGGGCGCCCTGCTGGACGTCCGGCTGCGCGTACGGGTTGGTCGCGTACGGGTTCGTCGCGTACGGGTTGGTTCCAGCGGCGGGGCCCCCGGCCTGCTGCTGCGCGTTGAAGCCCGCGTAGCCGCTGTCGCGGCTGAACCCCCGTCGCGAGAAGACCGGGTTGCTGCTCCTCATCTCACTCCTCCATGGCCGCCGTGCGCGGCCTTGCAACCAGAGTAATGGGGAAGCAAAGGAAACACCCTAGTGCTCGGGGAGGATCTTTCCGCTCCTGGGTCTCGATCACGCAACCCCCGTGTCGCTCCGGAACCTCCCCGAGCCGTCGGTGCCCGGAGCGGGACTCGAACCCGCACGGCCGTAGGCCAGCGAGGTTTAAGCTCGCCGTGTCTGCGTTCCACCATCCGGGCATGACGCGCAACTCCTCCGCGTCGGCACATGAGCCTATCCGTGCGCACCCTTCGAACAACGGGGCGATGGCCCGATGTTGTCTTATTTTATTGGATTCTGAGGGTCCGTCAGCGCGCGTCGGAGGCACTGCGCAGCAGCGGCGCGGGGTTCGCGGCCGCACATGCCGTTCCGGTGGAATGACGGAAAGTCGCCGTCCGTCCACGTCGCGTCCACGCCGGGGCCCCACCAGCGGGGCCCGCGCCGCCCCGTAACCCGTTCCGGTGAGTCCCTCGGGGGCGCCGTCATCCCTCAGAAGGAGGAGTGCGCCGTCCCGTCAGACTTCAGAGGGCCCCGCGAACGGGTACGCGGGCGGACGCCCGGCGGGGGTGGCGGCACGGACGATGGGACGGTCCTCGACGAACCCGTGTGTGACAGGAGTCCCCCTCGTGATCCCCACCCCGACGACCGCACGCCGCGCCACCGCGCTGGCCGCCCGCGCCACGGACCTCTCCAAGGTCTACGGGCAGGACGAGACCCGGGTGGTCGCCCTCGACCGGGTGACGGTGGAGTTCCCGCAGGGCGAGTTCACCGCGATCATGGGCCCGTCCGGTTCCGGCAAGTCCACCCTGATGCACTGCGTGGCCGGACTGGACACCTTCTCCAGCGGATCGGTCCGCGTCGGCGACACGGAGCTGGGCACCCTCAAGGACAAGCAGCTCACGCAGTTGCGCCGGGACAAGATCGGCTTCATCTTCCAGGCGTTCAACCTGCTGCCCACGCTCACCGCGCTGGAGAACATCACGCTCCCCATGGACATCGCGGGCCGCAGGCCGGACAAGCAGTGGCTGGACCGGGTCATCGACATGGTCGGCCTGTCCGCGCGGCTCGGCCACCGTCCGGCGCAGCTCTCCGGCGGCCAGCAGCAGCGCGTCGCCGTCGCCCGCGCCCTGGCCTCCCGGCCCGAGATCGTCTTCGGTGACGAGCCCACCGGCAACCTCGACTCGCGCTCCAGCGCCGAGGTGCTGGGCTTCCTGCGGAACTCGGTGCGGGAGCTGGGCCAGACGGTCGTGATGGTCACCCACGACCCGGGGGCCGCGTCCTACGCCGACCGCGTGATCTTCCTGGCGGACGGCCGGATCGTCGACGAGATGACCGCGCCCACCGCCGACGGGGTCCTGGACCGCATGAAGGAGTTCGACGCCAAGGGCCGGACCAGCTGACCGGGGCCGCCCCGCGCCCGCCCTCCCGACACCGGACACCTCCACCCCAGGACTCGCCTCATGTTCCGTACCGCCCTGCGCAACGTACTCGCGCACAAGGCCAGACTGCTGATGACCGTCCTCGCCGTCATGCTCGGCGTGGCCTTCGTCTCCGGCACCCTCGTCTTCACCGACACCCTCAACCAGGCTTTCACCAGGCAGGCCGCCAAGAGCTACGACGACGTCGCGGTCGCCGTCACCTCGCACCCGGACCCCGAGGAGGCGAGGAGGGAGCCGGGCCTCTCCCGCGCCGTGCTCGACCGGATCTCCGCCGTGCCGGGGGTCGCCTCCGTCACCGGCCGCGTCGAGGGCTTCGCCGGCGTCCCCGACCGGGACGGCAGGCTGATCGGCGTCGGCTGGTCCAACAAGGGCTCCAACTTCGCCCCCGGGAAGGAGGGGAAGGACCCCAGGTACGACTTCGTGGAAGGCGGCGGCCCGGTCGCCGCCGGCCAGATCGCCCTCGACCGGGAGACCGCCGCCAAGGGCCGGTACGAGATCGGCGACACCGTCCGCGTCGCCACCAACGGCCCCGTGCGGACCTTCCGCCTCCAGGGCGTCTTCACCACCGACGACGGCGCGGTCAGCGCCGGCGGCAGCCTCGTCCTGTTCGACACGGCGACCGCCCAGCGCCTCTTCCTCAAGCCCGGCTACTTCGCGGAGGCCACCGTCACCGCCGCGCCCGGCGCGGACGACGACCGGATCCTCGCCGCGATCGAGCCGCTGCTCCCCGAACACGCCGGGGCGCAGACCGGCGAGGAGCTCTCGGCGCAGCAGGCCGAGGAGATCGAGGAGGAGATGAGCGCCTTCAGCCAGGTCTTCCTCGGGTTCGCCGGCATCGCCCTGTTCGTCGGCGTCTTCCTGATCGCCAACACCTTCACGATGCTCGTCGCGCAGCGCACCAGGGAGGTCGCGCTGATGCGCGCCGTCGGCGCGTCCCGCCGGCAGGTCACCCGCTCGGTCCTGGTGGAGGCCGGCGTCGTCGGCGTCGTCGCCGCGACCGCCGGCTACCTGCTGGGCATCGCGCTCGCCGTGGGCCTGCGCTCCGGCATGGCGGCGTTCGAGCTGAAGGTGCCGGACGGCCCGCTCGTCCTCGGTGCCGTGCCCGTGCTGTCCGCGCTCGGGGTCGGTCTCGTGGTCACGGTGCTCGCGGCGTGGCTGCCGGGGCGTCGCGCGGCGAAGATCCCGCCGGTCGCCGCGATGAACAGCGTGCACGCCGCGCCCACGCAGAAGTCGCTGGTCCTGCGCAACGGCATCGGCGGCGCCCTGGCCGCCATCGGCTCCGGCGTGATCGTGTTCGGCGCCGCCGAGGCCGGCGAACTGGGCCGGCTCCTGGTCTCCGGCGGTGCGTTCCTCGCCCTGATCGGCGTCATCATGCTGATCCCGCTGCTGTCACGGCCGTTGATCGCCGCCGTACGGCCGCTGCTCGTCGGGGTGTTCGGCGTCTCCGGCAAGCTCGCCGGGCAGAACGCCGTCCGCAACCCGCGCCGCACCGGCGCGACCGCCTCGGCGCTGGCCATCGGGCTCACGCTGGTCACCGGTCTGTCGGTGCTCGGCGTCACCGTCAGCCGGTCCCTCGACCACGCGACCACCGACCAGATCAAGGCGGACTACATGGTCCGCATGGTCAGCGGCGGTTCCCTCGACCCGTCCGTGCTGACCGCGCTGGAGAAGACCCGGGGCGTCACCGCCATCTCCCCGCAGCAGGCGGCCTCCCTGGAACTCGACGGGGAGTACACCTCGGCCTCCGCCGTCACGCCCGGCGCCATCGAGGAACTCCTGAAGATCGAGCCGACCGCCGGTTCGCTCGACTCGCTGGGGCGCGGCGAGATCGCGGTGGCGCGCGAGACCGCCGAGTCGCGCGGCTGGAAGGTCGGCGGCACCGTCGCCGTCGCGTACGGCGACGGGAAGAAGGGCACGCTGACCGTCGGCGCGGTCTACCGGGACTCCGAGTTCCTCTCGCCGGTCCTGATCGACCGGAAGGTCGTCGCCCCGCACGACCCCGAGCCGTACCTCCCCTCCATCTTCGTCTCGATGGAGGGCGGGGACAGCGACGCCAACGAGAAGGCGCTGGCCCAGGCCCTGGGGAACAACCCGGCCGTCGACTTCATGAACCACAAGGACATCCGCGACTCGTTCGGCGGCGTGATCAACCTGCTGCTGAACATCGTCTACGGCCTGCTGGCGATGGCTCTGATCATCGCGGTGCTGGGAGTGGTCAACACCCTGGCCATGTCGGTCTTCGAGCGGCAGCAGGAGATCGGCATGCTCCGCGCGATCGGCCTGGACCGGCGCCGGGTGAAGCGGATGATCCGCCTGGAGGCCGTGGTGATCTCGCTGTACGGCGCGGTCGTCGGCGTCGCCCTCGGGTCCTTCCTCGGCTGGGCGGTCGGGGAGACCGTCCGGGACAGCCTGCCGGGGTACACGCTGACCATGCCGTGGGACCGGATCGGGCTTTTCCTCCTGCTCGCCGGCCTGGTCGGCGTCCTGGCCGCGATGTGGCCGGCGCGCAGCGCGGCGAGGCTGAACATGCTGAGCGCCATCAAGGCCGAGTAGCGGAAGGCACCGCCGCAGGGCCGGGTTCCCGTCGCGTACGGGGCCCGGCCCTCGCCGTGCGCGCCGGCCGGTCGTACGCACCCCGGGAGGGGGCGTCCCGGAAGGGGGCGTCCCGGAAGGGGGCGTCCCGGAAGGGGGCGTCCCGGAAGGGGGCGTCCCGGAAGGGGGCGTCCCGGGCGAGGCGCCGTCCTGGAAGGGGCCGCCTCGGATGAGGCCGTCTCGGGGTGGCCGGTGGCCCCGGGCACGGCTCCGGGTACGGCCCTGAACGCGGCGCGCGGCCGGTGCCGGTGCCGGTGGCGACCGGTACGCGGCCGGTGGCGGCGCGGCGGGACGCGGCGAGGGGCCGCCCGCACCACGGATGGCGGGCGGCCCCTCGTGGGAAACCGCGTGGGGACGGCCGGGTGGCCCCGGCCGGCCTCAGGAGGCCTTGGCCTTCTCCTGCCGGGCGGCGGGCGCCGGGGCCGGCTTGGCCGCCTCGTAGAACTCCTCGCGCGGCGACTCGATGGCGCCGAGCGAGACGACCTCGCGCTTGAGGAACATCGCGAGCGTCCAGTCCGCGAAGACGCGGATCTTCCGGTTCCAGGTCGGCATGGCCAGGCCGTGGTAGCCGCGGTGCATGTACCAGGCGAGGCGGCCCTTGAGCTTGATCTTCATCTTGCCCATGACGATCATCGCGACGCCCTTGTGCAGGCCGAGACCCGCGACCGCGCCCTTGTTGGCGTGGCTGTACTCCTTCTGCGGGAAGCCCCGCATGCCGGAGAGGACGTTGTCGCCGAGCACCTTGGCCTGGCGCAGCGCGTGCTGCGCGTTCGGCGGGCACCAGGCGTTCTCGTTGCCGGCCCGGCGGGCCGCGAGGTCCGGGACCTGGGCGTTGTCGCCCGCGGCCCAGATGTAGTCGGTGCCCGTGACCTGGAGCGTCGGCTGGCAGTCGACGTGGCCGCGGGGGCCGAGCGGCAGGCCGAAGCGGGCCAGCGCCGGGTTCGGCTTCACACCGGCGGTCCACACGATCGTGTTGGAGTCGACCTCCAGGCCGTTCTTCAGCACCACGTGGCCGTCGACACAGGAGTCCATGGACGTGCTCAGGTAGACCTCGACGCCACGGGCCTCGAGGTGCTCCTTGCCGTACTTGCCGAGCTTCGGGCCGACCTCGGGGAGGATCTTGTCCGCGGCGTCGACCAGGATGAAGCGCATGTCCTCGCGGGACACGTTCCGGTAGTACCTGGCGGCGTCGCGGGCCATGTCCTCGACCTCGCCGATCGTCTCGGCACCGGCGAAGCCGCCGCCGACGAAGACGAAGGTCAGCGCCTTGCGGCGGACCTCCTCGTCGGTGGTGGAGTCGGCCTTGTCCAGCTGCTCGAGCACGTGGTTGCGCAGGCCGATGGCCTCCTCGATGCCCTTCATGCCGATGCCCTGCTCGGCGAGGCCGGGGATCGGGAAGGTGCAGGAGACCGCGCCGAGCGCGATGACCAGGTAGTCGAACGGCAGCTCGTACGCCTCGCCCACCAGCGGCGCGACGGTGGCGACCTTGCGCTCCTGGTCGATGGTGGTGACCCGGCCGGTCAGGACCTCGGCCTTGGGCAGCACGCGCCGCAGCGGGACGACGACGTGCCGCGGCGAGATGCTGCCGGCGGCGGCTTCGGGGAGGAAGGGCTGGTACGTCATGTACGAGCGCGGGTCGACGACCGTGACGGTCGCCTCGCCGTAACGCATCTTCTTGAGAATGCGCCGAGCTGCGTACAGGCCTACGTACCCACCGCCTACAACGAGGATCCTGGGACGCTCCGTGGTGCTCATGCCATCGAGTATCCACCCCTTCGGGGGGTGCGACTCCTCAGCCCCTCCACACCATGCCGCGCCGGCTCTGCTACACTCCGCCGCCCACGTGACCGAGGTCATGCCGGAGAAGGGGAACGCCCGGGTCGGCGAGTACGTTGATCACCCCGCTGAGCTGGCAGCTTGGACCCGAACACCGGGTGAACCCCACATTCCGCTCTCCTCGGGCACGGGCGGTCCGCGCACCCGCGGAGGCGGTCCGGGGCCCGTCGGCCGGGGGCGCGGCGCTTCCACAGGGCCCTTACGGGGCTCTTACGGGTCCCGGCGGACGGCTTTCTTGTGAAGAACTTCACGAACTTTCCCACGGGGGCCCGCCGGGGTCCGCCCGGCGGGCCCGCCGGGCGGTCCGGGGCCCGCTCGCGAACGCGACCCACGACAGATGCCGACGTGCGCACACACGCACGCACACCGACCTCACGACCGGCAACAGGGTGACCGTACGGGAAGCCCGCGCGCCTCGCCCACCACGTCGAACGGGCCGGGGAAGGCGTTCCGACCGTCATCACGCGCAACGGCGTTCCGGTGGCAGAGGATCGCGCACGAACGCGCTTCCCTCCACGGATGCGCCGTGTACACGTTGATGCGTACACTGACTTCATGACTGAGAACGCCGTGACCGTACGCGAAGCCCGCGCCCACCTCGCCCACCACATCAACCGGGCCGAGGAAGGCGTCCCGACCGTCATCACCCGCAACGGCGTACCGGTGGCAGCCGTGGTCCCGATCTCGGACTTCGAAGCGTTGGAGGAAGCCGCCGACGTGATGTTGGCGCGCGAGGCCGAAGCTGTGCTGGCCGAGGGCGGCACCACCGTGACGATGGCGGAACTGCTGGCGGATCTCTTCACCGAGCGGGACGGCGAGGCGGCGTGAAGTACGCCTTCCGGTTCACCACGGCGGCACAGCGTCAGCTTCGGGCCATCAGCCGACCCGACGCCATGCGCGTCCTGACCGCGTTGACCGCACTCGGTGACGATCCGTACCGGCAGGACGCCGATGTCAAGAAGCTCACCGGCCCGTCGGGCCTCCACCGGCTCAGGGTCGGTAGCTACCGGGTCGCCTACCAGATCAACGACGGAGAACTCGTCGTCCTCGTGGTCAAGGTGGGCGACCGACGGGACGTCTACCGCAGTCTCTGACGCCCCGACGCCCGCCACCCCCTCAGTTCAACCTGGCTCGCGACGTGATGAGCGGTGCCGTCGAGGTCGCACGCGCAGGTCACTCAGCGGACGTGCAACTCCAGGCGATCCCGTCCAGGATGTCGTGTTCGCTCACCACGACCTCGGGGGCGCCGGCGTACTCCATGATCTCGCGCAGGATGAGGGCGCCGGAGACGATGACGTCGACCCGGCCCGGGTGCATGACGGGGATCGCGGCGCGTTCGCCGTGGGTCATCGCCAGCAGCCGGTCGGCGACCTCGGCGACCCGCCCGTAGGGGATGCGGGAGCGGTGGATCGCCGCCGAGTCGTACTCCCGCAGGCCCAGGGCGATCGCGGCGACCGTGGTGACGGAGCCGGCCAGGCCGACGAGGGTGCGCGCCCCGCGGACCGGGACGGTCCGCTCCGCCAGGGCGATCGCGGCGCGCACGTCGGCGCGGATCGCGGCGACCTCGTCCGCGGCGGGCGGGTCGTGGCGGACGTGGCGCTCCGTCAGGCGTACGCAGCCGATGTCCACCGACCGGGCCGCCTCGACGTGCCCGGCGCCCACGACGAACTCCGTCGAGCCGCCTCCGATGTCCACGACCAGGTACTCGTCGTCCCCGGCCAGTTCCCTCGTCGCCCCGACGAAGGAGAACTCGGCCTCCTGGTCGCCGGTGACGACCTCCGGCTCGACGCCCAGGACGTCCACGACGCCCCGCACGAAGTCCTCGCGGTTCTCGGCGTCGCGGGACGCGGAGGTCGCCACGAAGCGGACCCTCTCGGCGCCCAGCTCCCGGATGACGGCCGCGTACTCGCGGCACGCCGCGAACGTCCGCTCCAGTGCCTCCGGGGCGAGTCGGCCCGTGCGGTCCACGTCCTGGCCGAGGCGGACGACGGTCATCCGCCGGTCCAGGTCGACGAGGGTGCCCGCGACGGGGTCGACGTCCGCCACCAGGAGGCGGATGGAGTTCGTGCCGCAGTCGACGGCCGCCACCCGCCTCACCGGGCACCCCCCTCCCCGGCCCCGCACCCGGTGCTCACGCAGGGGCCCTTCGCCCACCAGGGCGGGAGCATCGCCAGCGCCTCGTCGCCCAGCGGGTTCACGCCCGGTCCGGCGACCAGGGAGTGGGCGACCAGGACGTGCAGGCACTTCACTCGGTCCGGCATGCCGCCGGCGCTGGGGAAGCCGGCCAGGACCTCGATGGCGTCGCGGCGGGCGATGTAGTCCTCGTGCGCGGCCCGGTAGGCGGCGGCCAGCTCGGGGTCGGCGGCGAGGCGCTCGGTCATCTCCCTCATGACGCCGTTCGCCTCCAGGGTGCCGATCGCGGAGTTCGCGCGGGGGCACGTGAGGTAGTACGTCGTCGGGAACGGCGTCCCGTCGGGGAGCCGGGGGGCGGTCTCGACGACGTCGGGCTCGCCGCACGGGCAGCGGTGCGCGATCGCCCGCAGGCCGCGCGGCGGGCGGCCGAGCTGCTGCCTGAAGGCCGCGACGTCGGCCTCGGTCGGCTCGGTGCGGTCGGTCTGCGGAGGGGGCGTTTCCATGCCTGCCTTGATCCTGCTCGGTACTGGTGGGGCCCGGGGCCTTCGGCGGCCGCCGGCGGGCTATCGGTTCTGCCGGTCGGCGCGGTCCACGCCGTCCCAGACGGTGGAGTACCAGGGCCGGCCGTCGCCGTCCCGGTCGGTGCGGTGCCGCCCCTCCGCCTCGGGGTCGTTCATGACGAAGGCGGTCTCGCCGGGCATCACGTAGTGGAGGTGCCGGCGCGCCAGCCGCTTGACGTAGGCGTCGTCCTGGAGGCGGGCCTTCTCGTCGCGCAGCCGTTCGACGCGGGCGGCGGCCTCCTCGGCCAGCCGCTCCTGCTCGGCGATCTCGGCGCGCTGCGACACGTACTGGCGCATCGGGTAGGCGAGGACGACGACCAGGGTGCAGACGACGAGGGCGAGGAAGGCGGCCCGCCCGGTGAGCCGGGAGCGGCGCGCCTGGCGGCGGCTCTGGGAGCGGTAGACGCGGGCGGCGGTCTGCTCGCCGAGCAGCCGCAGTCTCGTCGCGGTCGAGAACCGGTCCCGGTCCTGCCCCATCGGTTCGCCCCTCCTCGCGTACGACGTCCCCGGACACGGTACGGGACGGTGGCCGGGGACGTACGCAACCGGGGGCGGCGGGCACCGCCCCCGCGCGGTCAGCCGTTCGCGGGGCGGAACCGCGGGAACGCGCTGCGGCCGGCGTACACCGCGGCGTCGTCGAGGATCTCCTCGATGCGCAGCAGCTGGTTGTACTTGGCGACGCGCTCGGAGCGGGCCGGGGCGCCCGTCTTGATCTGGCCGCAGTTGGTGGCCACGGCCAGGTCGGCGATGGTGACGTCCTCGGTCTCGCCGGAGCGGTGGGACATCATGCACTTGAAGCCGTTGCGCTGGGCCAGCTCGACGGCGTCCAGGGTCTCGGTGAGCGAGCCGATCTGGTTCACCTTGACCAGCAGGGCGTTGGCGGCGCCCTCCTCGATGCCGCGGGCGAGGCGCTCGGGGTTGGTGACGAACAGGTCGTCGCCGACGAGCTGGACCTTCGAGCCGAGCCGCTCGGTGATGGCCTTCCAGCCGTCCCAGTCGTCCTCGAACAGCGGGTCCTCGATGGAGACCAGCGGGTACGAGGCGACGAGCTCCTCGTAGTACTCGGTCATCTCGGCGGCCGTGCGGGACCTGCCCTCGAACTCGTACGCGCCGTCCTTGTGGAACTCCGACGCGGCGACGTCCAGGGCGAGCGCGATGTCCCTGCCCGGGGTGTAACCGGCCTGCCGGATCGCCTCCATGATGAGGTCGAGGGCGGCGCGGTTGGAGTCCAGGTCCGGGGCGAAGCCGCCCTCGTCGCCGAGGCCGGTGGACAGGCCCTTGTCCTTCAGGACCTTCTTCAGGGTGTGGTAGACCTCGGTGCCCCAGCGCAGGGCCTCGGAGAAGGACTCCGCGCCCACGGGCGCGATCATGAACTCCTGGATGTCCACGTTGGAGTCGGCGTGCGAGCCGCCGTTCAGGATGTTCATCATCGGCACCGGCAGCAGGTGCGCGTTGGGGCCGCCCAGGTAGCGGAAGAGCGGCAGGTCGGACGCCTCGGAGGCGGCGTGCGCCACGGCGAGGGAGACGCCGAGGATGGCGTTGGCGCCGAGGGAGGACTTGTCCGGGGTGGCGTCCAGGTCGGACATCGCCTGGTCGATCAGTCGCTGCTCGGTGGCGTCGTAGCCGACGAGCTCCGGGCCGATCTGCTCGATGACGGCGAGGACGGCCTTCTCGACACCCTTGCCGAGGTAGCGGTCCTTGTCGCCGTCGCGGAGCTCGAGGGCCTCGAACGCACCGGTGGAGGCACCGGACGGGACGGCGGCACGGCCGGTGCTGCCGTCGTCGAGGCCGACCTCGACCTCGACCGTGGGGTTGCCCCGGGAGTCGAGGATTTCCCGGGCTACGACGACGTCGATGGACGGCACGAGCATCTCCTTCTGGGATGTGAGGCGTGGAGTGCGGGGTCTTTCGCCTTGCGGCAAGAGCCTAGCCGCCTCGGGGACCGGCGCCCGTGACCGGCCGCCCACCGGGGCGGCAAACAGGGGGAAGACGGCTGATTCCGGGACGGAGTCACGCGAGCCGTGGAGCGACGGCCGCTCCGCGCACCCCCCGCTCCCGCCGCCCGCGGGGGTGCTTCCCGGAAGCGGGAGGGCCCCGGTACGCCGCGCACGGGGGACGCGGGGCGTACCGGGGCCGGACCGGGGAGGGGCCGGCCGGACACTTCCGGCCGGCCCGCCGCACGGGTCAGCTCAGGTGGAGGCGCTGACCGGGGTGGATGAGGTCGGCGTCGTCGACGATGTCGTCGTTCAGGTCGAACAGCTTCTTCCAGCCGCCCCTGACGCCCTCGGCCGCGGCGATGGAGCTGAGCGTGTCGCCGGTCTCGACCTCGTACTCGCCGTCGCCCTTCTCGACCTTCTCGCCGGTCGGGGTGGTGACGGTCCCGGATTCGGCCCGGGGCGCGGCCTTGGTCTCGGCCTTGGTCTCGGCCTTGGTCTCGGCCTTGGGCGCGGTGCGCTGCTCGCCGCGCGTGGCGGGCTGCTCGGCGGTGCGCTCGGCGCCGCCGCCGTACGGCGTGCCGGACAGGCCGACGCCGCAGACCGGCCAGGCACCCTTGCCCTGGCCCGCGAGGACCTTCTCGGCGATCTCGATCTGCTGGGCCTTGCCGGCCCGGTCGGCGGTGGGGGCGTACTGCGTGCCGCCGTACGCGGCCCACGTGGAGGCCGAGAACTGCAGGCCGCCGTAGTAGCCGTTGCCGGTGTTGATGGACCAGTCGCCGCCGGACTCGCACTGCGCGACGCGGTCCCACTCGGCGGCGGTCGCGGCGCCGGCGGGCGCGGCGACCACCAGCGGGGCGGCGACGGCGACACCGGTGATGCCGGCGAACGCGGCGAGACGGACGGCCTTGGAGGGACGGCGGTGCTTGCCCTTGCCGGAATTGAACATGGCGGATCTCCTCACCGACGCCTGCGAGGTGAGCTGTCGGGTTCGGGACTGGTGAGTGCCCGGCCGCGCACTGGGCGCGGCTTCACCCCGAGCCGGTTCCGGTCGTCTCCCGACGGCCGGGCCCGGCGCCTACCTTGGTTCCCCCGCTCCTGCCTGCGGCGCTGGAAGCGTCGACTGTTCCCGTCGTCCGGCGGCAGGATTCGGCGTTACCGGTCGGACGGGGCCCGCGGTGACGGGCGACAACGACGGTAAGCACAGACCCACCCGGAGATCAAAAGCGGACATCCAGGTCAATCCACCCTTACATAACCGCCCCTCAGGGGCGTTTGCGCAGGTAGGGGCGGAAACGGACGGACCGGGCAGTGAGGTGGCGCGAGTTGGGGCGAAGAGACTCTTGTCTCATTTTCAGGAAACGGACATCCAGCCCGTAACTACCGCTGCTCCGCGCCCAGATCGAGGCTCTGCCCGGGGAGGATGAGGTCGGGGTCGGCGCCCACGACCTCGCGGTTCGCGTCGTAGAGCGCCGGCCAGCCGCCGGGCACCTCGTGGGTGTCCGCGATGGCCGACAGGTTGTCGCCGGGGCGGACGGTGTACGCGCCGTCCGCGGTGAGGCCGTCCGCCTCGCGCGCCGTCCCGTCGCCCCGCGAGGCGTGCCCGCCGGCCTCGCGCCCGTCGACCGGGTCGCCGGGGGCCGCGGGTCCGGTGGCGGCGCCCGGGGTGCCCGG
>JAAXOU010000459.1 GCA_012396115.1 Streptomyces somaliensis DSM 40738 | reverse complement strand
CGCACCGACCGCCGGCGCGGTGCCCGGCCGGGTGCCGCGGTGGGGCGTGCCGCGGTGGCGTGCCGCGGTGGCGGGCCGCGGTGGGGGGGGGGTGCCGTGGTGGTACGAGCAGCGGTGAGGCGTGCCGCGGTAGGGCGTGCCGCGATGGTGCGAGTCGTGGTGGGGCGGGCCGCGGCGGGACGTGCCGCGGTGGCGGGCGCTCAGCGCCCGGGCCACGCCGGGCGGCCCACGAGGACCTCCCACTCGTGGTCCCGCGCGCCCGGGACCGCGCGGCCCTCCGACCGCCACTGCCGGGCGAGCGCCGCGAAGACCGGGGCCGTCTCGGCCGCCCCGGGACGTGCGGCGGAGTCCGCGCCGGCGTGTCCGTGGCCGGTCCGCGGAGCGGAGGCGACGCGCTCCCACCTTCCGGTACCTGAGGCCATGACAACCCTCCCGCTCACCGTGAGTGGCCGGTCCATCGCATCATGTCACAGCGGCCCGGTCCGCACCGGAAGTCCCCGGAAGCGGCCGGAACCACCCGCGGTCAGGGCCGCGGGAGCACCGTGAAGCGCAGCCCGAAGTGGTCCAGGGTGCGCGGCAGCGGCCGGTCGGGGCGCAGCCGCCCGGGCCGGTCGGGCAGGTGGGCGTGCCGTTCCACGAGTGCCGCGAGCAGCGTCGACGTCAGGAACAGCACCAGGTCCTCGCCCGGGCAGGCGCCGGGTCCCGCGCTGAAGGGGAACAACCCGGCGGTCTCCCGCGCGGTCCCGTCGAGCCACGGCCCGGGCGCGAACCGGTCCGCGTGCGGCAGGGCGGCGTCCCGGTGGAAGAGCGGCGCGTAGATCAGGAACTCGGTCCCGGCCGGCAGCGTGCCGCCGCCCCAGTCGGTCTCCCGCACCGCCTCGCGCAGGATGAAGGGCGTCGTCGGCCACAGCCGCACCGACTCCAGGACGCAGGCGCGGGTGTACGGCATCAGGTGCGGCTCGGTCGGGTCGGCGGCGGCCGCCTCGGCGCGCACCCGGCCCTCCTGCACGGGGTGGGTGGAGAGCAGCGCGAGGGTCCGGAAGGCGGCGATGCCCGCCGCGTCGAACGCGAACAGCCAGTGCGGCACCTGCCCGGCCGGGTCGAGGCCGGGCTCGGCGGGGGCGGCGGCGAGGACCGCCGCGAGGCTGCCCGCCTCGGCGCGTTCCACGTGGGCGCGCAGCCGCTCCTCGAAGCGTTCCCGCAGCCCGGTGCGGCGCGGGGCGGCGACCGACCAGTTGGCGGCGGCCCGGAGGCGGCCCAGCACGGCGGTGAGCGCGGTGTCCCCCCGCGCCCCGTCGCCGAGGACGACCCGTCGCACGGTGCGGTCCCAGGCCGCCGCGAAGTCGTCCCAGACCAGATCGCCCGAGTCGGAGACCACCGACCGGAGCAGCAGCCCGGCCTCCTCGCGCACGACGCGCACCAGCCGGGGCGCGAGGCTGTGCAGCTGGTTGCCGGTCTCCAGGACCGACTCGTTCAGGGCCCGCCGCCCGGCCCGCTCCGCGCCACGCGAGATCAGCACCCCGTGCGGCTGGAACTGCTCCAGGGCGGCGCGCTTCTCGCGCGTGGCCGGCGAGTACGGGTCCGGGGTGCCCTCCAGGACGCGCTGGGCGTCGGCGGCGCGCAGGACCAGCGCGAAGTGCCGGCCGGCCACGTCCGCGCGCAGCGGGCCGTTCCCGTAGCGCCGCCGCAACTCGGTGAGCAGCCCGATCGCCCGGCGGTCCGCCGCGTACCGCTCCGCCAGCGCCGTGCCGCCGCGCCGGCGCACGATCACCCCGGCGGCCAGCGTCGGCGCCACCACCACGGCCGCCGTCCGCGCCGCGTCGCGCGCCGAGATCCGCACGACCCCCGTGTCCGTCATCGCCATGGCGCCCGGGTGCCCCGGACCGGCACCGCCATGCGTGCCCGCGCCCCGACGCGGCACGG
>JAAXOU010000458.1 GCA_012396115.1 Streptomyces somaliensis DSM 40738 | reverse complement strand
CGCCGGACCGCACGGTTCAGGCGCGGCGGCCCGCCGTGCCGTCCTCGACCGGGTCGAGCTTCCCGCACGGCGGCGCGGCTGCCTCCCGGGGCACGTCGCGGCGCCGGCGCGCGCCCAGCCTGCCGGCGAGCGGCTCGGTGTAGCGGGCCGTCAACGGGCCCAGGACGACCAGGATCAGCACGTACGCGGTGGCCAGCGGCCCGAGCGACGGCTCGATCCCGGCCGTGACGGCCAGCCCCGCGATGACGATGGAGAACTCCCCGCGCGCCACCAGCGTGCCGCCGGCCCGCCAGCGGCCCCTGACGGAGACGCCGGCGCGCTTCGCCGCCCAGTACCCGGTCGCGATCTTCGTACCGGCCGTCACCACGGCCAGCGCGAGGGCCGGCAGGAGGACCGGCGGGATGCTCGACGGGTCGGTGTGCAGGCCGAAGAAGACGAAGAACACCGCGGCGAACAGGTCCCGCAGCGGGCTCAGCAGGTGGTGCGCGCCCTCCGCCACCTCACCGGACAGGGCGATGCCGACCAGGAAGGCGCCCACCGCGGCGGACACCTGGAGCTGCTGGGCCAGGCCCGCCACCAGCAGCGTCAGCCCCAGCACCAGCAGCAGCTTCTCCGGGTCGTCGCTGGAGACGAAGCGGGAGATCAGCCGCCCGAAGCGCAACGCGAGGAACAGGACCAGGCCGGCGACACCGAGCGCGACGGCGAGCGTGACGCTTCCCGCGGCCAGCCCGACACCGGCCAGCAGGGCGGTGACGATCGGCAGGTAGACGGCCATCGCCAGGTCCTCCAGGACCAGGATGCTCAGTACGACGGGGGTCTCCCGGTTGCCGAGCCGGCCCAGGTCGCCGAGGACCTTCGCGATGACGCCCGACGAGGAGATCCAGGTGACGCCGGCCAGGACGACCGCCGCGACCGGGCCCCAGCCCAGCAGCAGGGCCGCGGCGGCGCCCGGCAGGGCGTTCAGCGCCGCGTCCACCAGGCCCGCCGGGTACTGGGTCCTGAGGTTGGTGACCAGGTCGGCGGCCGTGTACTCCAGACCCAGCATCAGGAGCAGGAGGATGACGCCGATCTCGGCGCCGATCGCCACGAACTCCTCGCTCGCGCCCAGCGGCAGCAGGCCGCCCGTGCCGAACGCCAGTCCCGCCAGCAGGTAGAGCGGGATGGGGGAGAACCGCAGCCGTCCGGCGAGGCGCCCCAGCAGGCCGAGGCCCAGGATGATCGCGCCGAACTCGATGAGGAAGAGGGCGGACGAGTGCACGTGTCACTCCCTCCCGAGTATCGCGGCGGCGGCGTCGACGCCCTCGCGGGTGCCGATGACGATGAGGGTGTCCCCACCGGAGAGCCGGAAGTCCGGCGCGGGGGAGGGGATGGCGTCGGCCCGGCGCAGCACGGCGACGATCGACGCGCCCGTCTCGGTCCGCATCCGCGTGTCCCCGAGGTGCCGCCCGTTCCAGTACGACGTCGAGGGCAGCTCGACGCGCTCGGCCACCAGGCCGAGGTCGGTCGTCGACAGGAGGCTCGGGCTGTGGTGCGAGGGCATGAGGGCGTCGATCAGCGCCTCCGACTCGGGGGCGGTCAACCTCACCGACAGCGCGCACTCGTCCGGATCGTCCCGGCGGTAGGCGTTCAGCACCCGCGTTCCGTCGTGCCGGGCGACCACCGACAGGCGGCGGTCCTCGCGGGTGGTGAGGTCGTAGCGGACCCCGATGCCGGGCAGCGGGGTGGCGCTCATGCGCGGAGCGTGCACGGTGGATCCCTCCCTGGGCGTGGCCGGGCCGGTCCGGGACGGGTCGGGCGGCTTGACGATCACTTTACCCGGGGGCCGACAGGGCGGTCCCCGCCCGGAGCGGGGCCCGGCGCACCGGCCCGGACCGGCCGCCACCGGCCCGCGGTCCCGGCCGGCCCCGCGGAAGCCCCCGCCCCGGTCCGTC
>JAAXOU010000457.1 GCA_012396115.1 Streptomyces somaliensis DSM 40738 | reverse complement strand
GGGGGCGCAGCGCCGGCGCCCGGGTCGCCTGCCGCACCGCCCGCGACCTGGGCGCCGGGGCGGTGCTCGCCCTGGCGTTCCCCCTGCACCCGCCGGGCAGGCCGGAGAGGAGCCGTGCGGACGAACTCCTCGGCAGCGGCCTGCCCACGCTCGTCGTCCAGGGCGGCAACGACCCCTTCGGGAAGCCCGCCGAGTTCCCCCGCGGCGGGCACCGGCTCGTGGCGGTCCCGTGGGCCGACCACTCCTTCGCCGTGCCGAAGCGGGCCGCCACCACGCAGGAGGACGCCCTCGGGAGGATCGCCGAAGGGGTCGCGCAGTGGCTCGGGGACCTCCCGGACCGGCCGGGAATGCGGAACGGCACCCCGCTGTTGTCCTGACCGTCGGTGAACGACACCAGGCCAGGAGAGGGAGTCCGTCGCATGGGTTCGACCATCTGCCCGAGCCGGTCGCGCACCGCCGGACCGGACCGGACGGTGCTGTCCGCGCCGGCGGCCGGCTCCGCGCGGGTGACGGGCGGGGGAAACCGGCGGGGACGGCCGACGGGTGGTCGACTATCCTCCGATTCGAGCGGGTCCGCACCGGGTCTCGCCGCGGCGCTGGAGGAGGTGGGTCCGGTCACTGGGACCGACAGGGGGTCCGTCGCAGGCCCCGGGGAGACGGACGGCGAGCGCAACGCGCGCTTCGAGCGGGACGCCCTCGGCTACCTCGACCAGATGTACTCGGCCGCCCTGCGGATGACGCGCAACCCGGCGGACGCCGAGGACCTGGTGCAGGAGACGTTCGCCAAGGCGTACGGCTCGTTCCACCAGTTCCGCGAGGGCACCAACCTGAAGGCGTGGCTGTACCGCATCCTCACCAACACCTTCATCAACTCGTACCGCAAGAAGCAGCGCGAGCCCCAGCGCAGCGCGGCCGAGGAGATCGAGGACTGGCAGCTCGCCCGCGCCGAGTCGCACATGTCGACCGGCCTGCGCTCGGCCGAGTCCCAGGCGCTGGACCACCTCCCCGACTCCGACGTGAAGGCGGCCCTCCAGGCGATCCCCGAGGAGTTCCGCATCGCCGTCTACCTGGCCGACGTCGAGGGCTTCGCCTACAAGGAGATCGCGGACATCATGGGCACGCCCATCGGCACGGTGATGTCCCGGCTCCACCGGGGGCGCCGCCAGTTGCGCGGCATGCTCGAGGGCTACGCCCGGGAGCGCGGGCTGGTGCCCGCGGGCGCCGGGGAGCCGACGGACGACCGGAAGGGCTCGGGCTCATGAGCTGCGGAGAGCCGCACGAGACGGACTGCTCGGAGGTCCTGGACCACCTCTACGAGTTCCTCGACCGCGAGATGCCCGACAGCGACTGCACCAAGTTCGAGATGCACTTCGAGGAGTGCTCGCCCTGCCTGGAGAAGTACGGGCTCGAACAGGCGGTGAAGAAGCTCGTCAAGCGGTGCTGCGGGCACGACGACGTGCCGAGCGACCTGCGCGCGAAGGTCATGGGGCGGATCGAGATGATCCGCGCCGGGGAGGCCGTCCCCGACCAGGACGTCTCCACGACCGCCGGGGAGTGAGGGCGGCACGCCCGAGAGGGCGGGGCGGGGCGCCCCCGGACGCCCCGCCCACGCGCGTTTCACCCGAAGGTGCTAATCGGTTCCGTCCCGCCGTTCCCGCCGCACCCGCTCGTTAGCCTGCCAGCCAGACGCTCGGTCCGAGCGGAGGGAGGCGGGAGGGGTCGTGGCGGGCATTCCGGGAGCCGCGCACGCGTACATCGCCTGCGCGGGGCTGGGCGCCGCCGCCTGCACCCTCCCGGCGTTCGCCGCCGGGCCCGCGACCCCCTGGGGCACCGTGGCGCTCCTGGCGGGGCTGTACGCGCTCTGCGAGCGCCCGCCCCGGTGCCGGTTCGCCTC
>JAAXOU010000456.1 GCA_012396115.1 Streptomyces somaliensis DSM 40738 | reverse complement strand
CCCGAGCCGGGCTCCCGGGCCGCGCCGTCCGCGGTCACCCGGCGCGGCCGAGTGCGAGCGGCGCCCGCCACACGAGCCGGCTGCCGCCCTCGTCCGGGCGCTCGATGCTCAGGGACCCGCCCGCGCCGCGGGCCCGCTCCCGGAGGTTGCCCAGGCCGCTGCGCCTGCCGCCGGCGGGGATGCCCCTGCCGTTGTCCGTCACGGTGAGGACGACCTCGTCGGAGGTGGCCTGCAGGGCGACCTCGACCCGGGTGGCGTGCGCGTGGCGGGCGGCGTTGCTCAGGGCCTCCGTGAGGGCCGCCATGACGTGATCGGCCACCTGCGGCGGTACGTCCGTGTCGAGCAGGCCCTCCATGCTCAGGCGGGGCGGGAAGCCGAGCGTCGTCGCCGTCTCGCCCACCGCGCGGGCCACGCGCGCCCGCAGGCTCGGCCCGGTCTCCTCCTCCCGGGCGCGCAGACCGAAGATCGTGGAGCGGATGATCTTGATGGTTTCGTCGAGGTCCCCCACGGCACGGGACACCCGTTCGGCGGCGCCCTCGTGCCGGACGAGCCGGGCGGCGCTCTGCAGGGTCATGCCGGTCGCGAACAGCCGCTGGATGGCGAGGTCGTGCAGGTCCCTGGCGATGCGGTCGCGGTCCTCCAGGAGCGCGAGCTGCTCGGCGTCGCTGCGGCGCTCGGCCAGTTCCAGGGCGAGGGCGGCCTGTCCGGCGAAGGCCAGGAGGGGTTCCAGCTCCCCTTCGGTGAAGACGGCCCCACCCTGCTGCCGGGCCAGCAGCAGGACGCCCCGGGTGTCCTCGGCGGCGGTGCCCAGGGGGACGGCGACCGCCGGGCCCAGGCCGTCGAAGCGGCGCGGGCCGGCGGTGTAGCGGTCGTCCTGCGCGAGACCGGCCGTCGTGACCGGCGCGCCCGCCCGGTAGGCGCCGCCGGACAGGGTGCCCTCGACCGGGATCACCAGGCCGCGGCGGGTGTCGTCGTCCGCGCCGATGGCCAGTTCGACGACGAGGTCGTCCGTCCCGGCGACGGGCACGGACACGTCGGCGAGCGCCGCCCCGGTGATCTCCCGGGCACGGCGGGCGATGAGCTCCAGGACCTCCAGGCGCGGGCTGCCGGAGAGGAGGCCGTGGGTGATCTCCGCGTTGGCCTGCAGCCACCGCTGCTGGCGCTGGGACGCCTCGTACAGCCGCGCGTTGTCGATGGCGACCCCGGCGGCGACGGACAGGGTGGAGATCACCGACTCGTCCTCGGCGTCGAACTCCTGCTCGCCGCGCTTGTCGGTCAGGTAGAGGTTGCCGAAGACCTCGTCGCGCACCCGGATGGGGACGCCGAGGAACGTGCGCATCGGCGGGTGGTGGGCGGGGAAGCCGTACGAGGCCCGGTGCGCGCCGAGGTCGGTGAGCCGCAGCGGCTCGGGGTTGTGGATGAGCTCGCCCAGGAGGCCGTGCCCGGCGGGCAGGGGGCCGATCCTGGCGATCTCCTCCTCCGTCAGTCCGACGGTGAGGAACTGCGACAGGGTGCGCCCGTCGGGGCCGATCACGCCCAGGGCCGCGTACTCCGCGTCGACCAGGAACGCGGCGGCCTCGACGATGCGCCGCAGCACCTGGGAGAGGTCCAGCTCGCGACCCACCGAGACGACGGCCTCCAGGAGGCTGTGCACGCGGTCCCGGGTGCCGCGGACCGCGTTGATGCGCGACTCCAGCTCCTCCAGCAGCTCGTCGAGCCGCATCTGAGGCATCCGCGACAGCGGCTCCCCCACGCCCACGTGGTACCCCTCCGTCGATCACCTGCTCTACTCCCCCAGCCTATCGGCCGGGTGGGCGGCCCGGTGATCGGGCGGGGCGCCCCGCCCGCCCGGCGGCGTCCCCGCGCCCGGGCCCTACCGGCCCCGTGCCACCGCGGCGGTACCGCCCCGGTTCCCGGCCCGCCGCGCGCGCACGGTG
>JAAXOU010000455.1 GCA_012396115.1 Streptomyces somaliensis DSM 40738 | reverse complement strand
CGGCGGGGGCCGGCGCCGTCCCGCCGTGCCGCCGGGTGCACAGCCCGGGTGGCAGGGGGACGCGGCCGGCGGGCGGCCGGCCGGCCGCTCAGTGCGGCCTCCCGGTCCACGCGTACTCCATCTGATCGGCGGTGCGACGGGCGAGACGGGCGCCGACGAGCCGGCTCACGATGTACAGACTGGCGTCGATGCCCGCGCTGATGCCGGCCGAGGTGACGATGTCGCCGTCGTCGACCCATCGCACGTCGGTGCGCACCCGGACGTCCGGCCAGCGGCGGGCCAGTTCCTCCCGGTCCTCCCGGTGGGTGGCGGCCGGGCGGCCGTCCAGGGCCCCGGTGGAGGCCAGCAGGAAGGCCCCGGTGCAGATGCTGAAGGTCAGCCTGGAGGTCCGTCGGCGGCGGGCCAGCCAGCCGATGACGTCCGGGTCCGTCTCGACCGCCGCGGTGACGCCGCCGGGGATCACCAGCACGTCGAAGGGCGGGTCCTCGGCGAGGGTGTGGTCCGCCACGACCCTGAGTCCTCCCCGGCAGCGCACGGGACTGGCGGTCGCCGCGACCGTCAGTCCCTTCAGCAGGGGCTCGCCGTCGGCGGTCCGGGCCAGCCGGCCGGCGGTGCTGAAGACCTCGAAGGGGCCCGCCATGTCGAGGACCTCGACCTCGTCGAAGACGAACATCCCGAACGTCAGGGGAAGCGGAACGGTGGTGGCTGTGTGCATACGGCGAGGATCCGGCCTCGCGGGCACCGCCGGAAGCGCCGGAAACGACGTGCGCCGCTAGGATCCCGCCATGCGCCACCATCGGGTCGCCTGCCTCGCGTTCGACGGGATGCCCGTGTTCGAACTGGCCACGGTCACGGAAGCGTTCGCGATCCCCCGGCCGGAACTGGACGTGGAGTGGTGGTACCGGTTCGAGTTGTGCGCCGAGGCGCCCGGGCCCCACCGGATCGTGGGCGGCTTCGACATCGTGGTCCACCACGGCCTGGACCGGCTCCGGTACGCCGACACCGTCGTCGTCCCGGCGGTCCCCGACGTGCGCCGCCGGGCCTCCCCGGCGGTCCTGGACGCGCTACGGGA
The DNA here is from genome assembly GCA_012396115.1 of Streptomyces somaliensis DSM 40738. GTDB lineage: Bacteria > Actinomycetota > Actinomycetes > Streptomycetales > Streptomycetaceae > Streptomyces > Streptomyces somaliensis. The sequence continues at coordinate 879 of JAAXOU010000455.1, read as the reverse complement.
GGCACACGGGCGGGGAGCGCGTGTGGTGTCCGTCTGCACCGGCGCGTTCGTGCTGGCCGCGGCCGGGCTGCTGGACGGCAGGGAGGCGACCACGCACTGGCGGTACGCCCGTCTGCTGCAGGAGCGGCATCCGCACGTGAGGGTCGACGCGTCGGTGCTCTACGTCGACGGCGGAACCGTCGTCACCGGCGCCGGCACCGCTGCGGGCATCGACGTCTGCCTGCACCTCATCCGCAACGACCACGGCGCCGACGTCGCCACGCGCGTGGCCCGCCGCATGGTCGTGGCCGCGCACCGCGAAGGCGGCCAGGCGCAGTTCGCGGAACACCCGGTGGACGAAGCGCCGCCCGACGACCCGATCAGCGGTGCGATGCGGTACGCACTGGACAACCTGCACCGGCGACTCCACGTCGACGAACTGGCCCGTGTCGCGCACCTGTCGGCGCGGCAGTTCGAGCGCCGCTTCGCCGACGCGGTCGGATCGCCGCCGGGGCGCTGGCTCACCCGGCAGCGGGTGCGCGTCGGCGCCGCGCTGCTGGAGGCGGCGGACCACCCCGTCGAGGAGGTGGCCGGCCGCGTGGGCCTGACCGCCGCGGGGTTCCGCCACCACTTCCGACGCGTCATGGGCGTCAGCCCCTCGACCTACCGCCGGCAGTTCCGGTGACCGGCGACGCCCGGCCTCCGGGCGCCCTCGACCTCCCGCTTCCCCACGGGGGGCCGACCGGCGATCGGCCGGATGAGCGGGGGCGGCCCCGGCCCGGGACGACGGGGCCCGCACGGCGCGCCGTTCGGCGTCGGGGAGGCCGCCCTCCTCGGACGGGTCAGGGGCGTCGGGCCGTACCCGCGCGTCCGCGCCCGGGGCGACGGCCGCCGGGACGC
>JAAXOU010000454.1 GCA_012396115.1 Streptomyces somaliensis DSM 40738 | reverse complement strand
CGTTCCGGCCGAGGGCTCTCCGGAGGCGCCGCCGCACGGCCGCCTCCGAGGGGCCGGCGACGGTCCGGGGCGACGCCGTCCTCCCGGGGCCGTTCGGCGACCACCCGGGCGCGGCGCCGGCCGCGGGGGCGGTCCGCCGCCGTCCCCGCGGTCCGCGCTCGGGCCGCCCACACCCCGCGCTCGGGTCTCCCGTACCCCGCTCCACGCCGGGACTCGCCGATCCGACCACCCAAGGGCCATGGAATTCATGGATTTGAGCCCTCGTTTCCATCAAATCCAAAGTGACGGAGCGTCGGGCCTGTCGAAAGCGTGATATGAGCGACTAGGCTGGGTGTTCCACCCACCGAACGGCACCACCGGAGCGGGGGTGGCCACGGACACCGAAATCGACAGGAGGGGTGGCCACGTGACCACCGAACTGCGTCGTCTGCGCAACTACATCAACGGCGAGTTCCGGGATGCCGCCGACGGCCGGACCATCGACGTCGTCAACCCCGCCACCGGGGAGGTCTACGCCACCTCCCCGCTCTCGGGCCAGGCCGACGTGGACGCCGCGATGGCGGCCGCCGCCGCCGCGTTCCCCGCCTGGCGGGACACGACCCCGGCCGAGCGGCAGAAGGCCCTGCTGAGGATCGCGGACGCGTTCGAGGAGCGGGCCGAGGACCTGGTCGCCGCCGAGTGCGAGAACACCGGCAAGCCGCTCGGCCTCACGCGGACCGAGGAACTGCCCCCGATGGTGGACCAGATCCGCTTCTTCGCGGGCGCCGCCCGGCTGCTGGAGGGCCGCTCCGCGGGCGAGTACATGGAGGGCATGACCTCGATCGTCCGGCGCGAGCCGGTCGGCGTCTGCGCCCAGGTCGCCCCGTGGAACTACCCGATGATGATGGCCGTGTGGAAGTTCGCCCCGGCCCTCGCCGCGGGCAACGCCGTCGTCCTCAAGCCCTCCGACACGACACCCGCCTCGACGGTCCTGATCGCCGAGATCATCGGGTCGATCCTCCCCAAGGGCGTCTTCAACGTCGTCTGCGGCGACCGCGACACCGGCCGGATGATGGTCGAGCACCCGACCCCGGCCATGGCCTCCATCACCGGTTCCGTACGTGCCGGGATGCAGGTCGCCGAGTCGGCCGCCAAGGACGTCAAGCGCGTCCACCTGGAGCTCGGCGGCAAGGCCCCGGTCGTCGTCTTCGAGGACGTCGACGTCGACAAGGCCGTCGAGGACATCTCCGTCGCCGGCTTCTTCAACGCCGGCCAGGACTGCACGGCCGCCACCCGCGTCCTGGTCCACGAGTCGGTCCACGACGAGTTCGTCGCCGCCCTCGCCAAGGCCGCCGCCGGCACGAGGACCGGCGCGCCCGACGACGAGGAGGTGCTGTACGGGCCGCTGAACAACGCCAACCAGCTCAAGCAGGTCAGCGGTTTCATCGACCGCCTCCCCGCGCACGCCAAGGTGGAGGCGGGCGGCCACCGCGTCGGCGACAGGGGCTACTTCTACGCGCCGACCGTCGTCTCCGGTCTCCGGCAGGACGACGAGATCGTCCAGAACGAGGTCTTCGGCCCCGTCATCACCGTCCAGTCCTTCCGCGACGAGGAGCAGGCGCTGGAGTACGCCAACGGCGTCGAGTACGCCCTCGCCTCCTCCGTCTGGACCAGGGACCACGCGCGCGCGATGCGCATGTCCAAGGCGCTGGACTTCGGCTGCGTGTGGATCAACACCCACATCCCGCTGGTCGCCGAGATGCCGCACGGCGGCTTCAAGAAGTCCGGCTACGGCAAGGACCTCTCCGCGTACGGCCTCGAGGACTACACCCGCATCAAGCACGTGATGACCTCGCTGAGCTGACGCCCCGGCGGCGGACCGGAGGGCGGGCCCCCGCGGGTGCCCGCCCTCCGGTCCGCCG
>JAAXOU010000453.1 GCA_012396115.1 Streptomyces somaliensis DSM 40738 | reverse complement strand
TCGAGCCGCAGCTGGTCGAGGGCAAGGCCATCCAGATCCACCCGCTCGTCTGCACCGCGTTCAACGCGGACTTCGACGGCGACCAGATGGCCGTCCACCTGCCGCTCTCCGCGGAGGCGCAGGCCGACGCAGCGCCCGTCCGGCAGGACCACGGGCAGGTGCCGCGCGTCCGACCGCTCCAGGAGCTCCCACGCGGCGAGCACCGTCTCACCGGCCGCGACGGTCACCAGCGACGTCCGCATCACGTCCCGGACGGCCCGCTCCAGCACCGGCGCGTCGCCCGGGACGGGGGCGGCCCCCGGGGCCCGCGCGCCCTCCCGGACGACCCGTGCCCCCGGAGCGCCCCGTACCGGCGTGTGCTGCCCCATGACGGCCTCCCGGACGCGATCGGCGCCGACGTGTCGGTCCGCGTGTCCCCCTCCTTCCACTGTGGACCCCGCGACGGCCGGTGCAAAGGGGTGGCCCCTTCGCGCGGTCCGGGACTCCGTCGCGGCGGCGGCGGGGGCCGGACCGGACCCCGCGGGAGCGCCGTCCGGCGCCGGCCGGGACGCCCGCGGGACCCGGCGGGACGGACCGGTACGACACAGCCCGTGTCGGAGTTGGGCTGAACGGGTGAAGGGCGTCAGGATGGGCGTATGAGTAGGTACGAGAGGTACGACGCCACCGACGAGCAGTGGGAGGGGCTGGCACAGGTGGTCCCGCTGCGGGGGCGGGACGAGTGGCCCTCCGGGGCCGACCACCGCACGGCTCCCCGGGAGTCCGGGGCGGGGGCGCAGCGCCGCATGGTGGTCCTGCGGGTGCAGGTCTTCGCGGACGCCCGGGAGGTCGCCGAGCACCTCGTCTCGCAGGTTCCCGTGCTGCTGGACCTGACCAGCGCCGACACCGAGGTCGCCAAGCGCGTCCTGGACTTCAGCAGCGGGGTGGTCTTCGGCCTGGGCAGCTCCATGCACCGGGTCGACCGGAACGTCTTCCTCCTCACCCCCGCCGGCACGGAGGTCGAGGGAACGGCCACGGCGGCCGCGCCGCACACCTGAGGGCCGCCCACCCGGGGGCCGCACGCCGGGGGCGGTGCGGCGGGACGGACGGGCGCGCGGCGCACGGTGGGGGAGCGGCGGTGGGACGGACGCGTCGCGGGCCGGGAGGGGCGGACGCGTCGCGGGGCCGGGGCGGGGACGGGCGGGCCGCGGTGGTAGACATGTCACCGTGACCGGACCGGACGTGCAGGAACTGCAGCGCAGGCTGGCCGAGTTCGCCGCTTCGCGCGAATGGCAGCCGTACCACACCCCCAAGAACCTGGCGGCGGCGCTCAGCGTCGAGGCGTCCGAACTGCTGGAGATCTTCCAGTGGTTGACGCCGGAGGAGGCCGACCGGGTCATGGAGGACCCGGAGACGGCGCACCGCGTGGCCGACGAGGTCGCCGACGTGCTCGCCTACCTCCTCCAGTTCTGCGGGGTACTGGGCGTCGACCCGCTGGAGGCGCTCTCCGCGAAGATCGACCGGAACGAGCGGCGCTTCCCCGCGGGGAGGCCGCCGGGGCGGTCCGCGCGAAAAGATCGTCACTCTTCGGAGTGATGAATTTATCCACGCCGGGCCTCCTGTCCGCAGATTTCCGAATTCCCCTGGTGTTTCGACTCGGAAGGCTTCACTCTGGGTAGTGAATCCATGAGCGGAGAGTCGTACGAACGGGGGCTGCGGGTATGGACGCGGAACGACTCATCTCCATCAGTCGCGATGACCTCGCCGAGAGCCGGGCGGTGCCCGACATCCTGGCGTCGGCCTGGCGGGCGCAGTGCCTCGCCCAGGCGATCGGGGACCACCTGGCCCTGTTCGGGCCGCGGGAGCTGAGGGGCGAGGCACGACGGACGCGTCGGAGTGCCAAGCGGCCACCGTCCTCACGGCGATGCCCAGGTGGGCGGCAAACTGTTCGTTGCCGAGCCGTAGGGCGGACTGCAGCAGGCAGGCGTACCGGCCGCTC
>JAAXOU010000452.1 GCA_012396115.1 Streptomyces somaliensis DSM 40738 | reverse complement strand
CCCGGTGCGCAGCGGAGCGGCCGCCGGCCCGTCCGGCGCGCCGAGGGCGGCCGGGGACCCGGGCCCGCCGAGGACCCGGCCCCACCGGGCGAGGTGGTCGCGGCCCTCCGCCAGCAGCAGCACCAGGTACCCGGCCGCCGCCAGCAGGAACCACAGCCAGCCCGCCCCGCCGCCGCCCGAGAGCCCGGCCGCGACCGAGTACAGCGCCAGCAGCGGCAGCCCCGCCGGGGCCGCGCTGCGGAACGTCACCGCGAGGGCGTCCACCGCCAGACCCACCAGCAGCACCCCGCCGACCAGCATCAGCCGGATGCCGTCCGTCACCGGGGCCGGCGGCGCGTACTGGCCCACGTCCTGCGCACCCGCCTGCAGCAGCGCGCCGAACCGGCGCAGCACGTCCGGCGACGGCAGCACCCAGGCCACCGCCTGCTCCCGGGCGAAAAGGAGCGTCAGCAGCACGAGGCCCACCGCGACCTGGGAGGCCACCGTCAGCGGACGCGCCAGCGACGCCCGCCGCGCGACCGCGCCCGCCCCGGTCACCGCCACCAGCAACAGCACCGCCTGCACGATCCAGCCGATCTCACCGACCAGCGGCAGCAGCGCGCACGCCGCCGCCACCGTGGCGACCAGGGCACACACCGCCAAGCGCCCGCCACCGCTCATGACCAACCCCCTGAGAGCCCCGTCGTACCACCGGCGGCGACCGCTCCCGCGCCCGGTGCGGCATGCCGCCACAGGGAGGCGAGGGAGTCACCCGTCCGCACCGGAACCGCCGACCAGCCCGCCTCCCGGAGGCGCCGCACCGCGTCCGGCGTCCCGACGCCCCCGCCGTCCCGGACGAACGCGACCGCCGCGCCGCCGTGCCGCCGCATCCGGGCCGCCAACTCCGCCTGCGCCTCGTCCAGTTCACCGAGGAACGCGATCAGCAGCCCCCCGTCCCCGGCGCGCAGCGCGTCGTGCGCCCGGTCGAGGCCCGTCCCGTCCGAGTGGTCCACCACCGCGAGCGCGTCCATCATCAGTCCCGCCGTGTCCGCCGCCCCGTGCCCCGGGGCCACGTACCCGTCCGGCCCGTCGCCGGGCAGCACGTCCCCGGTGTCAGTCAGCAGCCGCACCGCGTAGCCGCGCTCCATCACGTGCACCACCGCCGACGCGGCGCCCGCCACCGCCCACTCGAACGACGGGTCGGGTCCGTCGCCCCCGTACGCCTCCGCTCGGGTGTCCAGCAGCACGGTGCAGCGGGCCTGCCGCGGCTGCTCCTCGCGCCGCACCATCAGCTCGCCGTACCGCGCGGTCGACCGCCAGTGCACCCGGCGCAGGTCGTCGCCGTACCGGTACTCGCGGGGGATGACGTCGTCCTCGCCGACCCGGGCCGGCGCGCCGTGCCGCCCGTCGCCGCGGCCCGGCGCCTCGCCGGGAAGCCGGACGGCCGGCAGCGGCTCGGTCCGCGGCACGACCGTCAGCGTGTCGTACGAGCTGAACGAACGGGCCAGCTCGCACATCCCGAACGGGTCGCCCAGCCTCAGCTGCAGCGGGCCCAGTCGATAGCGCCCGCGCAGGTCGGAGCGGACCCGGTACGACACCTCGCGCCTGCCGCCCGGCTCCATCCGGTCGAGCACGAACCGGGGCCGCGGCCCCAGCACGTACGGCACGCGGTCCTGGAGCATCAGCAGCCCGGTCGGCACCCGCGAGACGTTGTCCATGCGCAGCCGCACCCGGGCCTCCGCGCCGGCGGCCACCCGCTGCGGGGAGAGCCGGCGGCTGCCCGTGACCCGGTGCCGCGTGCGGTGCAGCACCGCCACGCACACCAGGGGGAGCGCCGCCAGCAGCAGCCCCACGCGCAGCAGGTCCGGCTGGCCGAGCGCGTACGCGCACACCACCGCCGCCACCCCGGCCGCCAGGAACGACCGGCCCCGCGTCGTCAGCCCGCCGAGGGCACCCCGGAGCCCGCCCCGGGCGGCGCCGTCCGGGGCGGCGCCGTCGGGGG
>JAAXOU010000451.1 GCA_012396115.1 Streptomyces somaliensis DSM 40738 | reverse complement strand
CCGGGTCCCCGCGCCTCCTACCGGGGGGCGCCCATCAGGCGGGTGAAGGAGTCCGGGTCGCAGTCGAAGCCGCGGACCACGGGCCTGTACGCCCAGGTGTCCGGGGCCTCCCGGGTGAACTCCACGACGGTCGCCGCGGTGGAGTCCCGTACGGCGGTGAAGTCGTCGCGGAACAGCTCGTCGTAGCCCTCCTTGACGATCACCCAGGTGTTCGCCACGTCGCCGAAGACGACCCGGCCGCCGCGCTGCTGGATGGCGACGCCCACCACCACGCGCGCGTGGACGGGGGCGAGCCGGGTGAGTTCGAGCACCATGGACTCGTCGACACCCAGGCCCTGCCCCGTACGGCTGTCCCTGCTCAGCGTGATGGTGCCGTCCGGCGAGCGGCTCTCGAAGTGGACGAGGTACGCCGGTTCACCGGCCGGGTCCCCGGCACCGTAGACGGCGGCGATGACGTCGAGGTCGTGGACCGGGCCGCCACCGGTGCTCGGGTCCCACTTGAGGGCCACCTCGACCTTTTCGACGCCCTTGTTGAGGCTGCTCACACCTTCCCCCTCTCTGGGCACCGCGTGCGAAGGGGCCGACTCCCCTCCGCACCGGATGCGTCGTCCATGGTGTCACGGAGCGTCAGCGGGGAAGGCCGGTCGGGCGGGTTCCGCGCGCCGTACGATGGCGCGGTGCTGGTCAAGTGGATTCGCTGCACCGTGGTGGACCGTCGGGGGTTCGAACGGGGGCAGCGGAAATGGGCGGGGCTGCTGGGGGAGCCCGGCTTCCGGGGGCAGGGCGGCGGATGGAGCCGGCTGCGCCCCGGCGTGGCCCACGTCTTCTCCTTCTGGGAGAGCCGTCCCTTCTACGACTCCTTCATGGCACGGTCGCACCCCAGGCTCTCCGCCGCGCAGTCCGGCACCTTCAAGGACGCGCAGGTCAAGCTGTTCGACCACCGATTCGACGTGAAGACCGGCTTCAAGCCGCGCTTCACCGACGCCGACGTCGTACGGGTCGCCCACAGCCGCGTCCACGAGGGCCGGGCCGAGCACTACGCCCTGATGCAGGAGAAGGTGTGGAACCCGGCGATGGCCGGATCGCCCGGCATGCTGCGCGGCATGTTCGCGGAGGCCCCGGGCGACGAGTTCCTGGTGCTGTCGATGTGGCGGTCGGCGGCCGAGCACGGCAAGTACCGGGCCGAGCGGGTCGAGCGGCTCGCCCTGCGCGCCCGGTTGGCGGCCGACGTGGCCGCCCTGACCGGTGACGTCGTGGACCTTGAGGCGGCCTGGACGGTCTGAGGGCCGGGCGGCCCCCAGTGCCGGCGGCCGCCGGCGGGTCCGGCCGCGTCCACCGCCCCTCCACCGGCCGCGTCCGGAGGCCGGGAGCCTCGTCCCCGCGTCCTCCCGGTCCGGGGGACACCACGGATAGGGTGGGGGACGATGGCCGCCGACTCCTCTCCGGACCGGCGCTTCGGACGCGCTCTCGCCAGTCTCCGCGGACTGGCCGCGGGGGACGCTCTGGGCTCCCGGTTCTCCGTCCCCGCCAACCGTCCCCTGCTGGAGCGGCGCGAGTTGCCGCCCGCCCCGTGGCGGTGGACCGACGACACCGAGATGGCCTGTTCGGTACTGGCCGTCCTCGCCTCCCACGGGCGCGTCGACCAGGACGCGCTCGCCCGCTCCTTCGCCGCGCACCACGACTCCGACCGCGGCTACGGCCCCGCCGTCGGCCGCATGCTCCGGCTCGTCCGGGAAGGCGGCGACTGGCGCGAACTCGCCGCCGGTCTCTTCCACGGCCAGGGCTCCTGGGGCAACGGCGCGGCCATGCGGATCGCCCCGCTCGGCGCCTGGTACGCCGACGACCCCGAGGAGGCCGTCCGCCAGGCGGAGGCCTCCGCCCGCACCACCCACCGGCACCGGGAAGCGGTGGCGGGCTGCGCGGCGGTCGCGGCCGCCGCCGCGCTCGCCGCC
>JAAXOU010000450.1 GCA_012396115.1 Streptomyces somaliensis DSM 40738 | reverse complement strand
CGGGCCCCCGGCGTGGGCGGCCCCGCAGCGAGGCGGCCGAACGGGCCATCCTCGACGCGGCCGCGCGGCTGCTGGAGGAGGGCGTCCCGGTGGCCGCGCTGTCCGTCGAGCGGATCGCCCGGACCGCCGGCGTCGGCAAGGCGACCGTCTACCGGCGCTGGCCCGGCAAGGAGGAACTCCTCGTCGACCTGCTGCGGTCCGCCGGACCCGCGCGCCCCGAACCGCCCGGCACCTCCGTGCGGGACGATCTGGTCGCCCTGCTGGAGGCCGTCCGCCTGCGGGGCGCCGCCCGGCGCTCGTCCGCCGCCCTCCACACCGTCTTCGCCCAGCTCCACGGCTACCCGAAGCTCCGCGAGGCGTACCGCCGGGCCGTGGTCGAACCGCACCGCCGCGCCACCCTCGACGTGCTGCGCCGCGGCGTCGCGGCCGGCGAGGTCCGCCCGGACGCCGACGTGGAGCTCCTCGCCGACCTCCTCGTCGGGCCGCTCGTCCTGCGCGCCGCCGCCGAGCCCGGCGCCGACCTCGGCGAGGACCTCCCCGCCCTGATCGTGGACACCGTCCTGACCGGCGCCGCCGCCCGCCCCCGGCCCGCGGCGCCGGACGCGCGGGTGTGCGGGTTCCGTGACGACCCGCCGGCCGCCGGCGGTCCCAGGAACCCTCCGGGCGACCGCGGTCGTCCCTGAGACCGTACAGCCGTGCGGCAGCCCCGACGGGCCATCACCTAGGGTCGGGGTTCCGGTACGGGAAGGACAGCAGGACGTGAGGACGGCGGAATGGCGCGGGTGGACGACATGACGGGGACGGGGAGCGGTGCCGCGGGGGAGCGGCGCGCGGGATCCCGGGTCCGCGCGGTGTTCGCCCGGTGGCGGGGCCCCGGTGCCCGGCGGCGCGGCACGGTGCTCTGCGCGTGCGCGGTCCTGCTGGCGCTGGTGATGGTCCTGCACCGCCACGTCCCCAACGACATCGGCAACCTCGGCAGCCTCATCGAGACGTTCCTGCCCTGGTTCGGCCTGCTCGTCCCGCTCCTGGCCGGCCTGGCGCTGCTGCGCCGCTCGCCCACCGCCCTGGTCGCCGCCCTCGTCCCGGCCGCCGTGTGGCTGAACCTCTTCGGCGGGCTCGTCACCGACAAGAACGGCCCCGGCGGCGACCTCACGGTCGTCTCGCACAACGTGAACGCCGACAACCCCGACCCCGAGGGCACCGCCCGGGCCGTCGCCGCGTCGGGGGCGGACGTGGTGGCGCTGGTGGAGCTGAAGCCCGCGATGGTGCCGGTGTACGAGGAGGCGCTGGCCGGCGCGTACCCGCACCACTCGGTGCGCGGCACGGTCGGCCTGTGGAGCCGGCACCCGCTCGACGACAGCCGTCCCGTCGACATCCGGCTCGGCTGGACCCGCGCCATGCGCGCCACCGTGTCGGCCCCCGGCGGGCCCGTCGCGGTCTACGTCGCCCACCTGCCGTCGGTGCGGGTCAAGCTGCACGCCGGGTTCACCGCCAACCAGCGCGACCGCAGCGCCGACCGGCTGGGCGAGACCATCGCCGCCGAGCCCAACCGCCGGGTGATCCTCCTCGGCGACCTCAACGGCACCATGAACGACCGGTCCCTGAAGGCCGTCACGTCCCAGCTGCGCTCCACGCAGGGCGCCGCCGGCGACGGCATGGGCTTCAGCTGGCCCGCCGGGTTCCCGATGGCCCGCATCGACCAGATCCTGGTCCGGGGAGTCGAGCCGGTCGCCTCCTGGTCCCTGCCGCGCACCGGCAGCGACCACCTGCCGATCGCGGCCCGCGTGACCCTGTGACGCCCGGGCGCCCGGGCCGCGCAGCCCGGGCCCGCGACGCCCCCACGGACGGCGACCATGGGGCGGGATCCCCGACGGGACACCCGGTCGGCGGTGTCCCGGGGAGGGCGGCCCCGGGGAGGACGGTCTCCGGGAGGGCGGCGAGGCGCGCCCCCGCCCTGCGGTGCGCCGGGTCCGGCGCGCGGTC
>JAAXOU010000045.1 GCA_012396115.1 Streptomyces somaliensis DSM 40738 | reverse complement strand
GGGCCGGCCCGGTGGCACCCGGGCCGGTGCGGGGCGCGGACCGCCCCCGTACGGCGGGGAGCCCCCGGCGGCACGAGGCCGTCCGGGGGCTCCTGCGGTGGTGCGGGGGTTCCCGCAGTGGCGCGGGGCGGTCAGAGGAGGCCGAGGCCGCGCACGGCGTCGCGCTCCTCCTCCAGCTCCTTCACCGACGCGTCGATGCGGGTGCGGGAGAACTCGTTGATCTCCAGGCCCTGGACGATCCGGTACTCGCCGTTCTCGCAGGTGACGGGGAAGGAGGAGATGAGGCCCTCCGGCACGCCGTAGGAGCCGTCGGACGGAACGCCCATGGAGGTCCAGTCGCCCTCGGCGGTGCCGTTCACCCACGTGTGGACGTGGTCGATGGCGGCGTTCGCGGCGGAGGCGGCGGAGGAGGCGCCGCGGGCCTCGATGATGGCCGCGCCGCGCTTGGCGACGGTCGGGATGAACTCCTCGGCCAGCCACCGCTCGTCGTCGACGACCTCGGCGGCGTTCTTCCCGCCGACGGTGGCGTGGAAGATGTCCGGGTACTGCGTGGCGGAGTGGTTGCCCCAGATCGTCAGCCGCTTGATGTCGGAGACGGCGGCGCCGGTCCTGGCCGCGAGCTGCGAGATCGCGCGGTTGTGGTCCAGACGGGTCATCGCGGTGAAGCGCTCGGCCGGCACGTCCGGGGCGGCGGCCTGGGCGATGAGGGCGTTGGTGTTGGCCGGGTTGCCGACGACCAGGACCTTGATGTCGTCCGCGGCGTGGTCGTTGATGGCCTTGCCCTGCGGCTTGAAGATGCCGCCGTTGGCCTCCAGCAGGTCGCCGCGCTCCATGCCCTTGGTGCGGGGGCGGGCGCCGACGAGGAGGGCCACGTTCGCGCCGTCGAAGGCGACGTTGGGGTCGTCGGTGATGTCGATGCCCCGCAGCAGCGGGAAGGCGCAGTCGTCGAGTTCCATGGCGGTGCCCTCGGCGGCCTTCAGGCCCTGCGGGATCTCCAGGAGGCGCAGCTTGACCGGCACGTCGGCGCCGAGCAGGTGACCGGAGGCGATGCGGAACAGCAGCGCGTAGCCGATCTGGCCGGCCGCGCCGGTGACGGTGACATTCACGGGAGTGCGGGTCATGTGCGATCTCCGTAAGACAGCTGGCGGTGGGGGTCCCTGCCCCGGGTGCGGGACGTCCTCCGCGCCGGGGGTGTCCGGTGTCGCCGCACACTCTCTCGACGTGGAGATATCCAGCGTCAGGCTATCCGACCCGGCCCCCCTTGAATCCCCGCCCCCTTGTGGTCCGGCTCACCCGTACGGGGCTCCCGTACGGCCGGGGGCCGCCCCACGGCCCGCCGTTCCGTTCCGGGACGTGGTGCGGGCGTTCGCGGCGGTACTCCGGCGGGGCGACGACCATCGGGGTGTACGCGCTGCTCCGGGCACCGGGCGGGGTGCTCCGGGCGGCGCCGGTCCCGGGCGGGGCGCTCCGAGTGGCGCCGGGCCCGGGTGGCCTCGGCGGTGTCCCCGAGCGGCCGCCCCGCGGGCGGGTGCGGGAGCCCGCCCGGTGTTCCCGGTGGCGGCTTCCGGCGCCCGGTGGCGGCCGTCGGCGGACCGGGCGGCGAGTACGGGCGCGGGCGCCGGGGCGGCCGGAACCGGCAGCCGGTTTCCCAGTTGTGGCAGGGTGCCCACACCGTTCCGGAACGGTCACTTCCGTGCCACAGGGGCCGAATGCGCCTTGATCGGGTTTGGCACGTCCATGACGCTGTTGGTGCGCGGCGCCCGTCCTGTACTCGGGGGAGGGGACGGGCGTCGCCACCCGCGCCCCCGCTTCGAAAGCGGCCCCGGCCCCGGGCCTCGACGGCGCCCGGGCCACCGCCGGGCATCGCGGCTCGGCGCCCGCCGGTTCGGCGCCCGTCGGTTCGGCGCCCGTCGGTGCGGGAGGTCATCCGGCCCGACGGGGGGAAGCGGTCAACGCACGCACCCGAGGTGGATCACGCCGACGCGCACCCGGCGGCCGCCGATCTCGTACACCACGCGGTAGCGGCCGACGAGGACGCGGAGCACGCCGGAACTGCCGAACGCCTCCCGGGGCGGGGACCGTGGGCGGGGTCGACCAGTACGGCGACGGTCCGGCCGCGGTCGGTGACGGCGACCGGTTCGCGCGTGGCGCCGACCTCGCGTACGACGGCACCCGGACGGGCGCGGGCTCCCAGACCGAGCACTTCGCCTCCGCCGTGCGCGTCACCCTGCGGAAGTGCGCACCTCCCGCCCCCGGCGCCGACGGTTCCCGGCTCCTCGTCGGCCGGGAGCACGGCGAGAGGGCGCCGATCCGGCGGGGGCGGGACGTGCGGTCGGCCACCCGGCGCAGTCCCGGCCGGCTCCACATCGCCCGGCACCCTGCGGCCGGGCGAACGGTTCCCGGCTACGCGTCCCGGTCGCCCCGCCCTCCGTCCGCGCCGTCCTGCTCGTCGTCACCATTGGCCGGGCCGGGGGTGACGCGGTCGTCAAGCGTGATGGTGACACGGTCGCCGTCGCCGGGACCGAGACGGGTCAGACACTGCTCGATCCGCTCGTAGAGCGTGGTGGCGAACTCCCGGTCGCCGCTGCCGTCCGGCGCAGTGCCGGTGATGGCGTGCAGGCTGATCAGCAGCGCGATCAGGGAACGGCCGGACAGGGGGGTGAAGACCCGCTCGTCGGCCTCGTCGGTAACGCGCGGCGGAACGCGGAAGTGCGGGTGGCCCGCGGTGTGGGTGGTGAGGAACTCCCAGGTGTCACGGTGGCAGCGCAGGTCCGCGGAGGAAATGCGGGCCGCGGTCCGCAGCAGGGCGGTGTGCTCCGTGCTCACCCGCACCGGATCGGAGGCTCCGGCGGAGTGATCCTGGAACCGGTCGACCACCGTACGCAGGCCGGCAAGCTCCTGCGTCAGGGAGGCGAGTCCGGTACGAACTTCCTCCAGGGTGGTGGCGAGATCACCCTTGACCTGCTCGACGGCTTCCCGCACCGTCTCACGCAGCCGGTCGGCGGCATCGCCGCCTCGGTCCTCGGCTCCGGCGGGAGCGGCCGAAGCGGTGAGCCGCTCGTGGAAGGGGCCGAGTTCGGCTACGAGGACCTCGTGAACGGCCCGGCGTACGGACTCCACCGACGGCACCGCTCCCGGCGCGGCCTCTGCCGCTGCCCGTTCTTCGTCCGGTCCGGCTCCGCGGCCCTCCTGCACGTCCGCCGCACCGGTCGCGGCGGCTGGGTCCTGTGTCCCCTCCTCCCCGGCAGAGGAATCGCCCCCGGGCCCGAGGAGGGGATCGGAGGCGTGGTCTTCCTGGTCGGTACCGCGCTGTGCGGGGATCCCGGACCGGAGGACCGCGCCCTCGTCTTCGAGGTCGACCGCGGTGGCGGTCGCGCCGGGTAGGGCGGGAGCGTGCGCCTGACCGGGGAGGGAGAGGGTACCGAGGTGATCGAGGGTGGTACGCAGCTCCGTCAACTCGGCGCGCAACGAGCCGATGGCCTCCTCGGCTTTGCTGGTGAAAGCGTCAGCACCGGAATTGAGCCTGATGGTGCTGTGGAAGTCCTTGCGCATCCGGTTGAGCTCGTCGGTGACGCGGGTGAGTCCCTCGGTGACGGCTCGAGAAGTCGCCGCCTGAGTGGCCCGATTGGAGTCGTCGATCTTGTCGAAGTTCTCGGTGAGGGTCTCCCGCAACCCCTGGTCCCCGTGCAGGACGGCGTTGTGCACCATGGTCAGCATCTGCGCGAGATCGGGCTTCCTGGACATCTTTCCCCTGTCTGTCACTTCGGGTAATCAATTGACTCCTCTGCGCATGGTGCCCGAAGGGGAGCATGACTCGTGGCACAACCGGTCAACTCCTTGAAAAAGAGCGCATATTGGCCACGCCGACGATGCCGGATGACCGATTCCCAGCTCCTCGCCGAGAGATCCGCTTCTGATCCGAGGCGGCGAACTCCGAGGTGCGGCACGGTTGACGACCGCGAGGCCAGCAGTCCGGGACATCCCGGCGTGCCGTAGCGGCGGTCACGGGGCGCGGGTCGCGTCACGAGCGGACCGCGGCACCGGACGGTCGGCGCGGGAACCTGCGGCAGGCAGGGACCGGGCACAGGAGGCTGGTAGGACCGGGCACAGCGGGCTGGCAGGAGGGACCGGGCTGCGGACACGGCGGAGACGGATGAGGCAGCGGGCCCCCGCCGGCGTCTCCGCCCGCACCGACAGCGGCTACGGCCCTCGCCGCCGGTACACCGGTGCGCCCGGGCCGTCGGCGCCCCGGCCGGGGACCCGGCGTCCCCGGCCGGGAGTGCGCCCCGATCACCTGCGGTGACGGGAACGCCGGGCCCGCTCCCCCTGGATGAATGAGTCCGATGTCTGTGCTGGTCGCGACTATGGCGAAGGGCGCCCGTTGGTCAGTGCGTGAAGACGAACCTGGACGCCCTTCTGGCGGCACTGCACATGTTCATCGACGACCATGCGGCTCCTCGTCGCCGGATCGGGCGACCTCCGAAACTGACGGACGCCGAGTTGTTGTGTCTGGCGGTGACCCAGGTCCTGCTCGGGTTTCCCTCGGCCCGGCACTTCATCCGCTTCGCCCATGCCCGGCTGGGGCACCTCTTCCGCTACCTGCCCCAGCAGTCGGCCTACAACAAGCGGCTCAACGCGGCCGGGCCGCTGATCAGCCACGTGATCGAGGCCCTGGCCCGGCAGGTGCCGACCTGGAACGACGACCTGCGGCTGATCGACTCCACCCCGCTGCCCTGCGCGGCCTCCCGGGAGACGGTCAAACGCTCCGAACTGGCCGGGCACTGCGGCTACGGATACCGCCGCAGCCACTCCCGCTTCTTCTGGGGCTTTCGGCTCTACCTCCTCACCACCGCGCAGGGCATGCCCGTCACCTGGCGCCTGGCCGACCCCGAGATCGGCGAGCCGGAGGTGACGGCCGCGTTACCGCAGTGCGACCACCACCTCGTCCGCGCGGGGCAGGTGGTCCTCGCCGACAGGGGCTTCGCCGGGAAGGAGTTCGAGACCTTCGTCAGCGAGCGCCTGGGTACCCACTTCGTGCGGCCGGACCGCAAGGACGAACCGGCCCGGTACGGGAAGACCGCCCGGGTCCGGCAGTGGATCGAGGCCGTCATCGACACCCTCGAAGGCCGGCTCGGCCTCGAACGACACGGCGGCAGAACCCCGGCCGGAGCCTTCGCCCGCACCGGCCGACGCCTCCTCGCCCTGGCCGCCGGCATCTGGCACAACTGGACCACCGGAGCCACAGTCAAACGATCACTGATCACCTGCGACCACCGAGAACATCGGACTCATCCATCTAGTGACCGAGCGGCATCTGCGGCCGGTCGGCAAGGACTGCTTGGTCGCCTTCGGCGGCAACCTCTACCCGGTGCCCGCCCGCAAGGTCCGCCCGCGTCAGCTGGTGGAGATCCGGGCCACGAAACCGCAGGTCATGCTGCACTCGACCGTCGCCGACGCCAGTGGCGAGACGCTGCCGTCCACCCATCTGCGGGCGGTTGGCCGCGGGGTCCGCGTCGTCGGAACCTCCGCTTCTGACTCACTGATGCAGAACCGCGCCGTTCGAGCATCCTGATGAGGGACAGCCGCCTTTGTAAGCTGACCGAGTATGCCCATGACAGTGGGAAAGGGGCTGTGGAGTGTCGCGGTCGACACGGGTGTTCACGATGGCGGTCCTGATGGTGAGTGCTGTCGGCTACACGGCGACCGAAGCGATCAACAGCAGTCTGGAGACCAGCCCGGCCGGGCCCGACACGTCGGTTCCGGCAGCAGTCGTCTCCGCTCCGCGCTGCAGCGGTGCGCATGCGGATTTCCCTGCGTGTGACGTGGACCAGATGACATGCGAGAACTCCGCCACTCGCCACCGTGCGTCCCCGAGTCCAACCTCCGCGCCGCCTCGGATCACGTTCCGGTTGTGCTTCGACGGAACGTCGGCCGGGAACTGAACGCTGTCGGCACATCGTCCAGAACGCCATGGTTCGGCACGGATGCGCGTACGGTCTCTCACCCACCGGCCCGAAGGAGGAAGACAGAGTGAGCGAACAGGACCAGGTGGAGGTCGCGTTCGACCGCGTCGGGGCATGGCTGCGCAAGCACGCTCCCATGTCGTACCAGGCGCTCGGGGCGCCTGCTTCCGAAGCGGAGATCGCCGCCACGGAAGCGGGCATGCACGTGGCCTTTCCCGGAGAACTGCGGGCTCTACTGGGGCTGCACAACGGGACGGAGTGGTGTGAGGTGGAGGGTGATGAGGAGGGCGAGCTGAACCCGGCCGCGTTCCTTCCGCATGGTGCGCTCTATTCCCTCGAGCAGATGCGGCAAGCGCACACTCTCTATGCGAATCCCGGACCGGGGATCGGCGACGCGGCGTTGCGCACCCGTGTGCCGTGGGCCGGGGACGACGACGGGTTCTACGGGCTGTACGTGGATACGGAGGGAGGGCAGGTGGGCCGGTTCTCCAACCCTCCGGAGTTCTGGCCCCTGCCGTACGGGACGATCACGGGCTACCTGACGGCCGTCGCCGATTGCCTGGAGTCGGGGCACGGGCCGTTCGCGGAGGATCCACACAAAGTTCCGGGCCTGGCTGCGGGCTGCCTGCTGTGGGAGCGTCCTGGCGGGACTGCGCCGGCATCGGTGGAGTGGGTTCCCGTGCGCTGACCGACCTTGGACGACGTGACGGAGCCCCGGGCCTGCAGGCCCGGGGCTCCGCCGTGCCGCGGCGGTCGGCTACGGCTTGGCCATCTCGCACTTCACGGTGTCCAGCATGGGGTCACAGCCGTCGAACCAGTCGTTGCCCGGGTCGACGTAGAACGCGTCCTTGTCCAGGAGCCGCATGCCGACAGGGAACGGTGGGTTGCCCACCACGCCCATGCGTTCCATGGAACCGGAGTTGACGTACTTGGACATCGAGGACCGGCCGCACTTCTCGGCCCAGGTCGGCGCGTCGTAACGGGTGTCGTCGAGCAGGTGCTCCGTGCCGTCGTCGGTCTTGGCGGCGACGGTCTGGATGCACTCGCCGCCGCCTCCCGCTCCGGCCGGGTTCAGACCGTCGGGGGCGGGCATGCCCGGAGACTCATAGGTGGACGCGAAGGGGTACTCGTCGCAAGAGACCTGGTCCGGGGTCCCGGTGCTCGCGAGTTCCGGGTGCATGAAGGTCTTCGGATGGTTGAGGAACAGGATGTTCGGCACCCAGCCGTCGGTGCGCTTGGACCGGGACTTGGCGCACATCACCTTCCGGGAGTTCTCCTTGTCCCAGCCGGATGCGACGCGGGCCGGATCGCCGGGGATGAAGTGGAGCGGCCGGATGGGCGTGGCGCCGAGAAGGCGGTTCGGCACGCTCTTGTTCTGGATCAGCCAGGTGTGAGCGGCCGCGGCCGGATACTTCGCGGTGTTGAAGGCATAGCCGGGGATGTAGTCCTTGAGGACACAACCGGGGGCGCCGTAGGTCCTGACCTTGTCGCAGCGGACGTTGACCTTCGGAGAGGTGAACGGGCCGGTCCGGTCCTGCCATTCGCCCTTGCTGCCGTCCGGCAGCGGCGGCGGCTCGACACCGGTGTCGAACATGCCGGCGAAGTATACCGGCAGGTCCGCCGACAGGTCGACGTCCTTGGTGCCGGCCGCGTTGGTGACGTTGCCGTTCCACGTGTGCGTCGCCGTACCGGTCAGCATGTGGTTGTCGTTGGGCTGGTTCGGCGCCTTGTTGCCGCCCTTCCAGTACGTGTTGCCGTACCAGTCGAACGGCTTCGGACCGTCGCAGGCGGAACCGAAGCAGGTGGAGACGAGATAGTCGTCCACGTCGGCGGTGTCGAGCAGGACAGCGAAGTCCTCGGCGGGGAACGTGTTGCTGATCGGGTTCCACTGGATCCACGTCTTGATGGTGTTGCCGTTCCGGTCGACCTTCACCATGTAGGCGACTTCGAAGAGTGCCTCGTAGCGGATCGGGTCCACGCCCGGCAGCACCTTCGTCTCCGCGGTGAACTTCGCGTCGATGAACACGCATGCCTCGTCACGGGTGAACAGCGACTTCTGCGCCTCACCGTACAGACTGGGCTGGCACCACGTGTCGGTGACGATCGGGTCCGGGTAGTCGGCGGCCTGGGCCTCGGCCGACTGCTGCTCGCGGGCCGCCTCCCGGGTTCCCGCCAGGGAGCGCTGCTTCTTGGGCGTGAGGGTGATGGTCATGTCACCGGACGTGAACTCGCGCTTCTGCAGTGCGGGGGTCTGGGCGGAGCGGGCCGTCTGGTCGCCCCAGCCCTTCCAGTTCCACGCCGGCAGCGGACCGTCCAGGTAGGCCGGGTCCGGGGCGTTCACGTTCGGGGCCGGCAGCTTGATGTCGACCTTCTGCGCCCGGTTGTAGTCCCGGTTGCCGACGGTAAATCCGTAGTCGCGGATCGGCCCGACGTTCGTCGCGCGGTCCATATTGCGAATCTGGATCTGGTGGTTGCCGTCCTGGGCCGGTGCCGCCGTGAACGCCGCGGTCTGGGTGCTGGTGGCCGCGACGGTCTGCCAGCCCGTGGTGGGGCCGTCCTCGTCGTACGGGTCGACACGGTACTGGACGGTGTTGGCGTCGGTCGTTCCCGTGGAGACGTTGAACGTGCCCGGCGTGCCGGCGCTGCCGCCTCCCCAGTTCTCCGGGTAGGTGGGGGACGTGACCGAGGCCGGAGCCGCCGGGGCGGTGGTGTCGACGACGAACTGGGTCCAGGGGGACCAGGCGAGGTTGTAGTGGGTGCCGTCGTAGGCGTTGGTGCGGAACTTGTACGTCCGGCCGTCCTTGAGCTGTCCGGCGGGGACGGTGACGCTCACCGGCTTGCCCTGTGCCCCGTACGGGGACAGGAGCAGCCCCTCGCCGAGAGGGGTGGTGATGGGGGTGTTGGTGGCGGCGTCGTAGACCTGGAAGGTGCCGTTGACCTGGTCGCCGTCCTGGTCGGTGAACGTGTCCCGCAGAACCGGGGTGGTCGTGTTGACCGCCCACACGCCGGCGTAAGACTTGAACGGGGATCCGGCCTGTCGGTTCGTGCCGTCCGAGGGGCGGTAGTTATAGGTGACCGTCAGCTTGGGCTGGTTGGCGGTGTTGTTCGCGGAGTTGACCCGCTTCCACTCCAGGGCGTCGCCCTCGTTGGAGGCCCGCAGCCCCATGCCGGAGGCGTTCCACTTCTGGCCGGCCCAGTATTGGGCGAGGGTGGTGACGTCCGCGGTGATCCACCCGTCCGCGGCGCTGCAATCGGGGTTGCCGCGGGTCGCAGTGGAGGTGGCGTACTTTGCGGCCATGGCAGGCTGGTTGGTCCAGCGGCTGGAGGTACTGGCGTTGTTCGCCGTCCACACTTCCCAGGGCTGGGCGGTGCAGTCGGTGTTGCCGGAGTGGAAGTTCCACAGCGACAGGGTCGCCGAGGAGACGAGGGCGTCCGCGATGGGGGCGGTGTTCCAGGTGATGAAGGATCGGGCGGTGCGGTAGGTGCCGTCCGGGTTCTTCGTGCCGGGGTTGCCGAGGTTGAGCTCGGTGTCGGCCGACCAGTCGACCGTCTCGCCCTGCTGCACATAGGTGTCGAAGAGGTTCCCCAGGACCGAGGTCGACGGGTCGACCGTCACGGGGTACGTCGTCTTCGGATCGGCGAGGAACTTCGCATCGGGGGTGACGACCAGGTCCACGACACCGTGGCCCTTGTCGACGACCTTCATCCCCACACGGGCCCGGTTCTCGTGCTTACCGGAGCGCTCGTCGACGGATGCGTCCCACATCACGGGGGCCGGCATCGTCGCCCGCACCTCGCCGGTCCTGGCGTCGGCGAAGGAGACTGATCCGTCGTCGTTGGCCTTCGCGGTCAGGCCCTTGGCTCTGACCGGCAGTGTGTAGGAGTAGTCGCCGGCACTCGGCCGTTCGGCGATCTCGACGAACTGCTCGAAGCCGGTACGGGTCGCCTCGATGATCACGTCAGCCCCAGGAACCGCATCTGGGTAGCGGGCCGTGGTGCCGTTCAGGACGGGGGCGGGCAGACCGCCCTTCCACTGCAGGGTGACCGCCTCGTCTCCGCTTCCCAGCGTGACCAGGTCTCGTGCGGCCGCGTTCCTGGCCGCGGCCAAGGACGACGCCTTCGTTCCCCCCCGGCCCGCCAGGCGCAGCCCCTTGGGATGACTCTTGGCCGTGACACCGCCGTCGGCAGTGGGGGCGAGGGTGGCATCGACCTTCCGCCACTCTCCGTCACGCCATACCCGCTCGGGGCCAGTGGTGAGTTCGGTGGTCAGCGCCCCGTCAGGGTTCGCGACCGTGTAGGCGGTAGGGGTCGTCTCGTCGGTGACGACGACCTTCTTGCCGGTCTTCTTCGCTTCCAGGACCGCCCACGCCTTGGAGCCCTTGGCGTGCTGAGCGGCCCAGGCCATGTCGGAAGCAAGGACCTCCTCTTCCGACGGCTGACGAGTCTGGGGCGCTGCCGCCTGCGGTCCGACAGGTGCCGCAACGGCTGCACCGCCGGCGGTGAACGCGGCCTCGGCAGTCAGCAGCAGAGCTGCCGCGATAGCCGTGCGGAATATTCGTCTGCGTCGTAAGGACCTGGAGAACTGTGTGTCAGGAGACACGAAGTGAAACCTTCCTCAGGGGAATTCGGGTATGCGTGCAGGGCACACAGTCGAAGGACGCTATGCACGTCAGGCGGAAGGCACTAGTGCACTTTCAGTCACCCGAAGGAACTCGGGAGTAACAACAGCGACGACGTCTATCTCGCAAGGGGTTGAGGCCTCAAACATCGAGTTGATTACGCCTCGACACAGGGCAAAGAACACGCATTACCGCTCTCCGACCCCCGATTCGCGAAAATCGCATGCCTGAATCACGCATGACGGGAGAATGAGCACCAAACCATCAGACAGAACCCAAATCACCATTTAAAGTGACGTTCTTTGGCTGAAACCGTCGACTGCACCTCGACATCGAAGGCGACTACCGGTCGCAGCCCTGCCCCAGGCTCGCCGTCAACCCTGCCCTGCCTTCGGATACATCCGCACTGCACGGGCCGATCGGCCCTGCCGGATTGGACGACACACCGTTCTCACCTGTGTCAGGGACACACCCGCTCCCACCTTTCCCGCCGACGGTCCGAATCACAGGCGAGCAGCAGCGACCACCAGCGATCTCCGGCCGGGGCAAATCGCAGGTTCGGCAGACCCTCTCTCTGCCGCTTCAACCACCCAGCCCCCTGTTCGCCGATGAGGACGACGGTCCATACAACACCTATAGCGCTGTCCTTGATTGCAAGCCGAATACCAGCGTCTTGGCGCCGATCTGTGACGCCTGCGCATCAATCCCCACCCACCTCTCCCACGCTCAGGGAACTCACGTGCCCGTCTCTTAAATCACCATCTCCTCCGAACTCAGCGGCAGCGTCGTGGGAAAAGGCGCCAACGATGGCCTTTCCGCCATGATCCTCAAGCATGCCGGTTTCCGGCAGATCGAGGACTGGCACGGCCGACGCCACCGGCTTCCCACCGCCACCCCGGTCGCCGACCAGGTCGCCATGCCAGCCACGTTGCCGAGATGCTCCGCGCCGCCCACTATGGTGTCGATCTCGCACCCTCCCTGGACACGGCCGGGATGAGCACCCCGGCAAATCCTTTTGAGTGCTACACAGCCGGAGCCGCGCTCCTTCAGATTACCGACCGGGCAGGTCGACCAAGAACAGCACGGACCTTCAATGAGCGGTCGACCAACTTCTTCATTCCGAATACGGTGTCCTGGAACGTGTCCGGGAAGCGCCGGAGACAGCGGGCGAGCACATCAACGACCTCGACGAGGAGGCGGTTGAACAGGCAGGCCACCGCATGCCCGACGGGTTGCAGCACCTCCTCGCTGGATCGAAGTGGGAGTCCGATGACATCCGCGACGACCTGCAGGCATACGTCGCAGACAAGCTCGGCGAGACCGACGGCATTCTGATCATCGACGACACCGGGTTCATCAAGGGCACTACCTCAGCCGGGGTCCAGCGCCAGTACTCCGGAACCGCCGGCCGGACCGAGAATTGCCGAATCGGCGTCTTCGCCGCCTACGCCTCCGCCCGTGACCGGGCTTTGGTCGACCGTGAGCTCTACCTCCCGAAGTCCTGGACCGAGGACCGGGAACGCTGTCGCACCGCAGGGGTTCCCGACGAGCGGGAGTTCGCCACCAAGGGCGAACTGGCCCGGCACATGGTGCTGCGGGCCCTCGCCTCGCCGCTGCCCATTACCTGGGTCACCGCGGATTCCGCCTACGGTCAGGACAACCGATTCCGCCGACTGCTGGAACAGTCGGGTGTCGACCATGCGCTGGCCGTCTCCAAGTCCCAATTCAGTGTGGACTGTTCGCGGATTGAGGTTCTGTTCACACAGGTCCCGGACGAAGCGTGGGAGAAGATCTCATGCGGCGACGGCGCGAAGGGACCCCGCGTCTCCCACTGGGCAGCGGTGAGGCTGCCGGCCGTCGCTGAATCCGACTATCAGGCCGAGGTCCCTCACCGGATGCGGTGGGCACTGGCCCGGCGCGGCATCAGCAAGCCCGACGAGATCGCCTCCTACATCGCCTACACACCCCTTCAGGTCACCGTCCAGGAGCTGGCCCGGATCGCCGGCAGCCGGTGGGCGATCGAGGAGTGCTCCCAGCCCCGAAGAACGAATGCGGCCTGGACCAGTACGAGGTCCGCCGCTGCGCGGGCTGGTACCGGCACATCACTCTGGCCATGCTCGCGCACGCCTTCCTGGCCGCCACGACACACCAGGCCCGGGAAAAAGGGGCGGAGCAGGTGGGACAGCCGGGGCCATCGAGCTCACAGTGGCGGAGGTTCGGCGACTCCTGGCCGCTTGTCGTGCCCGGCCCCCGCACCTGAACGGACATCGAGGACGACATCACGCGCTGAGCTGGTCGAACTGGCGCCGCCGACGCCAAGCAGTTGCCCGCCGCTGTCACTGCCTGGGGCGTTGTCGCACGATCGAGGGGCGGTCTCCATGAGACCACCCCCGCGTGATCGAAGCCCCGCTACACTCCAGCCGCCCGACGAAACCCGCAGATCAGACAGCAAAGTCCTGCTGGAGTACTAGCGCACGGTGAAGCGGACGACCTCCTTGAGGAACGGGATCTCCAGCCACGGCTCCGGCTGGGTCATCAGGGCGAAGAGGACGATGCCGCCGCCCAGCACCCCGTACGTGATCATGTCGGTGAACCGGGACCGTACGGCGAGCATCCCGACGGACGGCAGCGCGCGCCGCATCCCGGCGCCCGCCAGCAGCGCGACGCCGACCAGCAGCGCCCCGATCCGCGGGGCGTGCGGGAACGGGTCGGCCCCGATGACCAGCAGCCCGAGCGTGGTGAGCCCGAGCACGGTGAGCAGCGGCCACTGCCGGGCCGGGGCGGGGGCGTCGCCGGGGGCCGCCCGTCCGCCCCCTTCGGGCCGGACGGTTCCCTCGGTCACCGCGGGCGGTCGCCGCGAGCCGCCCGGCGCGGACGCGTCCCCCTCCTCCCGGGCCCCGGCGTCCGGCGCCACGTCCGGTACGGCGTCCGGCCCGGTACCCGGTACGGCGTCCGGCCCCGTACCCGGTACGGCGTCCGCTTCCGGGGCGGAGGGCGTCGTACCCGGGCGGGTGGAGTCCGCCGGCCCGGATCCGTCGTTCGGCATGGGGTGGCCTCTCCGGGGTCAGAGCGCCGCGCGCTCGGCCGCCTCGACGACGTTCACCAGCAGTTGCGCCCGCGTCATCGGGCCGACGCCGCCCGGGTTCGGGGCGACCCAGCCGGCCACCTCGCGAACGCCCGGGTGCACATCGCCCATGATCACGCCGTTCTCGTCACGGCTCACGCCCACGTCCAGCACGGCCGCGCCCGGCTTGACGTCCTCGGGCTTGATCAGGTGCGCCACGCCCGCCGCCGCGACCACGATGTCGGCCCGCCGCAGGTGGGCGGAGAGGTCGCGGGTGCCGGTGTGGCACTGCGTCACCGTGGCGTTCTCGGAGCGCCGCGTCAGCAGCAGCGGCATCGGGCGTCCGATCGTCACGCCGCGCCCCACCACCACCACGTGCGCCCCGGCGATCTCCACGCCGTGCCGCCGCAGCAGCGTCACGATGCCCGCCGGAGTGCAGGGCAGCGGCGCGGGCTCACCGAGCACCAGCCGCCCCAGGTTCATCGGGTGCAGGCCGTCCGCGTCCTTCGCCGGGTCCATCAGCTCCAGCACCCGGTTGGTGTCCACTCCCCGGGGCAGCGGCAGCTGCACGATGTAGCCGGTGCACGCGGGGTCCTCGTTCAGTTCGCGGACCACCGCCTCGACGTCCTCCTGCGTCGCCGTCGCGGGCAGCTCGCGCTGGATCGAGGCGATGCCCACCTGGGCGCAGTCGCGGTGCTTTCCGGCCACGTACTTCTGACTGCCGACGTCGTCGCCCACCAGCAGCGTCCCGAGCCCCGGCGTGACGCCCCTGGCCTTCAGGGCCGCCACCCGGGCGGTCAGGTCGGACTTGATCGCTGCGGCCGCAGCCTTGCCGTCGAGAATCTGGGCGCTCATGCGCCCATCCTCGCGGATGCACCCGCCCGGGTTCCAATCCGGGGCCGCCCCGGCGGCAGGTTGCACTTGCACAACGCATCGGGATACGAGCTGGACAAACTTATCGCGCGTTTATGACGATGATCCTCAGAGTGCCGCGGGCACTGCCGGGGGGCGGACACGCAACGGGTTCCTTCTTCCTCCGCGATGACCGCGCCGTCCCCGCACAACGGAGGAATCCCGAAATGAGCTTCGGCGACCCGAACAACCCCTACGGGCAGCAGCCACAGCCCGGTTACGGCCACCCCCAGCAGCCGCCGGCCGGTTACGGCTACCCGCAGCAGGCCGCCCCCGGCTACGGCGGCTACCCGGCCGCGCCCATGAAGATGCCCGGCCTGATGACGGCCGCGCGCGTCCTGCTCTTCATCGTCGCGGGCCTGCAGATCCTCTTCGGCGTCTTCGCGGCGATCGGCATCGCCGCCGCCCAGGGCGTCGCCAACGAGTACGGCAGCAACGACGAGGTCAACATGTTCGCGGGCCTCGGGTACGCGCTCGTGTTCATCCTGCTGGCGCTCGCCGCGTGGGCCATCGTCCTCGGGGTGAAGTTCGGCAAGGGCGGCAACGGCGTGCGCGTCACGACGATCGTCTACGCGGCGCTGTACATCCTGCTCAGCCTGGCGAACTTCACCACCGGTGAGGCCGCCTCCGCCGTCGGCGGCGTCGTCGGCCTCGCCATCGGCGGCATCATCCTCGCCGCCATGGTGAACAGCAGCGCCTCGGCGTGGTTCAACCGCCCGCGCTTCTGAACCGGCTCCACCGGCATCCGCGAAGGCCGTGCCCCAGCCCGCGAGGGCGGGGTCACGGCCTTCGCCGTACCCCCGCCGTACCCCCTCTCAGCCGCCCGCCGGGTACGGCGAGGTCCGCACCACCTGGATCAGCCGGCCCCGCCCCAGCACGTAGGCGTTGCCGTCCTCGAACTCCAGCCGCCTCCGGTCCGGCCGCACCTGTCGCACGTCGCTCACCACGTGCGGCAGCCCGCCCACCGCGATCACGTCCCCCACCCGCACCCCGTCCCCCGTGACCTCCAGGGTGCGCACGGTCAGCCCCGGCATCAGCGGCCCCCGGCCGCGGCCGTACCCGCCGCCCCGGTCAGCGCCTCGGCCAGCCGCCGGGCCGTCGCGGGCACGCACCGCCCCAACTCCACCAGCGGGTAGGGGGGATCGGCGGCCAGCGAGACGCAGTCGAGCCCCAGCGACGGCAGCGTGACCCCCGCCCCGGACAGCGCGGCGCGCAGCTCGCCGCACGCCTCCTCCGCCTCCCTGATCCGCTCGGCCGCCACCCGTTCGGCGTTTCCCATGTGCGTTTCCCCTTTCCGGTCCACTTCTCCGTTCCGCACCTCCAGCATCGTCGGGTAGCGGTACGTTCACCAGGGGTGACGACTTTCGACGCGGTGAACGGAAATCGGGGAGCAGGCATGCCCACAGCCAAGGAACTCGACCCGAGCGAGTCCCTCTCGGCCCTCTTCGGCGCGAAGTTGCGGAAGTTACGCCACGGCGCCGGACTGACGCAGCGGCGGCTCGGCGCGATGATCCCGATCGCCCACAGCATGATCGCCCGGTTCGAGCTGGGTACGGAGACCCCGACGCAGCAGGTCGTGGAGGCCCTGGACCGCCTTCTGGCGGCCGACGGCGACCTCGTGGACCTGTGGCTCCACGTCGTCCGGACACCGATCCCGGACTGGGCGCGGAAGTACGTACTGCTGGAGAAGCAGGCGTACAGGATCCGCAAGTACTCGGCCGACACCGTGCCTGGACTCCTCCAGACGCGGGCGTACGCCCGCGCACTGTTGAGTGTCGCGATCCCCAGCGTGCGCAAGGAGCTGGAGGGCAAGCTCGAAACTCGACTCAAGCGGCAGCAGCTCCTCAATGGCGAGAGCGCCCCTGCCCTGTGGGCCGTCTTGGACGAAGCAGTCCTGCGTCGCCCCGTCGGCGGCCTTGTCGTCATGCGTCAGCAACTTGGGCATCTTCTTGACCTGTCAAGCAAGTTGGAGAACGTTACGCTGCAAGTGCTTCCCTTCAGCAGGGGAGCGCACGCCGTGACGGGTGGTTCGACAACCGTCCTGTCGTTCCTGGACCGACCGGCCGTGGCGTACTTGGAGAGTGCCTACTCCGGGGAACTGGTCGAGAACGCCGCGACAGTCGCTGAGTACGCCCTTGCATTCGACCACTTGCAAGCTCAGGCCCTGTCACCGCAAGCGTCAGCCCGTCTCATCCGTTCCGCGATGGAGGACTACCGTGACCCACGTATCCCGACCCGACCTCAGCGTCGCCGCTTGGCGCAAGTCCAGCTACAGCAACCAGGCGGGCGGGGACTGCGTCGAGGTCGCTGACGGCTTCACCGGCACCGTGCCCGTACGCGACAGCAAGAACCCCGCACGACCCGCCCTGGTCGTCTCCGACAACGCCTGGGACGCGTTCGTCGACTCGCTCAAGTAGCCGTCGCGCGGAACGGCAGGGGCCGCCCGGCGACGGGCGGCCCCTGTGCGCACGGTGTCCGGGGTCAGTGGAAGAAGTGGCGCGTGCCCGTGAAGTACATGGTCACGCCGGCCTTCCGCGCGGCCTCGACGACCAGCTCGTCGCGGACCGAGCCGCCCGGCTGGACGACCGCCTTCACGCCCGCGGCCGTGAGGATCTCCAGGCCGTCCGGGAACGGGAAGAACGCGTCGGACGCGGCGTACGAACCGCGGGCCCGCTCCTCGCCGGCCCGCTCGACGGCCAGCCTGGCGGAGTCGACGCGGTTGACCTGGCCCATGCCGACGCCGACGCTGGCGCCGTCCTTGGCGAGGAGGATCGCGTTCGACTTGACGGCGCGGCAGGCGCGCCAGGCGAAGGCCAGCTCGGCGAGTTCGGCGTCGGACAGGGCCTCGCCGGTGGCGAGGGTCCACGTCGACGGGTCGTCGCCCTCAGCCTGGAGGCGGTCGGTCACCTGGAGCAGCGCGCCGCCGTCGACGGGCCTGACCTCGACGGGTGCGGACGGGGCGCCCGGGCAGCGCAGGACACGGATGTTCTTCTTGCGGGCGAGGACCTCGACCGCGCCGTCCTCGTAGTCGGGGGCGACGACGACCTCGGTGAAGATCTCCGCGACCTGCTCGGCCATGGCGACGGAGACGGGGCGGTTGACGGCGATGACGCCGCCGAACGCGGACAGCGGGTCGCAGGCGTGGGCCTTGCGGTGGGCCTCGGCGACGTCCGCGCCGATCGCGATGCCGCACGGGTTGGCGTGCTTGATGATCGCGACGCACGGGTCGGCGTGGTCGTAGGCGGCACGGCGGGCGGCGTCGGTGTCCGTGTAGTTGTTGAAGGACATCTCCTTGCCGTGCAGCTGCTCCGCCTCGGCCAGTCCGCCCCCGCCGTCGACGTAGAGCGCGGCGGCCTGGTGGGGGTTCTCGCCGTACCGCAGGACGCTGCGGCGGGTGTACGCGGCGCCCGTGAAGTCGGGGAAGGCCGACTCGTCGGCGGGCGCGTAGGAGGACGCGAACCAGGAGGCGACGGCCAGGTCGTACGCGGCGGTGTGCTGGAACGCCTCGGCGGCGAGCCGCTTGCGGGCCGCCAGGTCGAAGCCGCCGGCGGCGACGGCGGCGAGGACGTCGCCGTACCGGGCCGGGGAGGTGACCACGGCGACGGAGGGGTGGTTCTTGGCGGCGGCGCGGACCATGGAGGGGCCGCCGATGTCGATCTGCTCGACGCACTCGTCGGGGGCCGCGCCGGACGCGACGGTCGCCTCGAACGGGTACAGGTTCACCACGACCAGGTCGAACGGCTCCACGCCCAGCTCGGCGAGCTGCTCGCGGTGCGCGTCGAGGCGCAGGTCGGCGAGGATCCCGGCGTGCACGCGCGGGTGGAGCGTCTTGACGCGGCCGTCCAGGCACTCGGGGAAGCCGGTCAGCTCCTCGACCCTGGTGACCGGGACGCCGGCGGCGGCGATCCTCGCGGCCGTGGAGCCCGTGGAGACCAGCTCGACACGCGCCTCGTGCAGGCCGCGGGCCAGCTCCTCCAGCCCCGTCTTGTCGTAGACACTGACCAACGCGCGACGGATGGGCTTATTCACCGACATGAACCTTTCGTCCCTCAATGCGGTAGCCGTGCCGGGCGAGACGCCCCACGACCTCGACGAGCAGCGTGCGCTCGACTTCCTTGATGCGCTCGTGGAGAGCGGCCTCGTCGTCCGTGTCCCGGACCTCGACCACGCCCTGGGCGATGATCGGGCCGGTGTCGACGCCGTCGTCGACGAAGTGGACGGTGCACCCGGTGACCTTCGCGCCGTACGCGAGGGCGTCCCGCACTCCGTGGGCACCGGGGAAGCTGGGCAGCAGGGCGGGGTGGGTGTTGACGGTCCGCCCGCCGAAGCGCGCCAGGAACTCCTTCCCGACGATCTTCATGAAGCCGGCCGAGACGACGAGGTCCGGCTCGTACGCGGCCGTGGCCTCGGCCAGCGCGCGGTCCCACTCCTCCCGCGTCGCGTAGTCCCGCACCCGGCGGACGAACGTCGGCACGCCCGCGCGCTCGGCCCGCTCCAGGCCCGCGATGCCGGTGCGGTCGGCGCCGACGGCGACGACCCGGACCCGCGAGCCGTACCCCTCGGGGTCGGCGGCGATCGCGTCGAGGAGCGCCTGGAGGTTCGTCCCGGAGCCGGAGACCAGGACGACGACGCGGGTGGCGGGGGCGGCGGGGGGCACGGGGGGACTCTTTTCGCGTGAGCGGTGCGGTTCCGCGCGAGCGGTACGCGCGGTGTGCCGGTTCGTACGGTCGTACCAACGCGCTCCGTGCTCCGGTACGGGGAACCCTACGAACGCGCCGACCATCGGCAACGATACCGGCACACCGCGCCTCCCCCGCGGGACGGGTGCCGGGGCGGGCGGTAGCGTCTGGTGCGGAGCCGCTCCCCGTGACGCCGACAGGGCGGACGGGCGGGGGCGGAGGTATCACGACGACAGGGAAGACGTTCACCACATGCCGGACCGAGGCCGCCAGTCCACCGACGACAGCAACCCGTTCGCGCCGCCGCCGGAGGGGAACCCGGACCAGCCCTGGCAGCCGCGCCGTCCGGCGGAGGGGGGCGAGGGCTCCGGCGCCCCCGGAGACGGCGAGGGCGGCGAAGGGGGCGGTGACGGGCGCGACGGGCGTTGGAGCAGCCGCTGGAGCCCGCGCCAGCCGGGCCGCTCCTCGGACGGCTTCGGCGGCGAACCGCCCCGGCAGGGACGACCTCAGCCGGAGGGCCCGCAGCTGCGCTGGGACCCGAAGGACCCGTCGCAGCGGCGTGCGCGGTACGCGCTGCTGGCGGGCATGTGGGGCTTCTTCTTCTCGGTCTTCGACTTCCCCGAGCTGGGCCTGCTGCTGGGCGCGCTCGCCGTGTACTGGGGGATCAGCTCGCTGCGCGGGCGCGGCCGGGACGAGCCGGCCCCGGCGGCGGTGAGGTCCCAGACGACGACGGCGGTGAGCGGCCTGATCACGGGCGCGCTGGCGCTGGTCGTCGTGGCGACGGCGTTCGCCTTCCAGCTGGCGTACCGGGACTTCTACACCTGTGTGGACGACGCCCTGACCAAGGACGGGCAGGTCTCCTGCAACGAGCGGCTCCCCGACCCCCTGCGCGGCCTGATCGGCGTCAAGCGGTAGCCGCCTCCCCTCGCCGGGGGCGGCGGGGCGGGCGCTGCGGGCGCGCGGCGGTAGGGCGGTGCCGGCGTACGGGCGGTGCGGGTGGGGCGTACGGGCCCTATGGGCGCTGCGGGTGTGCGGGCGGCGAAGACGCGCCAGGCAGGGGGCCTTTCAGGTCCCTTCCGGTAGGGAGCGCCCGGTTCCGCGCCGCGGATCGTTACCGTACTCACGGGTAAGCCATCGATCGCCCGTGAGGTCCACCATGACCAGCAGTACGCCCGCCCCCGCCGAACAGGTACCGGTCAGCGTCTTCGGCGGTCCGACGGCACTCGTCGAGTACGGGGGCCTGCGCTTCCTGACCGACCCGACGTTCGACGCGCCGGGCCGGTACCCGGTCATGGACGTCGCGGTCCTGACCAAGACCGAGCCCTCGCGCACCACGCCGTCCGAGCTGGGGCGGATCGACGTGGTACTGCTCTCCCACGACGAGCACCCGGACAACCTGGACCGGTCGGGGCGGGAGTTCCTCAAGGGCGTACCGGTGGTCCTGACCACTCCGGGCGGCGGCACCCGCCTGGGCGGCAACGCGCGCGGCCTCGCCCCGTGGCGGTCGGTCGAGCTGCCCCGCCCGGACGGCGGCACGGTCACGGTCACCGCCGCGCCCGCGCTGCACGGCCCCGAGGGGGCCGAGGCGGTCATGGGCGAGGTGGTCGGCTTCGTCCTGGCCTCCGCGGACCTGCCGACGGTGTACGTCAGCGGTGACAACGCCTCGCTGGACGTGGTGCGGGAGGTGGCCGACCGGTTCGGCCCGCTGGACACGGCGGTGCTGTTCGTCGGCGCGGCGCGTTCGATCTTCTGGGACGGCGCGCTGATCACCATCGACAGCGCGATGGCGGTGGAGGCCGCCCGCATCCTGGGCGCGCGCCGAGTGGTCCCGGCCCACATGGAGGGCTGGGCCCACTTCACGGAGGGCCGCGAGCACGTGGTGGCGGCCTTCGCCGAGGCGGGCCTGTCGGACCGCCTGCAACTGACCTGACCCGGCCTGACCCGGTATGGACTGGTCTGGTCTGACCCGTCCCCGGGCGCCCCGCGCGGTCCGCCGCCCGCGGGGCGCCCCCGGGCGCCCGCCCTCCCCCGCCGCTACCGCGGGCCGTCCGGCGAGGGCTCACGCCGCGGGGGCTCCGGTGCCGGGGTCGTAGGGGCGGAGCGGGGCGGTCCGGTGTGGAGGTGCCGGTCCGGGCCGGGGTCGGGCCGCGCGTCCTGCGGAGTGCCGCCGCCCTGCGGGTCCCGGAACTCCCGCGCGCCCCCCACGTCCTGTGCGTCCCCTACGCCCCCGGCGGCCTGTGCGCCCCCGGCGTTCCGTACGCCCCCGGCTTCCCTTACGCCTCCGGCAACCCGCGCGTCTCCGGCAACCCGTGCGTCTCCGGCGGCCTGTGCATCTCCGGCATCCCGTACGCCCCCAGCGTCCCGCGCGCACCCGGCTTCCCGTACGCCCCCGGCGTTCCGCGGGCCCTTCGCGCCCTGCGGGTCCGGGAGCTGCCGCGCGCCCCGTGGCGGGGGTGCCGGCGGCGGGGGCACGGGGGCGGCCGGGCGGGCGTCCCGTTCGCGGGTGCGCCAGATCCGCAGCACCAGGGCCGCCGGTACGGCCACCACCGCCGTCCACGCCAGCGCAGCCGCGCCCGTCCGCCACCACACCGGGCCGAAGTCCGCCAGCCTGCCCGACCCCAGCGGCCC
>JAAXOU010000449.1 GCA_012396115.1 Streptomyces somaliensis DSM 40738 | reverse complement strand
CTGGGCTCGGCCCGGCCCGGCGCGGGGGCCCGCGGCCCCCGGTGTGACGGAGGAGGCCGCGCCCTCCGGCCCGCGGTCAGCCCCGTCCGGCGCCCACCGGTTTGACGGTGCGGGCGATCACCGCGGTCTCCACGTCGCTGACGCCCAGCGGGCCGAGGACGTCCGTGGTGAGGTCGTACAGGGCCCGGAGGTCGGGGCAGTACACGGCGGCGATGAGGTTGCGCTCGCCGGTGGTCGCGGCCACCGCGTGGGTGAGGGGGTGGGCGGCCAGGGCCTCGCCCGCCTCGCGCAGCCGCGCGGGCGGCACCCGCATCCACAGGTCGGCGTCGACCGTCAGGCCGAGCAGTTCGGGGCGCACCCGCACCAGGGTGCGCAGCTGCCCCGCGGCCTCCAGCCCGCGCAGGCGGCGCCGGACCGTCGTCTCCGGCACCCCCGCCAGGCGCCCCAGCTCCGCGAAGCCGATCCGGGCGTCCCGGTCGAGGACGGCGAGCAGCCGCCGGTCCACGGCGTCGAGCACGGTGCCCGCGGACTCCGCGCGGTCACCGGGCCCCGCGGGCTCCCCGGGCCCCGGTCCGAGCAGCCCGGCCGTCTCCTCGGGGGTGAGGACGTCGGCGCGCCACTGCCGCGCGTCGGCGAACACGTGCAGGACCTCGTGGACCGACAGGGACGTGATCGCCGCGGTGGCCGGGACCTGCCGGTACAGCAGGCGGTCGCGGTCGGCGCCGTCGCCGAGGAGCAGCACGCTGATCTCCTCGCCGCCGGCCACGAGGTCCACGGAGAGGACGTCCGGCCTCGCGGCGAAGGCCTCGGCGACCGCCTCCCCCCTCCCCCGCGAGACCCGCACCCGCAGCGCCGCGGCCCCCACGAACTCGTCGGGGGGTGCCAGGCGTACGACCCGGAGGGCTCCCGCGTCCCGCATCCGGGCCAGGCGGCGGGAGACCGTCCGCGCCGAGACCCCGAGCACGCCGGCGACGCGGGCCGCCTCCGCCCGGCCGTCGACCTGGAGGGCGCCGACGATGCGCCGGTCCAGCCGGTCGAACGTGATGACGCTGTCCGCCACTGCCGCGCGCTCCCTGACCCGTACCCGCCGTTTCCGCCGCCGCCGGGAGGTCCCGGGCACCGGCCACGGTACCCCTGTGTCGGCGGCCGCACCGCAGGCGGCCGCCGGAACGGATGACGGAAGGGGACGGGACCATGACGACGGAGGAGTACGCGGAGCTGCTGCCGCGGCTCGTCGGGGCCGTGCGGGAGGCCGGGGCGCTCGCCGGGGCGGCGCACCGCGGGCGGCCGGTCGGCGGCACGACCGTCGAGGAGATGACGGCGGCGTTCGCCGCCGTGGACGCGCCCGCGAGCGGTCTGCTGCGCGACCGCACGAGCGCGCTGCGCCCGGGCGCCCGGTGGGCGGCGGACGAGGTCGGCACCCGGGTGGCCGGCACGGGCGAGTGGTGGGTGTGCGACGCCGTCGACGGCGCCGTGCAGTACCTGCAGGGGCTTCCGTACTGGAGCGTGACGTCGACGCTCGTCAGGGACGGCGGACCGGTGCTGGCGGTGGTCTGGGCCCCGCAACTCGACCTGCTCTACACCGCGGTGAGGGGTGGGGGCGCCCGGCTGAACGGCGGCCCCGTCGCACCCTCCCGCAAGACCCTCCCGGCCGCGCTGGCCGCCACGAGCCAGCCGCCGTGGAACACCGAGCCCGAACGGGCCGGTCACTCGCTCACGGCGATGCTGCGCCGCACCCTCGCGGTCCGCAATCTCGGCCCGACCTCGCTGCAGGTGGCCCAGGTCGGCTCGGGACACCTCGACGTGTTCTGGGAGTTCGGGCGGGACGCCTCGAACCTGCTCCCCGGCTCCCTCGTCGCCGCCGAGGCGGGAGCCCGGGTCACCGACGTGGCGGGCCGCGGGTGGACCCCGGCGGCGACGAGCTTCGTGGCCGCCGCGCCCACTCTGCACGAGGAGGTCCTCGGCGTGCTCTCCGGCGGGGGCGCCGTCCGCTGACGGCGGGGGGCGCCCACCGGCGGGAGCCCCCCGCGCGCC
>JAAXOU010000448.1 GCA_012396115.1 Streptomyces somaliensis DSM 40738 | reverse complement strand
AGCACTTCAACCTCACCAAGGCCCGCAGGTCGGAGTTGGTGACGCACCTGGACTGGTTCGCGGTGAGCGGCGACGGGACGCGGCTGGTCGTGGTCGACGGGGCCTCGGGGCTGAGCCTGGCGCACCACCTGGTCCGGGCCGGGGACGTCACCGTGACCGTGGTGGAGGCCCCGGACGGCCCGCTGCGCCCCGCGGAGCGCACCTGGTGCTACTGGGAGGAGGGGCCGGGCGAGTTCGAGGACGCGGTCGTCGCCTCCTGGTCCCGGCTGCGGGTCCACGGGCGGGACGGCGGCGCGGTCACCGCGGACCCGGCGCCGCTGCGGTACCGGATGCTGCGCTCGGCGCCCTTCGAGTCGCTGGTGCTCTCCGGCCTGGCCCGCCGCCCGGGGGTGCGGGTGGTCCGCGCGACGGCTCACGACGTGCGCGACGGGCTGCGCGGCGGGGCCGAGGTCCACTGCACCGCGCCCGACGGCCGCGCGCTGGTCCTGCGGGCGGGGTACGCCTTCGACTCCCGGCCGCCCCGCCGGCTGCCGCCCGCCCGCACCACGCTGCTGCAGCACTTCCGCGGCTGGTTCGTGCGCACCGCCGCCCCGCGCTTCGACCCGGGTGTCGCGGACCTGATGGACTTCCGCGTGCCGCAGCCGCGCCACGGGCTCGCCTTCGGCTACGTGCTCCCCCTGGCGCCCGACCGGGCGCTCGTGGAGTACACGGAGTTCTCCCGCGCCCCGCTCGCCACGGCCGCGTACGAGGCGGCGCTGCGCCGGTACACCGGTGAGGTGCTCCGGCTCGGCGCGCTGTCGGTGGAGTCGGCCGAGCAGGGGGTCATCCCCATGACCGACGGGCGCTTCCCCCGGCGTGTCGGGCGGGCCGTGTTCCGCATCGGCGCGGCGGGCGGCGCGACCCGGCCGGCGACCGGCTACACCTTCGCCGCCGTGCAGCGGCAGAGCCGGCAGGTGGCCCGCGCGCTGGGCGAGGGGGGCGGGGCCGTGCCGCCCCCGCACGGCCGGCGGGCCCTCGCCATGGACGCGGTGCTGCTCCGCGCGCTGGACACCGGCCGCGTGAACGGGCCGGACTTCTTCACCGGCCTCTTCCGCCGCGTCCCGGCCGAACGCCTGCTGCGCTTCCTCGACGGGGCGACCTCCCCGTGGGAGGAGGTCGGCATCGGCCTGCGCACCCCCGTCGGCCCCATGCTCCGCACCGCCGCCGAACTGCCCTTCCTGCGGCGCCGTACCCCCGGATCCGGAGAGGACCCCCTATGACGCTCCTGCGGGACCACGACCTGGCCACCGCCTTCGACCACGCCGCCCGCACCTACGACCGCCTGACGGCGGTCAACCCCGGCTACCGCGCCGGCCTGCGGCGCTCCGCGCGGCGCCTGCGGCTGCCGGCCGGAGGGGCGGGGCTGCACCTGCTGGACCTGGGGTGCGGCACCGGCGCCTCGACGCGGGCGCTGCTGGAGGCCGCCCCCCGCGCGCGGATCACGGCCGTCGACGCGTCGGCCGGAATGCTGCGGCGCGCCCTGGCCAAACCGTGGCCGCGGAACGTGCGGTTCGTGCACCTGGCCGCCGAGGATCTCGCCCCGGGCCGTGCCGGGGACCCGTACGACGCGGTGTTCGCCGCGTACCTCTTCCGCAACGTCACCGACCCCGACGCCGTCCTCGCCTCGGTGCGCGCCCTGCTGCGGCCCGGGGGGCGCCTGGCGGTGCACGAGTACAGCCTGGGCGGTTCCGCGTTCCACCGCGCGCTGTGGAACGCGGTGTGCCGGACGGTGATCGTCCCGGCGGGGACCCTCACCGGGGACCGGGACCTGTACCACCACCTGTGGCGCAGCGTGCTCGCCTTCGACTCCGCGCCGGCCTTCGCCGCCCGGCTCGCGCGTGCGGGGTTCGAGGGGGTGCGCACGCTGCCGGTTGCCGGCTGGCAGACCGGGGTGGTGCACACGTTCCTCGCCGGGAACGGCCGCCGCGGCGACCGGGAGGACGGCCGATGAGCGCGGCGGCGCGGCGCCCGCGGGCCGCCCGCCGGGGCCGGGACC
>JAAXOU010000447.1 GCA_012396115.1 Streptomyces somaliensis DSM 40738 | reverse complement strand
CACGGCGCGCACCCTAGCCGCCGCCGGGGGCGGCCCACCCGGCGGAGGGCGCGCGGCGCACCGTTCCGGAGGGGGCGGGGCGGGGCACCCGCTTCCCCGCCGCCCGGCCCGGCGCCGCCCGGGCGGTCTCGCCGCTGCCGGCCGTCCGGCCCGCCTCCGGTACCGGCCCGCTCCCGTACCGGCCCGCCTCCGGTACTGACCCGCCCCCCGGCCCGCCCCCCGGCGGGGAGGGGCGGTCGCGTCCGGGGCGTCAGTCCGAGCCGCCCCGCCCGCGCGCGTCCCCCGGCTCCGGCGGGCCGGGCCGCTCCGGCAGCTCCGCCGCGAGCGCCGCGGCGGCCCGGACGAGGGGGAGGGCGAGCAGCGCCCCGGTCCCCTCGCCCGCGGTGACGCCGTGGTCGAGCAGCGGGTCGAGCCCCATCCGGTCGAGCGCCTTGGCCTGCGCCGGCTCCCCGCTCGCCTGTCCCGCCAGCCACCAGTCGGGCGCCCGGAACGCGGCCCGCTGCGCGACCAGCGCGCACGCCGCCGACACGACGCCGTCCAGGATCACCGGCATCCGGCGCACCGCAGCCTGCAGCAGGAACCCGGTCGCCGCCGCGAAGTCCGCGCCGCCCACCGCCGCCAGCAGTCCCAGCTGGTCGCCCAGCACCGGCCGGGCGCGGCGCAGCGCGTCGCGGACCGCCGCGCACTTGCGCATCCACGCCAGGTCGTCGACGCCCGTGCCGCCGCGCCCGGTCACCACCGACGCGTCCGTCCCGCACAGCGCGGCGATCAGCACGGCCGCCACCGTCGTCCCGCCGACGCTCACGTCGCCCAGCACCACGAGGTCGGTACCCGAGTCGGCCTCCTCGTCGGCGACCGCCGCGCCGAGCCGCACCGCGCGCTCGGCCTCCTCCGCCGTGAGGGCGTCCTCGACGTCGACGCGGCCGCTGCCGCGCCGTACCCGGTGCCGTACGACCTCCTCCGGCAGCAGCCCCGGGTCGCAGTCCAGGCCGGCGTCGACGATCCGCACGGGCACCCCCGCGCACCGCGCCAGCACGGCCGCCGGGCTCGCCCCGTCCAGCACCGCCCGCACCAGCACGTGCGCCGTGCCCGCGGCGCGCCCCGACACGCCGAGCGCGGCCACGCCGTGGTCCCCGGCGAACAGCACGGCCTTCGCCCGCTCCACCGGCCGCACCGGCACGGCGCCCTGCGCGGCCGCCAGCCACCCGCCGAGCTCGTCCAGACGGCCGAGCGCGCCGGGCGGGAGGACCAGCCGCCCCCGGCGTTCCTCGGCGTCCCGGCGGACGCCGCCGTCCGGGCGCTCGATCAGTTCGGAGAAGTCGTCGAGATTCAGCCTGCTCATTCGCGGAACAGTACCGGGCCCGCGGGACGGTCAGCCCCGGAGCACGAGGACCTGTCCCGCCACCACGAGCAGCACCTGCTCGCACTCGTCGGCGAAGGCCGCGTTGAGCCGCCCCAGCTCGTCCCGGAAGCGCCGCCCGGCCGCCGTCGCGGGCACCACCCCGGAGCCCGCCTCGTTGGTGACGGCGACGACCGTGCGGGGCGTGGCGCGGACGGCGGCGACCAGCTCGTCGACCCGTTCCCGCAGCGCCTTCTCGCCGGTGCGGGCCCACGTCCCGTCGTCCCACGCGCCGGCCCGGTCCATCGCGTCGGTCAGCCACAGCGACAGGCAGTCGACCAGCAGCGGCGGCCCGTCCTCCGCCAGCAGCCCGGCGACCCCGCAGGTCTCCTCGGTGCGCCAGGAGGCGGGCCGCCGCTCCCGGTGCGCACCCACCCGGGCCGCCCACTCCGCGTCGCCGTCCCGGGCGCCGCCCGTCGCCACGTACACGACGTCCGGGTACGCCTCCAAGCGCCGCTCCGCCTCCAGCGACTTGCCCGACCTGGCGCCCCCGGTGACCAGGGTGCGGCGGGGCACCGGCGGCGCCTCCCGGTACGCGCCGACCGTGAGCGCCGTCCCGTCCGGCACCGCCCTGGCGCCGGCCGCGGCGAGCCGCCGGTCCAGCTCCGG
>JAAXOU010000446.1 GCA_012396115.1 Streptomyces somaliensis DSM 40738 | reverse complement strand
GTCCGGTGGTCGACTGGGAGGAGGGCGAGGAAGGGAGCCGGCGGTGTACGCCCTCCGCATCGAGTGCACGGCCTCCGACCGCGCCGCCTGGGAGCGGGCGCTCGGCGGCGACCCGCTGGGCCGCGGCGCGGCGGGCGTCCGGCGCTACCGCGTGATGAGGCCGGTCGCGGACCCCGGCCGGGTCCTGGTCGACCTCGACTTCGACGACCTGGCGCGGGCCGAGGAGGCGCTGGCGCGGCTGCGCCGGCTGCGGGCCCGCGCGGCGGCGGCCGGCCCGGAGGCGGAGGTCGCGGAGGTCGTCGAGGTCGTGGAGGCCGTCGAGACCGGCCGGTACCGACCGCGTCCGGACCGACCGCGTCCGGACCGACCGCGTCCGGACTGACCGCGTCCGGCCGCGCCGGCACGACGGGCTACACCAGCAGCCGGTCCCACACCAGCCGCGACACCTCCTCCCGGTCACGGCCCGGGTGCTCCGCCGCGATGAGGTGGTTGCCGATCCACACCGAGAAGGCGATCATGCTCCGCGCCTCCGCCTCCTCGGCGTCCGGGCAGAACTCCGAGAACAGCGCGCGCAGGTAGTCCATGCGCCGCGTGTCCACCCGCCGCAGCCGTTCGGCCACCGCCGGGTCGCGCCGGGCCCAGTCGCGGACGGCGAGGTCGGTGCGCACGTCGGTCGTCAGCCTCGGGACGACGTCGATCAGCCGCCACAGCCGGGTCCGCGCGTCCCCGCCGCCGTCCTCCACCCGCTCGATGACCTCGTCGGTGACCTCCTTCTCCCAGGTTTCGAGCATCTCGTGGAGCAGGGTGCCCCGGTCCCCGAAGGACCAGTAGAAGCCGCCCTTGCTGACCCCGAGGGCCTGCGCGAGCGCCTCCACCCGGACGGCCTGCGGACCGCCCTCGGCAAGGGCCCGGAGCCCTTCCTCGATCCACCTGCCGCGCGGTGTGCGGGCCACGGCCACGGAACCGCCTCCTTCCGTCCGCCCCTTCTATACGCAGGCGTATGGAAGGGGGTAGCATCATTCGTACACCAGCGTATGGAACAGGGGTTCCGACATGAGGTTGACACCCGAGGCTCACACTTCCCGCCCCTGGCGGATCCATGAGATCGCCCACGACTTCACGCTGCAGGACGTGTGGGCGCTCCCGACCCCCGGTGGCCCGGACGACTTCCCGCGCCTGCTGGAGGCGATCCGGTCCGACGGCTTCCCGGACGACTCGTCGCCGTCGGTCCGCTTCCTCTGGGCGGTCCGGCAGAAGCTCGGCGCCCTGCTCGGCTGGGACGGGGAGCGGGGCGCCGCCGGCGCGCGGTTCCCGTCGCTGGCGGAGCGCCTCCCCGCGGACCTGCGGGAACGGCCCGCCGAACCGCCGCCCGGGGAACCGTTCTCAGGGCTGTACATGACGGACGGCGAGTGGGCGGCCGAACTGGCCAACCGCACGGTCCACGCCGTCATGCACCTGAGCTGGGTGCCCGACGGCTCCGGCGGCCACCGCGGCCAGATGGCCGTGCTGGTGAAGCCGAACGGGGTGCTCGGCACCGCCTACATGGCCGCCATCGCGCCCTTCCGCCACCTGCTCGTCTACCCGCAGCTGATGCGCTCGTGGGAGCGGCGCTGGAAGGGGCTCGCCGCTTCCGGACGCTGACGGGGCACCGGTACGGCCGACCGGTACGACGTACCGGCGGGGCGGCCTCCGTCCCGTCCGCCGCAGGGCGCGCGGGCGCCGTCGGGCCGCCCCGCCGGGGACGCGGACCCCGCCGGGCGGGGTCCGTCCGGCGGGAGAAACCGGCCGCCGGACGCCTCCTCGGACATCCTGGGAAGTCAGTCCAGCAGCGCGGCCGTGAATGCCGCGCGCCGGTCCGACAACCAGGCCTGCACGCGGTCCCAGCGTTCCCACCCGCCGCTCCCGGCCAGGGCCCGCAGGTAGACCGGGTCGCCGTCGGCCGTGCGGGCGGCGACGAAGGCCCGGCACACCTCCGTGGCCCGCTCGATGGCGGCGGGCAGCTCGGCCCGGTCCCGCGGCGGGGGCCGCCACCCGCGCGTGGAGGCCCGCCCCGGCCGGGCC
>JAAXOU010000445.1 GCA_012396115.1 Streptomyces somaliensis DSM 40738 | reverse complement strand
CCCGCGCGGGCTCCGGCGCGCGCCGCCCGCCGGTGCCCCGCCGGGTGGCCCGCGCCGCCTTCGACTGTCAGCCGTCCACCGGGCGGAAGTGGCGGGCGAGCGCCCAGGCGGCCACCCGCTCGCCGGTGCGGGTGCCGACCGCGTTCGCCGTGCGGGTGTGGATGCCCGCCCAGGTGCGGGCGTCCACGCAGTCCCGGTTGTAGGCGCGGGCGGAGTCGTAGTAGCGGGTCTTCTCGGCGGTGACCGAGGTGATGCGCAGGTCGAGGTGGCGGCTGCCGGACAGCAGCGTCAGCGTTCGGGTAAGGGCGCCCGCGGTGGTGGTGTGGCCGCTGAGGTAGTCGGGGTGCGCGGGGGTTTCGAGGAAGGGCTCCCACACCGGGTCGGCCCCGGTGAGCGGGTTGCCGTCGCGGTCGGCCTCGCGGATGGCGGTGACGGGCCGCCAGGTGCCGTAGTGCAGCTTGGCGTCCCAGGCGGCGATCACCGCGTCGGCCTGGACGGTGTTCACGGCGGCGAACAGCCGCGCCGTGTCGACCAGGTCGAGGCCGTCCCGGGCGGCGCGGTCGGCGAGGGCGCCCTGCAGGTCGAGCTTGGTGAAGAACCGCGCCGTGTCGGTCTGCGAGGCGCTCCGCACCGGGCTGTCCTTCGCGCCGTACGCCTTCACCTCGTTCAGGTCGGCGGCGTAGCGGGCGGACGTCAGCGCGGGCGGCGGGCCGGGGCGGAAGCGGTCGGGGCGGTCGACGAGCAGCGGGCGCAGCCGTGCCAGCCACGCGGTGGTGAAGGGGCGGTGCCCGGGAGGCGTGGGGCGCCACACCCCGGGAGCGGGGGAGCCCGGGAAGGAGACCGGGGCGCCGCGTCCGTCGTCCTTCCGCAGCGTGATGACGCGGGCGGCCGCGCGACGGCCGAACGCCACGCCGGCCCTCTCCGCCGGGCCGTCGGGAACCGCGGCGAGCGAGGCGGCGAAGGCGGTCGTCAACCGCTCCCGCGTCTCCGGGAAGTAGTGCAGCAGCAGGTCGTGGGCGGCGGCCGCCGCGGCGGCCGCGGACGACGCGGCGCGGGGACCGCGCGCGCTCCAGCGGTACGGCTCGTACCGGCCCTCGATCCCGACCACCGCGTTGTACATGCCCGCCGAGACGAAGGCGTGCCAGACCGCCTCCTCCGGCGGGGTCAGGCGGCCCCCGGGATCGATGACGTCCGCCGTCAACCGCGCCCAGTCGGCGATGACGGAGCCGGCGGCGGGGGAGGCGTGCGCCGCCCGCGCCGCCGGCGCTGGGACCGCCGCGACCGCCGTCAGTCCCAGCACCGCGGCCGCGGCCGCCAGGGTCCGGCACGACGATGGCCTTCTATGCGTCTTTCGCACGCTTCACCCCTGTTTGGTGGGTTTTCCCTTCACTTTCGACGCCCGGACGGAAGGCGCAAGCACCCTCGCCGCCCCGGCCGCTCCGATCATCCGAACGGAGCCGGGCGAAGGGAGGTGTCCGCTTGGTGGATGTTTGGGAAATTAATGAAATATGCCCTGTCTGCGGCTTCCGGGAGCCCGGACGGAGGCCGTGCGCACGGCGGTCGTCCGTGACGTCGGTCACGGCGCCGAAGGCGGAATTCCCCGAATTCCGCGCGGCCGGGCGGAATTCACCGCAGCCCGGTCCGGAAATGGATCACCGAATGGAATTCAGGGTCTTGTTCCGCCCGGCCGGCGTCGTTTACGGTCACCGTCATTCCGGAGGGAACGCCGAATCCTGCCGCCTTCCGGACCCCGGCACTCACACATCCGCGTCCGGCAGGAGCGGGGGAACCAGGTAAGCCGCCGATCCGGTGTCCGGAACGGCTCGGGGTGAAGTCGCGGGCGACCGCGGCCGGGCATCTCCCGCCCGAACCCGACAGCTCACCTCGCAGGCGCCGGAGAGGAACGCCCCATGCCCGCCAAGGGTAAGCACCGCCGTCCCAGGAACAGCCGCCTCAGCCGTGGACTCGCCGTCGCGGGCACCGGCGGGGCCGCCCTCGCCCTGCCCCTGACCGGCACCGTCACCGCCTCCGCCGCGCCCGGCGCGGTGACCGCCCCGGTCGCCGCGGCGAAGC
>JAAXOU010000444.1 GCA_012396115.1 Streptomyces somaliensis DSM 40738 | reverse complement strand
CCCCCACAGCGCTTTCCGGCCGCTTCCCCGAACGGGCGCGTCCGGGCGGCGGACATAATCGGCCGGTGTCCCTGGACCGAACGGCCCCGCCCGTACGCACAGCCGTGACGGAGGCGGTTCCCTGCCCCGGCCGCCCGAGCCCCTCCGGCCGTCCCGACGCCCCGGCCCCCTCCGGCCACCCCGACTTTCCGGGCCTCCCCGGCCTCCCAAACCGCTCCAGCCGCCCGGGCCGCTCCGGCCGCCCGGACCGCCCCGACCCCCCGAACCACCCCGACCTCCCCGACGTCCCGGACCGCACCGGCCCGGTGAACGCCGCCGGTCTCGCGCTGCTGGGCTACGCGGCGACGCGCCTCACCGGTCTCGCCGCCCTCCTCGTCGCGGCCGCCGCGAGCGGGGAGGACGCCTGGCACCGGCTCGCGGGACGCTGGGACTCCGTCTGGTACACCCGCATCGCCGAGCACGGGTACGGCCACGAGGTCACCCTCCCGGACGGCTCCGTCCACTCCGACCTGGCGTTCTTCCCGCTGCTCCCCGCCCTGGAGCGAGGCCTGTCGTCGGTGCTCCCGATCGGCGCCGCACCCGCCGGGCTGGTCGTCTCCTGGACGGCTTCGCTCGCCGCCGCCTGGGGCGTCCACGCGGTCGGCGCGCACGTCGCCGGTCGGCGCGCCGGTGTCGTCCTGGCGGTGCTGTGGGGCGTGTACCCGACGGCGTTCGTGCAGTCCATGGCGTACACGGAGACGCTGTT
Organism: Streptomyces somaliensis DSM 40738; assembly: GCA_012396115.1. GTDB lineage: Bacteria > Actinomycetota > Actinomycetes > Streptomycetales > Streptomycetaceae > Streptomyces > Streptomyces somaliensis. Next base: position 1,360 of record JAAXOU010000444.1, on the reverse strand, counting down.
CACGGCGTTCGCCGCCTGGTCGCTGTACGCCGTGCTGCGCGGCCACTGGGTCCGGGCGGGCGTCCTCGCGGTGCTGGCCGGGCTCACCCGGCCGTCCGCCGTCGCGCTGGTCGCCGCGCTCGGCGTCACCGCGCTCGCCGTCGCCGTCCGGGGGCGCCGCGTCGCGCCGGGCCTCGCCGCCGGGGTGCTGCTGGCGCCGCTGGGCTGGCTGGCGTACGTCGGGTACGTCGCCGTCCGGGCCGGTGGCCCCACCGCGTACTTCGACGTCCAGGCCGGTTGGGGCAACCGGGTCGACGGGGGAGCCGCCCTCGCCCGTTTCGTCGGGGCGCAGCTGACCGGCCCGCAGCCGCTGGCCGGGGTGGGACTGCTCGCGGCGCTCGCGGTGCTCGGCTGGACGCTGTGGCTGTGCGTGCGGCAGCGCCAGCCGCTGCCGCTCCTGGTCTACTCCTTCGCCGTGGTCGCCGTGTCCCTGGTCGGCGCGGCGTACTTCGGTTCGCGGCCGCGGCTGATCATGCCGGCCTTCCCGCTGCTGCTGCCCGCGGCCGTCGCCCTCGCCGGGCTGCGCGCCCGGCACGCGGTGGCGGTGCTGGCCGTGCTGGCGGCGGCCTCCGCGGGGTACGGGGCGTTCACGCTGCTCGGTCCGGGCCCCCCGTGACCGGCGCGTCGACCAGGAGCCGCAGACCCGGCCGTACGCCCCACCGCTCCATCGCCCCGGCCTCGGCCTCCAGCACGTGCCGGGCCCGGGGCCGCGGCAGCCCGAGCTGCCCCGGCCGCATCCCGGGGACGACGGCGAGGACCGTCAGGTCGCGGTCGAGGTACGCCACGTCGATCGCGAACCGCATCCGGAAGGTGTGCACGCTCCCGCACGGCGTCAGCAGCATCGCCCCGTCGATCCCGTCCCGCCCGAGCAGCCCGCGCGCCCGGGTCCGGTACGAGGCGGCGATCTCGACGGGGACCACCGCCCCGCCGTCGCCGATCCGCAGCGCGCCCGTTCCGTTCCGCCATCCCATACCCGGCACGGTAGGCCCCCGGGCCGCCCCGCGGCCCGGTTTCGCCCCCGCCGCCGCACCTCGGCCGCCGTCCCGCCGCACCTCCTCCCGGCGTCCGGTGGCGGCGCGCCCGCCGGCCGCGCTCCACCTCGCCCCACCCCGCCCCGTGACCCGGTGGGCCGGGCCCTTCTAGGGTCGGCGTCGTGTACGTCACGCTGATCGCCGCCGCGGTGCTGTGGGGCGCCGCCGCCGTCGTCGAGGATCATGTTGGGGCCGCCGGTGGAGCTGTCCGGCCAGGTCAGGGCCTGCTCGGTGCACCACCAGTACTCCTCCAGCGTCTCGCCCTTCCAGGCGAAGACGGGGACGCCCTT
>JAAXOU010000443.1 GCA_012396115.1 Streptomyces somaliensis DSM 40738 | reverse complement strand
CGGCCGCGGAGCGGGCGCGGTGCGCCGGGGCGGCGGGGCGGGCGCCCGCGCGGGCCAGCAGGACGGCGGTGAGGGCGGCGAGTTCCTCGGGGGCGGCGTGGCCCTTCTCGACCCGGAGGAGGGAGGCGTCTGCCAGGGGCGTGGTCACGGGTTCTCCTCGTTACTGCGGGGGGTTGCCGTGCTTGCGCGACGGCAGGTCGGCGTGCTTGGTGCGGAGCATGGCGAGGGACCTGACGAGCACCTCGCGGGTCTCCGCGGGGTCGATGACGTCGTCGACCAGGCCGCGCTCGGCGGCGTAGTAGGGATGCATCAGCTCGGCCTTGTACTCCTTGACCATGCGGGCGCGCATGGCCTCGGGGTCCTCGGCGTCGGCGATCTGGCGGCGGAAGATGACGTTGGCGGCGCCCTCGGCGCCCATGACGGCGATCTCGTTGGTCGGCCAGGCGTAGGTGAGGTCGGCGCCGATGGACTGGGAGTCCATGACGATGTACGCGCCGCCGTAGGCCTTGCGCAGGATCAGCGAGATGCGCGGGACGGTGGCGTTGCAGTAGGCGTAGAGCAGTTTGGCGCCGTGGCGGATGATGCCGCCGTGCTCCTGGTCGACGCCGGGCAGGAAGCCGGGCACGTCCAGGAAGGTGATGATGGGGATGTTGAACGCGTCGCACATCTGCACGAAGCGGGCGGCCTTCTCGGAGGCCTCGATGTCCAGGACGCCGGCCAGGACCTGGGGCTGGTTGGCGACGATGCCCACGACCTGGCCGTCGAGGCGGGCCAGCGCACAGACGATGTTGCGCGCCCAGCGCTCGTGGACCTCCAGGTAGTCGCCGTCGTCGACGATCTCCTCGATGACCTTGTGCATGTCGTAGGGGCGGTTGCCGTCGGCGGGCACGAGGTCCAGCAGCGCCTCGCCGCGCCGGTCGGCGGGGTCCTCGGCGGGGTGGGCGGGCGGGTTCTCGCGGTTGTTGGAGGGCAGCATCGACAGCAGGTAGCGGACCTCGGCGATGCAGGTCTCCTCGTCGTCGTAGGCGAAGTGCGCCACCCCGGAGGTCTCCGCGTGCACGTCGGCGCCGCCGAGGCCGTTCTGGGTGATCTCCTCGCCGGTGACGGCCTTGACGACGTCGGGCCCGGTGATGAACATCTGCGAGGTGTCGCGGACCATGAACACGAAGTCCGTGAGGGCGGGGCTGTAGGCCGCGCCGCCCGCGCAGGGGCCGAGCATCACCGAGATCTGCGGGATGACACCCGACGCCCTGGTGTTGCGCTGGAAGATGCCGCCGTAGCCGGCCAGCGCGGAGACGCCCTCCTGGATGCGGGCACCGGCGCCGTCGTTCAGGGAGACCAGCGGGGCGCCGGCCGCGATGGCCATGTCCATGATCTTGTGGATCTTCGTGGCGTGGGCCTCGCCCAGCGCCCCGCCGAAGATCCGGAAGTCGTGCGCGTAGACGAAGACCGTGCGGCCCTCGACCGTACCCCAACCGGTGACGACACCGTCGGTGTAGGGCTTCCTGCCCTCCAGTCCGAACCCGGTCGCCCGGTGCCGGCGCAGCTGCTCGACCTCCCGGAACGACCCCTCGTCCAGCAGCAGCTCGATGCGCTCGCGCGCGGTCAGCTTGCCCTTGGCGTGCTGTGCCTCGGTCGCCCTCTCGCTCGGTCCGGCCACCGCCCGCTCGCGCAGGGCACGCAGCTCGGCCACACGCCCGCGGGTGTCGGCGGGCTCTCCCCGGGTCTCGTCCACAACGGTCATGCACCGACCCTACGGAGCGGACCGGGAAAATCCCGCCGTTGACTCCGTACAGTCTCCGGGCCGATCTGCTGTGCGCCCTGGACAGAACCGTGTCGGCAGGCAGGCGAAGTACCAGCTTTCGGCCCTGTCCTGTTGTGGGGTTCCCATAACGGTCCCGGGTGGCGCGGGCCGGGGCCCGGCGGGGTCCCCGCGCCGGGACGGGAGTTCCGTCCCGGTGCGGGGACCCCGCCGGGCCGGCCGGCGTCAGCGCACGCGGCCGTAGAGGACCTTCTTGGTCCAGATCCGCTCCAGCCTCACCACCGAACCGGCCTTCGGGGCGTGCCAGACGCGGTTGCTCCCCGCGTAGACGCCGACGT
>JAAXOU010000442.1 GCA_012396115.1 Streptomyces somaliensis DSM 40738 | reverse complement strand
CTGCCCGCCGGCGGTCCGCCGTCCCCGCCGGCCGGTCCGCCGCCCCGGCAGCCCGTGACCGCGCCGGCCGCCAGGGCCGCCAGGGCCGCCGCCGCGGCGATCAGCCTCCGTGTCCGCTCGGACATGTGTCCCCCCCTCGTCCCCTGGGAATCCCCGGGCGTACCGGGCGTTCCGCACCGGACAGCCATCGTAGGCGCCCTCCTTTTCCCGCCCCCCGTTCCCGGCCACCCCCGTTTCCGGCCGCTCCCGCTCCTCGCCCCGTGTGCCCGGCCACCGGGTCCCGGCGGGCCTTCAGGGGCAGACGGTGCCCGACGGCGGGACCTTCCCGTCGAGCAGGTAGGCGTTCACCACCCGCCGCACGCAGGCGTCACCGCCGTTGTACGCGCCGTGCCCCTCGCCCCGGTACGTCACCTCCACGCCGACGCCCTCGCCGAGCGCCGACGCCATGGCCGCGGTGCCCTCGAAGGGGGTGGCCGGGTCGCCCGTCGTCCCGACGACCAGGATCGGCGGCGCGCCGGGGGCGCTCACGTCCGGGTGGTCCGACCGGCCCGCGACGGGCCACTGGCTGCACCCCAGCATCCCCCAGCCGAGGAACTCGCCGAAGACGGGCGACGCCTCGCGGAACCGGGGCAGTTCCGCCCTCACCCGCTCCACGGTGAACCGCTGCCGGTCGTCGACGCAGTTGATCGCCGCGTTCGCCGCCTGGAGGTTGTCGTAGTCCCCGTTCTCGTCGCGGCCGTTCATCGAGTCGGACAGCGCCAGCAGCAACGCGCCGTCGCCGCCGTCCGCCTCGTCGAGCCCCTGCTCCAGGTACTGCCAGTACTCCCTGGAGTACAGCGCCTGCGCGATGCCGTTGGCGGCCTGGGTCTGGGTCAGCTCGCGCTCGCCGATGCCCCGCACGGGCCGCTCGTCGAGCCGCTCCAGCAGGTCGACGACGAACCGCTCGATCTCCTGCGGGGTGCCGCCGGGCAGCGCGCAGTCGTCGCCCCGCCGCACGCAGTCGGCGGCGAAGTTCCGCAGCGCCCGCTGGAACCCCCTCGCCTGGCCGAGCGCCCCCTGCTCGGCGGTCGCGCCCGGGTCGACGACGGCGTCGAAGACGGCCCGGCCCACCCGGCGGGGGAACAGGTGCGCGTAGACCCCGCCGAGTTCCGTGCCGTACGAGATGCCGAAGTAGTGCAGCCTGTCGTCGCCGAGGACCTGCCGCATCAGGTCCATGTCGCGGGCCGCGTTCTCCGTGCCGACGTGCGGCAGCACCTCGCCCGAGTTCTCCTCGCACGCCTCCGCGTACTCCTTCAGCCCGGCCCGGTACGCCCTCTCCTCGGCGGCGTCGTCGGGCGTCGCGTCCCGGGCGAAGAACGCGTCCAGGGCGCGGGGGTCCAGGCACTCCACGCCGCTGCTCAGACCCACGCCGCGCGGGTCGAAGCCGACCAGGTCGTAACGGCCGCGCAGGGCCTCGTAGTCGGGGGCGAAGGACGGCAGGGCGGTGACCCCGGAGCCGCCCGGGCCGCCGAAGTTGAAGAGCAGCGAGCCGATCCGCTTGGACCGGTCGCGGGCCCGGGCGCGGATCAGGGCCAGCTCGATCGTCCCGCCGCCGGGGTCGGCGTAGTCGAGCGGGACGTCCATGAAGGCGCACTCCCAGCGGGTGCCGTCCGGGAGCGGGGCCGGGGGCGTCGCGCCGCCCTTCGCCGAGGAGGGTGCGCACGGCTTCCACGACGGCTTCTGCGCGGCCAGCTCCTCCATCGTCCGGCCCGCCCCCTCCCGCCCGCCCCCCTCGCCGCACCCCGCGGCGGCACCGGCCAGGAGGACCGCGGCGGCGAGGGCGGCGGTGCGTCGTCGGGCGGTCGTCCGCCGGGCGGGGCGCGTGGTCGGCATGGGTCCATCGTCGGCGCCCCGCCGTCCCCCCGCCCGCGACGCGCGCCCATGCGGGTGGCCGGCGCGCGGCGCGTACGGGAGGCGTCCGCGCGCCTACAGCGGTACGACGTCGATCTCGGTCGCCTTCACGCTCAGCCACACCCCGCGGCCCTCCGCCAGCCCCAGGTCGGCCGCCGCCGCCGGGGTCACCTCGGCGACCACGTCGGACGGCGCGCCCGGGCCGCCCGACACCAGGACCCGCAGCCGCGCCCCGTGCGCGGCCAGCTCCCGCACGGTGCCCCG
>JAAXOU010000441.1 GCA_012396115.1 Streptomyces somaliensis DSM 40738 | reverse complement strand
GGCCGGGGTGCCGACCGGCGGGCTGTGCCCCGGGCCGCTCGGGTTCCCCGGGGCTCCCGGGCCGCCGCTCCGCGGCCTCGGCGGACCGCTCCAGGAAGCGCAGCAGCTCCACCGGGATCGGCAGCACCAGCGTCGAGTTCCTCTCGGCGGCGACCGCCATCACCGTCTGCAGCAGCCGCAGTTGGAGCGCCGAGGGGGTGTCGGCCATCTCCCGCGCGGCCTCCGACAGCTTCCTGGACGCCTGCAGCTCCGCGTCCGCGTTGATCAGCCGCGCCCGGCGCTCGCGGTCCGCCTCGGCCTGCCGGGCCATGGAGCGCTTCATGGTCTCGGGCAGCGACACGTCCTTGATCTCCACGCGGTCGATGGTGACGCCCCACTCGACGGCCGGGTTGTCGATCATCAACTCCAGCCCCTCGTTGAGCTTCTCCCGGTTGGAGAGCAGGTCGTCCAGGTCGCTCTTGCCGATGATCGAGCGCAGCGACGTCTGCGCGATCTGCGAGACGGCGAAGCGGTAGTCCTCGACGCGGATGACGGCCTCGACGGGGTCGACGACCCTGAAGTAGATCACCGCGTCGACCCGGACGGTGACGTTGTCGCGGGTGATGCCGTCCTGGGCGGGCACGGGCATCGTCACGATCTGCATGTTCACCTTCCGCAGCCGGTCGGCCAGCGGGACGATCAGGGTGAGCCCGGGTCCCCGCACCCGGCTGCGCAGCCGCCCGAACCGCAGCACCACGCCCTGTTCGTACTGCTTGACGACCCGGAGGGCGGCTCCGGTGTACGCGAGGGCGGCCGAGCCCGCCAGCACGACCGCGGTCAGCAGTTCCTCGCCCATGACGACCCCCTGCCGTCGAGCCGACCCGAGGAGTGGAAGGGATATGCCCCATAGTGCACCCGTACGGGCGAGTCGCCCAGTGCTTCCGCGACCACAAGCCCATGGCACCCCCAGGACCCGGGGAGCCGCGGACCGCGGCGGTCGCGGGAGCCGCGGTGGGCGGGGGAGGCGCTCAGGCCGCCCGGGGTCCGCCGGTCACAGCCAGCCCGCGAACTCCAGCAGGGGCTCCGCCTCGCGGACCCGCCCGGCCCGCAGCGCGCGGACCCCCGCCTCGACCGCCCGGAACAGCGTCCAGCCGCGCAGCCGCTCGCGGTCCACGTCCAGGCCGTCCGCCAGCCCCTCCAGGCGCCGCCGCGCCGCCGCCGCGCCGGACGCCTGCGCCACCAGGTCCTCGACCCGGTCGCGCACCAGCCGCGCCAGGTCGTACGCCCGCTCCCCCACCACCGGCTCCGGCCCCACCACCAGCCACGGGTACCGCTCGCCGGCCAGCACCTTGCCCTGCCGGAAGCACCCGTGCAGCAGCAGCGCCTCCGGCGCGTCTGCCAGCAGCCCCCGCCGCACCTCCAACGCGGCCGCCACCAGGGGGCCCGCCGCCCCGTCCGCCCGGTGCGCGGCCATCGCCCCCGCCATGCGCGCCGTCCGGTCCGCCACCGACTCGAAGCGGTGCCCCTCCGGGGGCGCCACCCACAGCCGCCGCACCGCGCCGGCGGCCTCCAGCAGCGCCTTCGCGTCCGGCAGGGACCGCAGCGACACGTCCGGCCGCAGCCGCTCCAGCGGCAGTCCGGGCCCGTCGCCGACATCGTCCAGCAGCCGGATCGCGCCCCGGCCGTCCCAGTGGGCGAGCGCCTCCCGCTCCCGGTCGGGCGCTGCGGACGGCGGGGCCAGCTTCAGCGCGGCCCGCTCCCCGCGGGCCCGCCGCACCAGGAGCACCACGCTGCTGCGACCACCCGGCTCCACCACCCGCTCCGCGGTCATGCCGCGCCCGGACAGCGCCCGGCGCGCGGTCTCCGGGAACCCGTCGAGCCACCCGCCCGCCGCGGCCCCGCCGCCGGACTCGCGGAGCGCCCGCACCAGACGGCGCGGCGGTTCGGGCACGGGGGCGTCAGCGGCGCGGACCATGCGTGCGGGGCCACCTTTCGGTCCTGCGGAACGAGCCGCGCGGGAGGGCGGGGCTCACGGTCGCTCGGCGAGCCCGGGAAAGGCTACGCCGCGCCCGCGCCAGCGCACGGCCCGCACCGCCGCCTCGCGCAGGGCGGCCGCCGCGTCCCGGC
>JAAXOU010000440.1 GCA_012396115.1 Streptomyces somaliensis DSM 40738 | reverse complement strand
CCGCGGCTCCCGGAGGGGCCCCTCCGGGAGCCGTGGTCCCCCCGGACCAGGCCCTACGGCCCCCCACCGGTACGCGCGGGAGGCGGAGGGCGCGGAGGGCGCGGAGGGCGCGGAGGGCGCGGAGGGCGCGGACACGACGGAGGGGTGACCGCCGGTGCGGTCACCCCTCCGTCGTGGTGGGTCAGTGGCCCTGTTCGTCGCGTCGGCGCTGCCAGCGCTGTTCGATGCGGTCCATCACCGAGCGGCGCCGGCGATCGCCCCCGCCGGGGGACGGTCCTGCGGGAGCGGGCCGCTCCCCTGGCTTGGGGGCCTTGCGCCAGCCGGTGACGGCCAGGACCGCGCAGCCGAGCATGACGAGGAACCCCACCACGCTGATCCAGATCAGCTGGGCGACCATTCCGGCCATGAGGAGCGCGATACCCACCAGGAATCCAGCGACCGCCTGGTAGACCCGTCGTCGGGTGTACGTACGCAGCCCGCTTCCCTCGAGCGCTGTCGCGAACTTGGGATCTTCGGCGTACAGCGCTCGCTCCATCTGCTCGAGCATTCGCTGCTCGTGCTCCGAGAGCGGCACGGAGTCCTCCTCATCGTCGGTCGCGGGGGCGACCGGTATGCGGCCCTTCCAGGATAGGCAGGGAATCGTCCCCGTGAAACCCGCCCAGTGCCAATCACCGATCGGGCCGCCATGCCGGTTCGGCTGGTGAGACGTTGATTCCCCGTGATCCGAACCGTCATGCCGGACGGTGTCCTTCGATCATACGGGGATCCCGGCGCGATCGGGGCGGTCACGGCGCACTCCGTCCGCCGCCGCGGCGCTGTTGGGGGCCCTGCGCCGGATCGGGTTCGGGATCCCCGCCGGGTCACCCCCGTTTTGTGCCCAGCACGTGCAACTGCGTGGCCACCGCGTGGAACGCGGGCAGCTCGGCGACGGCGGCCTCCAGCCTGTTCAGGGCCTCGACGGCACCGGACTCCGCGTCGGCGAGGACGCCGGGGACGAGATCGGCGAAGACGCGCACGCCGTGTACCGCGCCGACCTCCACGCCGGCCGCCTCGGCGGCCCCGGTGAGCTGCTCGGCGGTGAAGCGCCGGGGCACCGCGTCGCCCTCGCCCCAGCGGCCCGCCGGGTCGGTCAGCGCGTGGAGCGCCTGGTTGAAGTGGCCGGCGAGGGCCTTCGCCAGGACGGCACCGCCGAGGCCGGCCGCGAGCAGGCTGAGCACACCGCCCGGACGCAGGGCCTCGGCGGCGTGGCGCACGCCCTCGGCGGGGTCGTCGACGTACTCCAGGACACCGTGGCAGAGCACCGCGTCGAAGCCGCCGCGCTCGACGACCTCGAACAGGCCGTGGACGTCGCCCTGGACCCCGCGGACGCGGTCGGCGACACCCGCCTCCGCGATGCGGCGCTCCAGGGCGAACAGGGCGTCGGGGCTGGGGTCGACCACGGTCACGCGGTGGCCGAGGCGTGCGGCGGGCACCGCGAAGTTCCCGCTGCCGCCGCCCGTGTCGAGGACGTCCAGGCTCCGCCTGCCGGTCGCCCCGGCCCTGCGGTCGAGGGCTCCCTCGAGGACGTCCCACACGACGGCGGTGCGGAGGGAGGCGCGGGTGCGCTGCGGGTCGGACACGTCGGTCGGCTCCTCGGTGGCTGTCGCGAACGGTCCTAGCCTATGACCTCGGGTGCGGACCCCGGCCGCAGTGCGAGCGAGCGCTCCACCAGGCGCAGGAACATCGCGGCGTCGCGCACCAGGTCGTCGGCGTCCCGCGCCGAGACGGCGCCGCGTACGCCCGCCTCGGCGCGGGCCCTGCGGGCGGCGCCCGCGGCGAACGAATCGCTCCACTCGGCCAGCTCGGGCGCGGCCTCCGCCAGGAGCTCCCAGGCGGTGCGTATCCCCCGCCGTCCGCGCCGCGGGGCCTCGGGACGGCCGCGTACGGCCAGTACCGCGGCGGCGGTGCGCAGGGCGGCCAGGTGGGCCGCCGCGTACCGCTCGCCGGGATCGCCGAGGGCGGTCGCCTCGGCCAGGCCGGCGTGCGCCCGGGCGAGCAGGTCGAGGGCGGCGGGCGGTGCCGATGAGCGGCGGGGCACGGGGTGGACGTCGCTCGCCATGACGGACCTCCTGTCGTCGCGCGGGACTCTTCGGCCGTACGGGTTCCATCGTGCGGGCCGCCACTGA
>JAAXOU010000044.1 GCA_012396115.1 Streptomyces somaliensis DSM 40738 | reverse complement strand
GGCCCCGTCGTGCCGCCCGCCTTCCACGAGGCCGCCCAGACCCCGCCCGGCCCCCCGCCGGACCCGCGCCGGCCCACCGTCCTGATCTCCGCGGGTGCCTGGGGCGTCGGCTCCGGCCTGCCGCGCACCGCCGCGGCCCTGGCCCGGCACGGCCTGCGCCCGGTCGTCCTGTGCGGCCGCGACGAGAGCCTGCGCCGCCGTGCCGCCCGCGTCCCGGGCGCCGTCGCGCTCGGCTGGACCGACGACCTGCCCGCCCTGATGGCCTCGGCCCGCCTCCTGGTCGACAACGCCGCAGGCCAGACCGCCGTCCAGGCCCTGGCCGCCGGCCTGCCCGTCGTCGCCCACCGCCCCGTCCCCGGCCACGGCGCGGACGGAGTGCGCCACATGGCGGCGGAGGGCCTGACGACGGCCGCGCCCGACCTCCCGTCCCTCCTGGCCGCCGCCGCGCGCCTCGTCCCCGACGGCCCGGCGCGCACCGAGCGCACCGCCCTGGGCCGCGCCCTCTTCCGGGACGACGCCTCCCGCCTCGTCACCTCCCTCGCCTAGCGCCGGGGTGCGCGTCCGGAAGCCCGGTCGGCGTCGTTCACGGCTTGTTCAAGGCGTGGCCAATGAAACGCCAAGAGACGGATGTGGCCTGAGGGACGCGGCCTACCGTGCCGGACGTGACGCCGACACCCGAACACATATCCCCCCACCCCGCGGGCCGCCCCGGCCACCGCGACCGCCGCACCCTCCTGCGCTCCGCCCTGGCGGGCGGGGCGGCCCTCGCCGCGGGCATCGCCCTGCCCACCGCCCCGGCCGCCGCCGCCGGACGCGGGCCCGGACGGCCGGACACCCCGGCGGCCGCGCTCCGCGCGCTGCGGCACGGCAACCACCGCTGGTCCACCCGCCACCAGACCCACCCCCACGAGTCCGACGAGGACCGCCTGCTGGCCGTCTCCGGACAACACCCCTTCGCCGTCGTCCTCGGCTGCATCGACTCGCGCGTCCCGCCCGAACTGGTCTTCGACCAGGGCCTCGGCGACCTGATGACCGTCCGCTCGGCCGGCTGCGTCCTCGACGAGGCCGTCCTGGGGAGCATCGCCTACGGCGTCCTGGAGCTCGACGTCCCGCTCGTGATGGTGCTGGGCCACCAGTCGTGCGGCGCGGTCGCCGCCGCCGTCCACGCGGCCGAGACCGGCGAGGAACTGCCCGCCCACATCTCGTACGTCGCCGAGCAGATCCGTCCCGCCATCGACCACACCCAGACCGGGCCGGCCCGCGTCGACGCGACGATCACCGCGAACGTCCGGCTGGTCCACTCCCGCCTCGCCGCCGAACCGGACCTGGCGGCCCGGATCGCCACGGGCCGCCTCGCCGTCGTCGGAGCCCGGTACCAACTGGCCACCCAGGAGGTCCACACCGTCACCTGACCGGCCCCCGGGGGACGGGCCGGGGCCGGCCGAGGAACCGCGGCCCCGGGCCGTTCCCCGACCGCGCCCCTCCGCCGCGGGCACCCCCGCCCGCGGCCGGCCCCGGCGCGCCGCCCTACGCGCCGGCCGGCTCCAGCCCGCGCAGCCGGGGCTCCAGCTCGCGGCGGTGGAAGTCCACGAAGCCGTCCGGGTCGGGGCCCACGTTCTGCATGACCAGCCGGTCGAACCCGGCGTCGACGTACCTCCGCGCCATCTCCACGTACCGCTCCGGGTCGTCGCCGCAGGCGAAGGCGTCCAGGACGTCCTCCTCCCGGACGGTGGCCGTGGCGGCGTCGAAGTTCACCGGGTTCGGCAGCTCGCTCATCACCTTCCAGCCGGTCACCGCCCACCGCGACGTCTCCAGCGCCGCACGCGCGGCGGTCCGCTCGTCGGGGGCCCACGCCACGGGGACCTCCGCGTAGCACGGCCCGGCGCCCCCCGCCTCCCGGTACCCGCGGATGACGTCCGGGTCGGCCTCGGTGGCGAACAGGGCGTCGCCGAGTTCGGCCGCCACCCGCGTCGAGTCCGGCCCGCTCGCCGCCACGGCGATGAGCGGCGGCTCGGGGGGCAGGTCGAAGACGCGGGCGTCCTCCAGCCGCAGGTGCTTCCCCTCGTACGAGCGGTAGCCGCCGCTCCACAGCAACCGGATGATCTCCAACGCCTCACGGAGCATCTCGTGCCGGGTGGCGACCGCCGGGTAGCCCTCGCCGACGACGTGCTCGTTCAGCCGCTCGCCCGACCCCACGCCGAGCACGAACCGCCCCTCCGACAGCAGCGCCAGCGTCGCCGCGGCCTGCGCGACGACCGCCGGGTGGTACCGCATCGTCGGGCACGTCACCCCGGTGGCCAGCCCGATCCGGCTCGTCCTCGCCGCGATCGTGCCGAGCACGGTCCAGGCGAACGGGGAGTGTCCCTGGTTGTCCAGCCACGGGTGGAAGTGGTCGCTGATCTCGACGAAGTCGAACCCGGCCTCCTCGGCCAGCACGGCCTGCCTCACCAACTCGCCCGGTGCGAACGCCTCCGCCGCGAGCTTGTACCCGATCTGCATGCGACACCCCTGAGCGTGGATCCGTCCGGTCCGCGCAGTGGTACCCCGCCGGCCGTACCCGTAACGGCCGCGCCGCCGAACGGGGTACCCGCCCCGGACCGCCCCGGACCGCCCCGGACCGCCCCGGATCGCGCCGGACCGCCCCGCCGGGCCGGGCGCCACCGCCCGGCCCGGCGGGGCGCACGTGCATGACCCGGTGTGGGCGGGTACCCGCTCCCGAGTGCCGAGCGCGACGCGTACCCGTCGCGCCACCGCCACGAGAGCAAGGAGCGACTGATGAGCAAGGTGAAGGAGACCGTCGAGGTCGAGGTGCCGGTCCGCACCGCGTACAACCAGTGGACCCAGTTCGAGGAGTTCCCGAAGTTCATGGAGGGCGTCGAGGAGGTCACGCAGCTCGACGACCGGCACAACCACTGGACGACGAAGATCGGCGGTGTCCGGCGGGAGTTCGACACCGAGATCATCGACCAGCTTCCCGACGAGCGCATCGCCTGGCGGACGGTGGGCGGCGAGACCCAGCAGAAGGGCGTCGTCAGCTTCCAGCGGGTGGACGAGACCCACACGCGGGTGGAGCTGGTGATGGACGTCGAGCCGACCGGCCTGGCCGAGAAGGCCGCCGACGTGACCGGCACGATCGACCGCCGTGTCAAGGGCGACATGCGCCGGTTCAAGGAGTACATCGAGTCCCGGGGCGGGGAGACCGGCGCCTGGCGCGGCCGCATCAGGCCGGGGGACTCCTGAGCGTCCGCCCACCCGGCACGGGTGGCCGAGGGGAGGGACCGCGTACCGCGCGGTCCCTCCCGCCGTCCCGGACCCCGCGCCCCGGTCCCGTGCGGCGGCCCCGCGGGCCGCTCGGCACGCCGGCCGCCGTCCCGCCCGCCGGGGCCGGCGGTCCCCGGCCGGGACGACGCGCGCGGGGTCCGCGTCCGCCGGGGGCCTCCCGAACGCCGCCTTCGGTGGGCGTGTGAGCGACGTCACCGCGGACGGACGGGACGGGACCGGTGACTTCTCCGGGGCGCGACCGTCTTCCTCGCGCAACCGCGGTGAAACAGGAGGAACGAGTCCGTGCGAATCGTGATCAGTGAGTTCGTCAGCCTCGACGGTGTGGTCCAGGCGCCGGGCGGCCCGGAGGAGGACACCGACGGCGGCTTCGCCCACGGCGGCTGGACGCATCCCTTCTTCGACCCGGAGGTCGTGGGCGGCGCGTTCGACGACGCGCTGGGGAGGGCGGAGGCGCTCCTACTGGGGCGCCGTACGTGGCGGACGATGGCCGGTGCCTGGCCGGACCGGGCCGGCGACCCCTTCGCCGACCGGATGAACTCGCTCCGCAAGTACGTCGTGACCGGGACGCTCGCCGACTCCGACCTGACGTGGGAGAACACCTCGCGCATCCCGGGCGGCGAGGTCGTCGCCCGCATCCGCGACCTCCACCGGGCGCCCGGCGGGGACCTGCTCGTCATGGGCAGCCCCACGCTCGTCCGGACGCTGCTGGACGAGGGCCTGTTCGACGAACTCCGCCTGATGGTCATGCCGGTGATCCTCGGCGGCGGGAAGTCCCTCTTCCCCGACCGCGGCCGGAAGCACACGCTGGAACTGGTCTCCACGGTCACCAGCGGCACCGGTGTGCAGGTGTGCGCCTACCGGCCCGCCGCCGGAGCGTAGAACCGGCGCGGCACGGCCGCCGGAGCCGCCGCCACGCCGGCCGGCCTCGTCGGGCGGCCCGTGGCGCGCCCCGCCCGCACCCCTCCCGCGTGACCGGGCTGCTCCCCGGCGGGCACGGCGCCGCCCCCACCGGCCGCGCCGCGTGCGGTGGGCCGTCAGCGCCACCCGGCCCCGGGACGGCGGCCGTCTCCTCACTCACGCACCTTCGCGACCATCGCCCTGCCGGGTCCCGGCGGGCCCGGGTGCCGTCAACGGGCATGCGACACGAACACGAGGAGGTCGGGGGAGAGCGCCTCACGAGGAGGCCGGGGGGGAAGAGCGCCTCGTCCCACGGGAGGCGGGGGCGGCGCTCCGCGCGCCCGGCGCCTCCCGTGGGACCGCTTCCATGCCCGGAGTCCCCCGTGCGCGCGGAACGATCTCGACGCTAGGATCACTCCACTTCCTTGAGACGCTCATGACACGCTAGGGATCTTCACATGCGTATGACCCCGTCCCGGACCCCTCACACCTCCCACACGTCCCGGCGAGTCACGATGGGCGCCGCCGCGGCCGTCGCGACCCTCCTCCTCGCCGCCGCCCCCGCCACCGCCGAGGACCCGGTCGCCGACGTCCCGGAGTGGACCGTCGCCCCCGGCACGGACCAGAGCGACGCCACGACCGGCACCAGGGCCCCGATGTCGTCCTCCTCCCTGCCGCCGGACAGCTGGTGCGTCTCCACCTACGGCTCCAAGGTCTGCTTCCAGCACGACGGCGACGTCGTCTGGGTCCTGGACACCGCGTCCGACGGCATGTCCGCGATCGGCGGTGTCTACACCGACTACGGACGGGCCCCCGAGGCGTGCCGCAACAAGTCCGGCTACAACACCTGGGTCAAGTGCGACAAGGACTACGACGAGTCCGGCAACGTCCGCCTGCGCGCCCTGCGCTACGACGGCGACACCGGCAGGTACTACCAGCCGGAGGCCTACTCGGGCTGGCTCCCGGTCGACGGCAGATGACCCCCGCGCCCGCCGCCCCCGGGAAACCGGGGGCGGCGGGCGCCGCCGCATCCCCCGCCCGGTCGGCGGCCGGAGGGCCGCGGCCCGCCCCGACCTGCGCCGGGCGTCCCGTGGAGTCATTCTGTTACGCGTGGGTACGCGGCGTTCGTCCCGCACGACGAGAAGGGTGGACCACATGGACGAGACCGCAGCGGCGCCGACCCGCCGGACGGCACCCGACGGCGCCACGGAGCTGCCGACCGTCGGCAGCCTGGCGGAGCTGGCCGACCTCGTGGAGCGGCACGGCAGCCTCTTCGTCCGCTGGTCGCGCGGTCCCGCCCGGGACATGGAGGACACCAGCAGCGTGGACCACCTGACCGGGATCCCCATGCCGGGCCTGTCGGCCAACCCGCTCAGGGTCGAGAGCTGGTGGGAGGACCGCTCCGTACGGCTCTGGGTGGCCCGCCGCCTCTACGACTACTGCCACCTGCGCGAGGAGCGGGAGGGCGACGTGCGCCCCTGGGCCCTGCGCGGCCGCGAGGTGGCCAGGGGGCCGGACAACGAGCCGCTGCTCGACGACGTGGAACCGGTCTGCTGGATCGACCTGGAGGTGCTCCACGAGGCGGAGGAGGAGGTGGCGCGCCAGCGCGGCTCCTGGGGCCCGATGAACCGCGGGGCCTGACCGGCTCCGCCCCCCGGCAGCGCGGGAGACCGCCGCGCGGGAGCGGGGGCGCGGCCGCGCCGCGCCCCCGCCCGTCAGGCGTCGAAGGCGGCGGGGTCCGGTCCGAGCCGGCGGCCCTCGTCGAGCGCCGCGAACGCCGCCATGTCCTCCGCGTCGAGTTCAAAGCCGAAGACGTCGATGTTCTCCCGGATCCGCGAGGGCGTCACCGACTTGGGGATCACCACGTTGCCGAGCTGGAGGTGCCAGCGCAGCACGACCTGCGCCGGGGAGCGGCCGTGCTTGTGGGCGACGGCCGCGACGGCCGGCGTCTCCAGCAGGTCGCGGCCCTGGCCCAGCGGCGACCAGGCCTCGGTGGCGATGCCGTGCCGGGCGTGGAAGGCGCGGGCCTCCGCCTGGGCGAGGTAGGGGTGCAGCTCGATCTGGTTCACCGCGGGCACGACCGACGTGGCGTCCATCAGCCGCTCCAGGTGCTCGGGCAGGAAGTTGGAGACACCGATGGAACGGGCACGGCCGTCCGCGAGGATCTTCTCGAGCGCCCTGTAGGTGTCGACGTACGCGCCCCGCGCCGGCACCGGCCAGTGGATCAGGTACAGGTCCACGTAGTCGAGGCCGAGCCGCTCCAGCGAGGCGTCGAAGGCGCGGAGCGTCGAGTCGTACCCCTGCTCGCTGTTCCACAGCTTCGTGGTGACGAACAGCTCCTCGCGGGGGATCCCGGACGCGGCGACGGCCCGGCCGGTGCCGCGCTCGTTCTGGTACACGGCGGCGGTGTCGACGCTCCGGTAGCCGGCTTCGAGGGCGGTGCCCACCGCCTCCACCGCCTCGTCGTCCGGCACCTGCCAGACGCCGAGGCCGAGCTGCGGCATGGCGACACCGTTGTTCAGGGTCAGGGAGGGGGCCTTGCTCACGGGTGGTCGATCCTTGTCGTCGTCGGATGCTGCTGACGAGGACCAACGATCACACGGGGCGGCGGTATTCCCGCGGTCCCGCGCGGTACGCGTCGCGCCCCGCCGGCCCGGGGACCGGCCGCCGGCCGCGCTCGCCGGCCCGCCCCGCCGGGAGGCGCCCGACGCACGCGCGGCGGCGCCCGCCGCCGCGCCGGGACCCGCGGGCCGCCGCCGGGCCGGTTCAGGCGAGGACGACGCACGCGGCGGCGGGGACCTCCACCGAGCCGCCGCGCCGCGGCCGCCCGTCCAGCGGGTCCACGTCGAACCACGTCACGTCGCCGGACCACTCGTTCGCGACGTACAGCCTGCGCCCCGAGGGATCCGCGACCAGGTCGCGCGGCCAGCTCCCGCCGCACTCCGCGCTCCACACGGGCCGCGGCTTCTCCGCCCCGTCCTCCAGCGACAGCGTGACGAGCACGTCGGCGCCCCGCACCGCCGCCCGGAGGAACCGCCCGTCCGCCGAGACCGCCGGCACCGACGGGAAGGCCCGCGCGCCCCCGGGCCCGCCGCCGACCGGCACCTCCGCCAGCGGCTCCAACCGCCCGGCCGCCGCCCCCCAGCGGCACACGGTCACCTGCGGCTCCAGCTCGTGCAGGACGTAGGCCACCGTGCCGTCCGGGTGGAACGCCAGGTGCCGCGGCCCGGAGCCGGGGCGCAGCCCCACCTCCCCGTGGACGCGGAGCGTCCCGTCCCGCGGGTCGAGCGCGCAGACCCGCACTGAGTCGGTCCCCAGGTCCGTGGTGAGCACCCACCGGCCGCTCGGGTCGGGCAGCACCTGATGGGCGTGCGGCCCCTCCTGACGGTCCGGATCGGGACCGGAACCCCGGTGGGCGAGGACCGCCGCCGGCCCGGCGATGCGGCCGCCGGCGTCCAGGGGCAGGCTGCTGACGCTCCCGGACCCGTAGTTGGCGGTCAGCAGCCGGCGCCCGGCGACGCTCAGATGGGTGGGGCGGGAGCCGCCCACCGCGGCCGGACGGCCGAGCGGGGTCAGCTGCGGGCCCTCCGCCCGGAAGGCCGCGACCCCGCCGGACTCCGTCTCGCTCACCGCGTACAGCACCCCGGTTCCCCGGTCGAGCGCGAGCCACGAGGGGTCGGCGAGTGCGTCGACCGCCCCGACCGGTGCCAGCGCCCCGCTCGCCGGGTCCACGGCGGCGACGGTGATGCCGCGCCCGCCCCCCGAGGTGAACGAACCGATGTACGCCCAGGAACCACCGCTCTGCTCCATCGACCCCTCTTCCGTCGCGTCTGCCCCTACCGGGCGGGTCAACGACCTCCGCACCGCGGGGTCACCGCCCCCGCCCCGCGCGGATCCGGACGCGCCGTCGGCGAACGGCCCGGCGGCCCCGGGCGGTCACCCCGCCACGAGCCCCGGGTGGTGGCGCCGGGCGACCTCCGGGTGGGCCCGCAGCCATCCCTTCAGCTCGTTGCGGCCGTACTCCGCGTGCAGGGGGTTGGCGCGGTCCCGGGAGACACCGGGCGCGTGCTCCAGGTACGGGCCGGGAACGGCCTCGACCACCGCGTCCAGCCGGGGGTTGTAGAAGAACGGGACGGAGAACCGCTCCACCGCGCCGGGAGGGCTGACCACCCGGTGGTCGGTCGCCGACAGGTACCCGTCGGTCGCGATCTCCAGCAGTTCGCCCAGGTTGACGACGAACGCCCCCGGCAGCGGCGGCACGTCCAGGTACCCGTCGCCGGACCGCACCTGCAGGCCGCCCACCCCGTCCTGCAGGAGCAGCGTCAGGAAGCCGTAGTCCTTGTGCGCGCCCACGCCCTGGCCGTCCCCCGCGGGCGCCGAGCCCGGGTAGCGGATGAGCTTGGTGTGCAGGTGGGGGCGGTCGGCGAACGCGCCGTCGAAGTGGTCGGCGGGCGCGCCGAGCGCGGTGAGCAGCTCCCGCAGCAGCCGGTGCGCCACCCCGGCGAGCCGGTCCTGCCAGGCGAGGACGGCCGTGCGGAGCTCCGGCAGCGCGGCGGGCCACTGGTTGGGCCCCTCCAGCCACAGGTACGCCGGATCGTCCGGGCCCACCTCGACGGCGGGCCGCTCGGCGCCGACGTCCAACTGGTCGCGCCAGTCGGACCGGCCGCCGGTCAGCTCGTGGCCGATCCGGGTGTACCCGCGGAAGTGCGGCGAGTTCAGGTTGCCGAGCGCCAGCCGGTCCTCCTCCGGCAGGGCGAAGAACGCCCGGGTCAGCTCCATGATCCGGGCGGTCTCCCGGTCCCCGACGCCGTGTCCGGTCAGGTGGAGGAAACCCACGTCGCGTGCGGCTGCGAGCAGTTCGCGGTGGAACGCCCCGCGGGCCCGCGGATCGTCCGCCGCGGACAGGTCGATGACGGGCAGGGCGCGGTGGCCGTTGGCGGTCGAGGCAGGCATGGCGGTGGTCATCCGTTTCGCGGGTCGCGGGGGCCCTGCCGCCCGTGGAGGGGCGGGACGCGACGTGCGGGGAGCGCCGACCGGGACGCCCGGGAGGCGTCCGCTGCAGGACCGGGGGAGAGGGGGAGGTCAGTCCTGGCGCGGACAGCTCGTGGTCGTGACGCGCACGTAGTCCACGTGCCGGCGCATCACGAGAAGAGTCACCGCAACAGCGTAGCGCGCGGCGGTCACGACCACCCCGAGACATCTGCCCAACCCCCCTCGGACACGCGTGCGTAACCCTCGGTCCGCCTTTCAGGCCAGGATTCGGCCAACGGTGAGGAGTCTCACAAAACGCCGATTCCACTCGAGGATTCCCTTCGCCATGGGCCAAGATCCCTGACGACGACAAGCCCTCGCCGCCGTGGCGGGGCGGTCCGGGCGGACGCCGAGTCCTGCCGCCGTCCGGATCTGGTCGACGTGAAGTGGATCGGCAGGAGTGGAGGACCCAGCAGTACCGGGGCGTGTGCACGACGACCGCCCCTCGGGGTGAAGCCGCGTCAGCGGCCGGGCAACTTCGCCTGCCCGAACCCGACAGGCCATCCTTCGCAGGCGGATGACGAAGGGTTGCGCATGACCGCGCAGAATCACGTTCCGTCCGTACCGTCCCGAACCGGTGCCGTCTCGGCCCTGACCCTCGCCGCCCTCGCCGGCACGCTGCTGGCACCGGGCGCCGCCCCCGAGGCGCGGGCCGCGGGCCCCGCGTACGCCGCGAAGGCCCTCGGCGTGGCGGCCTCGAAGAAGGGCTCCCCCTACAAGTACGGGGCCGCGGGCCCGTACCGGTTCGACTGCTCCGGCCTCACGCTGTACGCCTACAAGAAGGCCGGCAAGACCCTGCCGCGCACCGCGCAGCAGCAGTACAACCGCACGCGCCACATCTCGGCCTCCGCCCTCCACAAGGGCGACCTGGTCTTCTTCCACTCCGGCGGCCGCGTCTACCACGTCGGCGTCTACGCGGGGAGCAACCGCGTCTGGCACGCCCCGAAGGCCGGTTCGGTGGTGAGGCTGGAGCGGATCTGGACCAAGAAGGTCCTCTACGGCCGCGTGCGCTGACGCCGGCCGGCCCGCGCACCCGGGCTTTCCCGGGGCGGCGCGTTAAGCTCGCCGGATGGCGAAGTACTTCGACGTGCACCCCGACGACCCGCAGCGCCGCGTCATCGGCACCGTGGCCGAGATGATCCGCTCCGGCGCCCTCGTCGCCTACCCCACGGACTCCTGCTACGCCCTGGGCTGCAGGCTCGGCGACCGCGAGGGCCCGGCGCGGATCCGTGCCATCCGCGACCTGGACGACCGCCACCACTTCACCCTCGTCTGCCGGGACTTCGCCCAGCTCGGCCAGTACGTGCACCTCGGCAACGACGTGTTCCGGACGCTGAGGTCGGCGACGCCCGGGCGCTACACCTTCATCCTCCCCGCGACGAAGGAGGTGCCGCGCCGGATGCAGCACCCGAGGAAGAAGACCGTCGGGGTGCGCATCCCCGACCACAGGGCGACCCAGGCCCTCCTCGCCGAACTGGGCGAGCCGCTGGTGTCGAGCACGCTCCTGCTGCCGGGGGAGGAGGAGCCGATGACCCAGGGCTGGGAGATCAAGGACCGGCTCGACCACGTCCTCGACGCCGTCCTCGACTCGGGTGACTGCGGCACCGCGCCGACCACCGTCGTGGACTTCTCCGGCGGCGCACCGGAGATCGTCCGCCGGGGCGCCGGCGACCCCTCCCGCTTCGAGTAGCCGCCGGTACGCCCCGCCCCGCCCCGAGCCGCACCGGGGGCGTCAGAGCCGCTCGTGCGCGACCTCGTCGTCGCCGGGCCGCCTGCCCCGGTGCCTGCGCCGGGCCTTGAGCAGCCGCATCCGGTCGAGGCGCGAGATCGCGGGCGAGGCGCTGATCCCGTGCACGACGACGGAGGCGAGGACGGTGAAGGTCACGACGGACCAGAGCTCCTCCGCCGGGACGCGGAAGCCCTCCGCGCCGAGGGCGTACGCGAGGTAGAACAGCGATCCGATGCCCCGGATGCCGAAGAACGCGGCCACGGCGCGCTCCCGGGGGCCGGCGGCGGTGCCGAGCTGCGCCACCCACCCGGTCAGCGGCCGGACGGCGAAGAGCAGCAGCAGGCCGACGAGGGCCCCCTGCCAGGTCAGCCGGGCGAGGCCGCCCTGCGCGACGAAGGCGCCGAGCAGGAAGAGCAGCCCGGCGGTCATGAGCCGTTCGATCTGCTCGACGAAGTCGTGCAGCACGGTGTGGTACCCGTGGGCGCGCTCGGCGGCCCGGATCCGGCACGCGGTGACGAACACGGCGAGGAAGCCGTACCCGTGGGCGAGTTCCGTGACCCCGTACGCCAGGAAGGTGGCTCCCAGGGCGACGAAGCCGTCCCGGTGCTCGGACAGCCTCATCGACTCCCACCCGGCGCGGAAGAACAGCCAGCCGAGCAGCTTGCCCACGGCCAGCCCCGCCAGGACGCCGACGGCGCACTTGTAGACCACGTCCACCAGCAGCCACGGCCCGACCCACGCGCCAGACAGCCCCGCGCCGGCGGCCGCGGCCAGCGCGACCGCCGCCATGACGACGGGGAAGGCGAGGCCGTCGTTGAGCCCGGCCTCGCTGGTCAGGGCGAACCGCACCTCGTCCTCGTCGTGCTCGGACTCGGTGGGCGCGCCGACCCGCACCTCGGAGGCGAGCACCGGGTCGGTGGGCGAGAGCACGGCGGCGAGCAGCAGCGCGACGGCGGGCGGCCAGCCCGTGAGCCACCAGGCGAGCAGCGCGGTGAGCACGATGGTCAGCGGCATCGTCACGCCCAGCAGCCGCCACGTCGCCTGCCACTGCCGCCGTCCCACGGGCCGGTTCAGGGCGAGCCCGGCGCCCATGAGCGAGACGATGACGCAGACCTCGGTGAGGTGCTCGACCCACACCCGGTCGCCCACCGGGTCGACCTCCGGCAGCGGCAGCGGGGACGCCTGGAGGGCCATCCCGCACAGCAGGAGGACGAGGGGCATCGACAGCGGCCGTCCGGCCACGAGCCGCGGCAGCACGGCGGCGGCGAGCGCACCGGCCCCGAACAACGCGAAGAAGAAATCACCCGGACTCACCGCAGACGTGTGCCCCTGGCGCCCCACCCGTACGCCCCCCACCCGGGCGACACACGGCCACCCCCGCCCCCGGACCCCACCCGGACACGCACGCGTGCTCGAATTGAGTACCGGTACTCAGTCCCCGCCCGGCCCGGTCGCCGAGGATGACGACCGACACCGCCGCAACCGGGAGACCCCTATGCTCAGCCGCCTCGCCCACGCCCTGGTACCCGCCTTCGGGCGCCTGTCGGTGACCGCCGACCGGGACGCGGAACTCCGGCCGGGCAGCGTCATCGCCCCCAACCACACCTCGCTCGCCGACCCCGCCGTCGTGCTCGCCGCACTGCGCCGCCTCGGCGTCCAGCCGGTCGTCATGGCGGCGGCGGGGCTGTGGGCGGTCCCCCTGCTCGGCCGCGCCCTCGCCCGTGAGGGGCACATCCCCGTGCACCGCGGTGACCGCCGCGCCGCACGCGCCCTGGACCTGGCGGAGGAGGCCCTCGGCCGGGGCCGGTCCGTCCTCATCTACCCCGAAGGGGGGATACACGCGTACGGGGAGGGCGCCGAGACCGCCCCGGGCCCCTTCCGCAGCGGCCTGTCCCGCCTGGTCGAGCGCACCGGCGCGCCGGTCGTCCCCGTGGGGCAGGCGGGGGCCCGGCGGGTCATGTCCGGCGGTCCGGCCGGGCAACTGGCGGGGGTGCTCAGCGCGCCGTTCCGCCGGCCCGCCCTCCACGTCCACGTGGGCGCACCGCTGGCCCCGGCCGGCGACCGCGCCGCCGCCAACAACCTGGGCGTCCTCCTCCACCAGCGCGGCTACCCCGACGAGGCCGCCGGCTGGTGGCGTGTCGCCGCCGTCGCCGGTTCCGCGGCCGCCGCCCACGCGCTCGGCCGCCACCACCGGGAGCGCGGCGACGAGCCCGCCGCCGAGTACTGGCTGCGCCAGTCCGCCGAGCAGGGCCACGCGCTGGGCGCGTACGCCCTGGCCGACCTGATGGACCACCGCGGTGACGCCGGGGCCGAGCGCTGGCTGCGCGTCGCCGCCGAGCAGGGCCACCGGGAGGCCGCCTACCGGCTCGCCCGCGCCCTGGAGCGGCGGGCCGACGCCGGGACCGGCGAGGCGGGGGCGGAGGCGGACACGGCCGAGCAGTGGTACCGGCAGGCCGCCGCGCGCGGTCACCGCAGGGCCGCGCTGCACCTGGGGGCGATCCTGGAGAAGCGAGGCGAGGTGAAGGAGGCCGGCCGCTGGTACCTGACGGCCGCGAAGGAGGGCGAGTCGCGCGCCGCCTGCGCCCTCGGCTTCCTCCTGCGCGACGCGGGCGACGAGGAGAGCGCCGCCGTGTGGTGGCTGCGCGCCGCGCAGGACGGCGACGGCAACGCCGCCAACGCGCTGGGCGCCCTGCACGCCGCCCGCGGCGAGTACCAGACCGCCGAGCGCTGGTACCGCGCCGCCACGGACGCGGGCGACGTGAACGGCGCCTACAACCTCGGGCTGCTGTCCGCCGCCCAGGGCCGCACCGCCCAGGCCGAGCAGTGGTACCGGCGCGCCGCGTACGCCGGCCACCGGGAGGCGGCCAACGCCCTGGCGATCCTCCTGCTCCAGGCGGGCGACCCGCACGGGGCGGAGCCGTGGTTCTCCAAGGCGGCCGAGGCGGGCAGCGTCGACGCCGCGTTCAACCTCGGCATCCTCCACGCGGGCCGCGGCGACGACCGCACCGCGCTGGGCTGGTACGAGCGGGCCGCGGCGGCCGGGCACACGGAGGCGGCCCTCCAGGTCGGCATGGCCCGGCTCCGCGACGGCGACGAGCGGGAGGCCGAGCGGCACCTGCGCTGCGCCGCCGGCGGCGGCAGCGCCGAGGCGGCGTTCCGGCTGGCCACCGTCCTCGACGCGCGGCAGCCGCCGCCCGAGCCGCACACGCTCGGCCGGCCGCGGGCGCCGAAGACCGAGTGCGAGGAGTGGTACGAGCGGGCGGCCGAGCAGGGGCACCGCCGGGCCCAGGTGAGGGTCGGGATGCTCGCCGCCGCGCGCGGCGACGTGGCGGAGGCGGCCCGCTGGTACCGGGAGGCCGCCGAGGCCGGCAGCCGCAACGGCGCGTTCAACCTGGGGCTGCTGCTCGCCCGCGACGGAAACGAGCGGGAGGCCGCCCTGTGGTGGAGCCGCGCCGCCCGGGCCGGCCACGGGCGGGCCGCGCTGCGCCTGGCGCTGCTCGCCGCCCGGCGCGGCGAGCTGGCCGAGGGGCGCCGCTGGTGCGTCCGCGCCGTGGAGCTGGGTCCGGCGGAGGTCGCGGAGCGGGCGGCTCGCCTGGGCGAGGCCCTGCGCCAGGAGCTGACGGCGTGATCAGGGATTTGCGCTGGTCGGCGCCATCCCGTAAGGTGGTGTTCACCGACGCGGGGTGGAGCAGCTCGGTAGCTCGCTGGGCTCATAACCCAGAGGTCGCAGGTTCAAATCCTGTCCCCGCTACTGAAACCGAAGGCCGGATCCGAGGATCCGGCCTTCGGCGTTTCCGCGTTCCGCGCGGAGGGGTCCGTACCGTGGCGGAGGGGTCCGTGCCGCGAGGGCCGTACGCGGCGGAGGAGGGCCCCGGCGCGCCGTGCGCCGGGGCCCTCCGGCCTCCTCGCGGGGTCAGGCGGCCGCGCAGCCAGGGCAGAGGCCGCGGTAGGTGATCTCCACGCCGGAGACCGTGAAGCCGAAGCGCTCCGAGTCCGGGAGGTCCGACAGGGGGTCCCCGGTCGGGCGGACGTCGCGGATCACGCCGCAGCGGGCGCAGACCAGGTGGTGGTGCGGGCGGTGCGCGTTCGGGTCGTACCGCTTGGCCCGGCGGTCCGTGGACACCTCCAGGACCTCGCCCAGGCCGACCAGCTCGCCCAGGGTGTTGTACACGGTCGCGCGGGAGATCTCGGGCAGGCGCTCGGCGGCGCGGGCGTGGACCTCGTCGGCGGTCAGGTGGACGTGGTCCCCGTCGAGGACCTCGGCCACGACGCGGCGCTGCGCGGTCATCCGCAGGCCGCGGCCGCGCAGGCGTTCCAACAGGTCGCTCATGCGGTTCAGCCTAACAGGCGGGGGGACAGGACCGGAATTCATCCTGACTTAGAAGATGCCTTGACTTAGACGATGTCCAATGTAGGGTCGGGAGCGGGTTCGGCCACGGGGCAGGACCGCCACCCATCCGGACGCAGGAGGCGCACGTGACGCAGGGACCGCTCACCACGGAGGCCGGCACGCCGGTCGCCGACAACCAGAACAGCGAGACCGCGGGCGCCGGCGGCCCGGTCCTGCTCCAGGACCAGCTCCTGCTGGAGAAGCTCGCGCGCTTCAACCGCGAGCGGATACCGGAGCGCGTGGTCCACGCGCGCGGTGCGGGCGCCTACGGCACGTTCACCGTGACCGCCGACGTGACGCCGTACACGAGGGCGGCGTTCCTCTCCGGGATCGGCAAGGAGACCGAGGTCTTCCTGCGCTTCTCGACCGTCGCGGGCAGCCTCGGCGCGGCGGACGCGGTGCGCGACCCGCGCGGCTTCGCGGTGAAGTTCTACACCGAGGAGGGCAACTACGACCTCGTCGGCAACAACACCCCGGTGTTCTTCATCCGGGACGCCGTCAAGTTCCCCGACTTCATCCACACCCAGAAGCGCGACCCGTACACGGGCTCGCAGGAGGCGGACAACGTCTGGGACTTCTGGAGCCTGTCGCCCGAGTCCACCCACCAGGTGACCTGGCTGTTCGGCGACCGCGGCATCCCGGCGAGCTACCGGCACATGGACGGCTTCGGCTCGCACACGTTCCAGTGGAACAACGAGGCCGGCGAGGTCTTCTGGGTCAAGTACCACTTCAAGACCGACCAGGGCGTCAGGAACCTCACCCAGGCCGAGGCCGACCGGCTCGCCGGCGAGGACCCCGACTCCCACCAGCGCGACCTGCGCCGGGCGATCGAGCGCGGCGAGTACCCGACGTGGACCGTGGGCGTGCAGATCATGCCGGCCGCCGACGCCGCGACGTACCGCTTCAACCCGTTCGACCTGACCAAGGTGTGGCCGCACGCCGACTACCCGGTCGTGGAGTTCGGCAGGCTGGAGCTGAACCGCAACCCGGAGAACGTCTTCGCCGAGGTCGAGCAGTCGGTCTTCTCCCCGGCGCACTTCGTGCCCGGCATCGGCCCGTCGCCCGACAAGATGCTCCAGGGCCGCCTCTTCGCGTACGGCGACGCCCACCGCTACCGCGTCGGCGTCAACGCCGACCAGCTGCCGGTGAACCGCCCGCACGCCACCGAGGCGCGCACCCACGGCCGGGACGGCCACCTGTACGACGGCCGCCACAAGGGCGCCGCGAACTACGAGCCGAACAGCTCCGGCGGCCCGCACCAGACCGGCCGCCCCCTGTGGCAGCCGGTGCCGGTGAGCGGCCTGACCGGCGGCCACCCGGCGCCCCTCCACGCCGAGGACGACGACTTCGTCCAGGCGGGTGCCCTCTACCGGCTGATGACGGAGGACGAGAAGGGCCGCCTGGTCGGGAACCTGGCCGGCTCGCTCTCCGGGGTGTCGCGCCAGGAGGTGGTCGACCGCGCGATCGGCAACTTCCGCCGGGCCGACGGGGACTTCGGCGAGCGGCTGGAGGCCGCGGTCCGGGCGCTGCGCGGCTGACGGCGCCGGGCCGCGCGGGGGACCGGCCCGCCCGGGGCGGCCGGTCCCTCCCGCGCCCGGCCGGGGCGGGACCGGCCCGCCGACCGCGCCGCCCGCCGGGCCCCGGTTCAGTCCCGGGTGCCGAGGTACGCCAGCAGCTCGTCGTGGAGCAGGCCGTTGGACGCCGCCGCGTCGACGCCGCACGGACCCTCCCGGCCGTCCAGTCCGGTGAACCTGCCGCCGGCCTCCTGGACCACGATCGCGTTCGCCGCCATGTCCCACAGGGACAGCTCCGGTTCCGCGCAGATGTCCACCGAGCCCTCCGCGACCATCATGTACGGCCAGAAGTCGCCGTACGCGCGCGTGCGCCAGCACGCCCGCGACAGGTCCAGGAAGCCCTCCAGGAGCCCCCGCTCCTCCCAGCCGGCCAGCGACGAGTACGCGAACGAGGCGTCCGCCAGGCCGGCCACCGCCGACACCCGGATGCGCGTCGCCGACTCCGGGCCGGGGCCCGCGTACGCGCCCAGGCCCTCCGCCGCCCACCAGCGGCGGCCCAGCGCCGGGGCCGACACGACCCCGACCACCGGCCGGTGGCCGCCCCGGCCGTCGTCCTCCGTCAGCGCGATCAGCGTCGCCCAGACGGGCACCCCGCGCACGTAGTTCTTGGTGCCGTCGATCGGGTCGACCACCCAGCGGCGCGGTCCGGCGCCCTCCGTCCCGTACTCCTCACCGAGGACCGCGTCGTGCGGCCGGGCCTGCTGGAGCCGGTCGCGGATCAGCTCCTCGACGGCCCGGTCCGCCTCGCTGACCGGTGTCATGTCCGGCTTCGTCTCCACCTGGAGGTCAAGGGCCCTGAACCGGCTCGTGGTGACGGCGTCCGCGGCGTCCGCCAGGGCGTGGGCGAGACGCAGGTCCTCGTGGTAGTCGGCCATGCGGCCGACTCTATCCCGGGCCCGCCCGGCGGCACTTGACGGCGGGCGGCCCCGGGCGGCGGACCGCCCGCCGGAGCCCGTACCGAGGGCCGGCCGGGCCTCCCCGCCGGCGCGGGTTCCGGGCGCGGCGCCCGGGTCCGTCAGTCGCCCTCGCGCCGCTCCCGCGCCGCCAGCAGCCGCCGCAGCGAGTGGAGCCGCGCCCGGTCCGCGTGCCCCTCCTCGACCCACGCGTCCAGCGCGCAGTCCGGCTCGTCGTGGCCGCAGGCCCGCGGGCAGCCCGCCGTGCCCGGCTCCAGGTCCGGGAAGGCGTGGATCACGCGCGACGGGTCGACGTGGTTCAGCCCGAACGACCGCACGCCGGGCGTGTCCACCACCCAGCCCGCGGCGCCCTCCAGCGGCAGGGCCAGCGCCGACGTCGTGGTGTGCCGGCCGCGCCCCGTCACCGCGTTGACGTGGCCCGTCGACCGCCGCCGCTCCGGGGGCACCAGCGCGTTCACCAGCGTCGTCTTGCCCACGCCCGAGTGCCCCACGAACGCCGTGGTGCGGCCCGCCAGGTGCTCCCGCACCCGATCGGCCGCGCCCCCGCCGTACAGCTCCTCGCGGCTGGTCACGACGTACGGGATGTCCAGCGCGCCGTACAGCTCCAGCAGCTCCCCGGGCGGGGCCAGGTCCGACTTGGTCAGCACCAGCAGCGGCTCCAGGCCGCCGTCGAACGCCGCGACCAGGCACCGGTCGATCAGCCGCGGCCGGGGCTCCGGGTCGGCGAGGGCCGTCACGATGGCCAGCTGGTCGGCGTTGGCCACCACCACCCGCTCGTACGGGTCGTCGTCGTCCGCGGTGCGGCGCAGCACCGACGCGCGCTCCCCGATCCGCACGATCCGCGCCAGCGTGTCCCTGTCCCCCGACAGGTCGCCGACGAGGGAGACCCGGTCCCCGACCACCGCCGCCTTGCGGCCCAGCTCCCGCGCCTTCATGGCGGTGACCGTACGGCCCTCCACGAGGCAGGTGATCCGGCCGCGGTCCACGGTGAGGACCATGCCCTCCGCGGCGTCCTCGTGCTTGGGGCGGATGCTGGTGCGCGGCCGGTTCCCCTTGCGGTTGGGGCGGACGCGCACGTCGTCCTCGTCGGCGTTCCTGCCGTAGCGGCGCATGCCGGTCAGGCCCCGACCGCGAGCATCCCGGTCCACATCCGGGGGAAGTCGGGCAAGGTCTTGGCGGTCGTCGCCACGTTCTCGACGCGCACCCCCTCCACCGCGAGGCCGATCAGGGCGCCGGCCGTCGCCATCCGGTGGTCGTCGTACGTGTGGAACACGCCGCCGCGCAGCGGGCGCGGCCGGATGCGCAGGCCGTCCCCGGTCTCCGTCACGTCACCGCCCAGGGCGTTGATCTCCCTGGTGAGCGCCGCCAGCCGGTCCGTCTCGTGGAGCCGCAGGTGCGCCACGCCGCGGAGCGTCGACGGGGAGTCGGCCAGCGCCGCCAGGGCCGCGATGCCGGGGGTCAGCTCGCCGACCTCGCCGAGGTCCACGTCGATGCCGCGGATCCGGCCCGAACCGGTGAAGGTGAGACCGGACTCCGTCAGCTCGCAGGAACCGCCCATCTCGGTGAGGATCCCCCGCAGCGCGTCACCGGGCTGCGTCGTCCGCACCGGCCAGTCGGGGACCGTGACCCGGCCGCCCGTCACCAGCGCGGCCGCCAGGAACGGCTGGGCGTTCGACAGGTCCGGCTCGATCACCAGGTCCCGGCCGAGCAGCGCCGAGGGGGAGACCCGCCACACGTTCGGCTCGCCGCCCGTCTCCGGCTCGTCGACCTGCGCGCCCACCGCCCGCAGCATGTCCACGGTCATCCGGATGTGCGGCATCGACGGCAGCCGCGGCCCCGTGTGCCGCACCTCCACGCCCTGGTTGAAGCGGGGCGCCGACAGCAGCAGCGCACTGACGAACTGCGAGGACGACGAGGCGTCGATCTCGACCTTCCCGCCGTCCAGGGCGCCCCCGCCGTGCACCGTCATCGGCAGCGCGCCCCGCCCGCCGTCGTCGATCCGGGCGCCCAGCACGCGCAGGGCGTCGATCACGCCGTGCAGCGGGCGCTCGTGCGAACGGGCGTCGCCGTCGAAGTGGACCGGGCCGTCCGCCAGCGCCGCCACCGGCGGCAGGAACCGCATGACCGTGCCCGCGTTGCCCACGTCGACCGAGGCCGGGCCGTGCAGCCCCGCCGGGATGACGCGCCACGCCTCACCGCACCCGTCCGGGGCACCGGCGGCGGTCGAGCTGGACGACACCGTCTCCTCGACGCCGACGCCCAGCGCCCGCAGCGCCTGCGCCATCAGCAGCGTGTCCCGGGACCGCAGCGGGCGGCGCAGCCAGCCCGGCTCGGAGGCGAGGGCGGCCAGCACCAGGGCGCGGTTGGTGACCGACTTGGAACCGGGTACGGGGACGGTCGCGTCGACCGCGCCGCTCGCGTACGGGGCGGGCCAGGGATCGGGGTGCGCGGAGGTGTCGGTCATGCCCCTCACTTTAGTGGGCCGGGCAGGTCACAGGCCGAGCAGCCAGCGGGCCCCGCCGACCAGCGAGGAGAGCGACACGGAGTGGAAGAAGAGCATCCACACGGCCGCCGGGGCGTGCGTGAGCCGGGCGAGCTGGTCGGCGTCGGAGTCCCGCGCCTCCCCCCGCCGCCGCTTCGCCCGGAGCTCGAACACCGGCCGCACCCCGCCCAGCAGCAGGAACCACACCGCGCCGTAGGCGAACGCCGCCTGCACCTGCGGCTCCGTCAGCCACGACACCAGCAGGAACGCCCCGCCCGTCACCATCACGGTCAGCACCCCGTACGCGTTGCGGACCATCACCAGCAGCGCGATCAGCAGCGCCGTCGCCACCCACAGCAGCAGCGTGATCCGGTGCGCCGCCAGCAGCCACGCCCCGCCCAGTCCCAGCAGCGACGGCGCCGTGTACCCGGCGGCCGCCGTGAGGATCATGCCGGGGCCGGTCGGCCTGCCCCGGCTCACGGTCAGCCCGCTGGTGTCCGAGTGCAGCCGGATCGCCTCCAGCCGCCGCCCGGTGAGCAGCGCCACCAGGCCGTGGCCGCCCTCGTGGGCGATCGTCACCGCGTTCCGCGCGGGCCGCCACAGCGCCCCCACCGAGGTCGCCAGCAGCGCGGCCGCGGCGGTCGCGACCACCAGCCACAGCCCCGGCGCGGGCTGGGTGCCCAGGACATCGTGAAGGATCTTCGTGGTGGCCATGCGGTGGACGGCTCCTCGGGGGACGGCGGGGCGTGGCAGGCTTGGTGGTATGTGCGGACGTTACGCGGCCGGCCGGCCGCCCGGGGAACTCGCCGGGATCTTCGGTGTGGAGAAGTGGGAGCCCGAGGAGGCCCTGGAGCCCGACTGGAACGTCGCCCCGACCAAAGAGGTGTACGCGGTCCTCGAACGGCCCCTGAAGGACGCCGCCGAGCCCCGCCCGGTCCGCCAGCTGCGCCCCCTGAGGTGGGGGCTCGTACCGTCCTGGGCGAAGTCCCCCGAGGGCGCGGCCCGGATGATCAACGCCCGGGCCGAGACCGTCCACGAGAAGCCCGCCTACCGCCGCGCCTTCGCCGCCCGCCGCTGCATCCTGCCCGCCGACGGCTACTACGAGTGGGTCACCGGCACCGACGAGCGGCGCCTGGAGGTCGAGGGCAGGCGGAAGCGGCCCCGCAAGCAGCCCTACTTCGTCACGCGCGCCGACGGCTCCGTCCTCGCGATGGCCGGGCTGTACGAGTTCTGGCGCGACCCGACGCTGCCCCCCGACCACCCGGGCGCCTGGCGCGCGACCTGCTCGGTGATCACCACCGGGGCCGAGGAGGGCCCCCTCGGCGCGGCCCCGGCCGAAGGCCCCCGCTCGCTCGCCGACATCCACCCGCGGATGCCGCTCGTGCTCACCGAGGACCGCTGGGACGCCTGGCTGGACCCGGCCCGCACCGAGGCCGAGGAACTGCGCGCGCTGCTCGCCCCGCCGCCCGGAGGCCTGATGCGGGCCTACCCGGTCGCCACCGCCGTCAGCAACGTCCGCAACAACGGGCCCGAACTCCTCGCGGAACTCGACGCGCCCGAGGAGACCACCCTCTTCTGACCGGCGCCGGCCCCCGCGCGCGAGGATGGCCCCGTGACACAGACCGAGACCGTCCCCACGGGCGTCGGCGACGCCCGGATCACCTGGTACGACGCCGGGCCCGGCGCCCGGTTCGTCGTCGCCCTCGGCCACGGCGCCGGGGGCGGCGTGGAGGCCCGCGACCTGCAGGCCCTCGCCGCGCACCTGCCGCGCGCCGCCGCGGCCACCGTCGCCCTCGTCGAGCAGCCCTGGCGCGTCGCCGAAGTCGACGAACCCCTTGATCCGGTACAGCCCTTCGGGCCGCGAGTCGAGGAAGTCCATGAGGCGGCGCGGGTGCAGGGGCTCCCCGCT
>JAAXOU010000439.1 GCA_012396115.1 Streptomyces somaliensis DSM 40738 | reverse complement strand
CCTCCGGCGCGCCCCGGGGTCGACACCGCGCCGTCCCGGGGAGTTCCGCCACCGGCGCGGCCACCGGCGGGGCGGCGACCTCCCGGGCCGCCGGGGCCGGGTTCGGGGGCAGCAGCACCGGCTCGACGCCCGCCGCCGCCAGCCCCGCCGGGGCGGTCTCCGCGAGCGGTACGCCGTACTTCGCGAGGCGCAGCGGCATCAGCGCCTCCACCGGCGCCTTGCGCCGCCACCCGCGGCCGAACCGGGCCTGCAGGCGCGCCTGGTAGATCAGCCGGTCCTGCTCCAGCTTGATCACCTGCTCGTACGACCGCAGCTCCCACAGCTTCATCCGCCGCCACAACCGGAACGTGGGCACGGGCGACAGCAGCCACCGGGTGAGCCGTACGCCCTCCATGTGCCTGTCGGCCGTGATGTCCGCGATCCGGCCCACCGCGTGCCGGGCCGCCTCGACGGCCACGACGAAGAGCATCGGGATGACGGCGTGCATCCCCACACCGAGCGGATCCGGCCATGCGGCGGCGCCGTTGAAGGCGATCGTCGCGGCGGTCAGCAGCCACGCCGTCTGCCGCAGCAGGGGGAAGGGGATGCGCAGCCAGGTCAGCAGCAGGTCGAGGGCGAGCAGGACGCAGATGCCGGCGTCGATGCCGATGGGGAAGACCAGGGAGAAATCGCCGAAGCCCTTCCTTTCCGCGAGTTCCCGCACCGCCGCGTACGAGCCCGCGAAGCCGATTCCGGCGATGACCAGGGCACCCGCGACGACGACACCGATCAGAATGCGGTGCGTCCGCGTCAGCTGCATCGCGGCCACTCGCGGTCCCCTCCCTGGTTCACATGCGCTTGCGCGGGCACAGCCTGGCACACGTGTACGGGATCCGGCCCCCCGGGAGGCCGGATCCCGTCGTCCGGTCGCCGCCGCGGGGGTTATCCGCCGGCGGTGGCCACGGCGGCGACGGCGTCCTTGACGGCCTTCACCGTGCCCTCCATCAGCTCGCCCGCGGCCGGGGCGTCGGCGCCCGCGTAGCCGGTGCCGTTGTAGGAGACGGTGATCACCACGTTCTCCGTGCGGGCCACGATCACGCCGTAGCGGAAGGTCTCGCCGGTCTTCTTCAGGGAGTAGCTGACGGCGCGGGCCTCGTTGCCGACGCCCGGTGCGGACGAGGTCCGCACGTCCATGGCACCCTCGGTCGCCTTCACTTCGGCGACCTTGTCCACGTACTCGTCCTGCGCGCGCTTCTCGCCGCCGCCGAGCGTCGGGTCCGAGTCGAAGCGCAGCAGGGAGACGTCCAGCCAGCGGTAGTCGGAGCCCTTGACGCCCTTGTCGTCCAGGCCGTTCCACGAGCAGCTGCCGCGGCTGGTCGTGTCGGAGGACCTCCCGGGCGTGCCGGACTTCGTCTTCACGCCCGGCACGAGGTCCTCGACCGTCTTCGCGGTGATCGCCTTGCAGGCGTCCGGCAGCTTGGCGAACTTCGCCGGGGCGATGCTCGGTACGGGCGCCGCCGACGTGGCGGGCGCGGCCGGGGCGCCCGTCGCCGACGCGGAGGGCGACGCGGACGCGCCGGAGTCGGGGCCGTCCGACGAGCAGCCGGCGGCGGCGATCATCACCGGGACGGCGGCGCAGGCGAGTATGCGGGTGAGACGCGGGGCTGATCGGTGCATGGTTCCTTCAGTCGCTCTGTCGCTTGTCGTACGAGTCGCTCGTGCCGGCCCGTCGTACGGCCCGGTCCTACGGTCCGGACGTACGCCCGGCCCGGCCCGGGCGGTCCGGCCCGGCCACGGTAGCCCGTCCGGCGGCCCGGCCGGGGGTGCCGTA
Organism: Streptomyces somaliensis DSM 40738; assembly: GCA_012396115.1. Taxonomy (GTDB): domain Bacteria; phylum Actinomycetota; class Actinomycetes; order Streptomycetales; family Streptomycetaceae; genus Streptomyces; species Streptomyces somaliensis. Next base: position 357 of record JAAXOU010000439.1, on the reverse strand, counting down.
CGCTCCGGAGCCCGCCGCCCCGGCGCCCCGGACGCCGCTACTCGTCGAACCGCTCGGCCAGCTGCCGCGCCAGCCCGCGCGCCTTTTCCTGCATCTCCTCACTGTCCGGAACCTCCCCGTCACGGAGGGGCTGGGTCGCGTACCGCACGGTCACGACCACGTTCGATGTGCGGAACACCACGCTGACGGTGCGCTGCTGGGCGGCCGGGCCGGCCGGGGCGAGGACGTCGTCGAGGAACGCCGCGTCGCCCAGGTCGGTCAGCGTCCGGGACCCCAGGTCCCCGGCCGGGGCGGAGGCCGTGGGGGAGGCCGTGGGGGAGGCGACGGAGGAGGCGGTGGGGGAGGGCGCGCCGGGGG
>JAAXOU010000438.1 GCA_012396115.1 Streptomyces somaliensis DSM 40738 | reverse complement strand
GGTGGGCGCCGAACCCCTTCACCGGCCCCCGGCTTCGACGGCCGGGCCGGCCGGCGCGGCCCCGGTGCCGGCGCCCGGACGGTCAGCCACGGCCGGTCGCCCCGTCCGGCGTCCCGACCGCCCCGGGGTGGAGCCGCAGCCACCGCAGGACGAGCATCCCGCCCGCACCGGGGACGAACGACAGCGCCCGCGCCGCGCCGCCCGAGGGGCCGGCGGCCGTCAGCGAGAACGTCGCCACGACGGTGACCAGGTACGCCGAGCCGTGCACCGGGCCGCCGAGGGAGGCGACCGGACCGGCGTGGACCGTGAACAGGTTGACGAGCAGGACGAGGAGGGAGGCGGCCTCCACCGCGGCCGCCGCGCGCAGCGCCTTCGGGCCCACGGCGGTCACACGCCCGTCGTGGAGCCGGGGCGGACGATCATCAGGACGACGACGACCGCCCACAGCAGGTTGAAGGCGCCGGTGAGCATGCCCAGCCGCGCCGCCGCGGCGCCCAGCCCCCCGGCGGCCGCGCCGCCCTGCCGGGCCATGGCCAGGAGCCGCTCCTGGCCGGGGATGATCGCCATGGCGAGCAGGAGCGCGGCGACGGCGGTGAGGACCATCGACGAGATCAGCCAGGCGTCGCCCAGGGCGCCGAGCTGCGCGCCCGTAGCCAGGCCGAAGACGGGTACGACCAGTCCGGCGACGGCGTAGACCCGGCAGATCCGGTGCAGGAAGGCGGCGACGCCGGCGGCGCCGCCCCCCTCACCGCCCGCCGGGTCCTCGGCCGCCGCCTGCCTGGCGAAGCGCGGGAAGAGCGAGGCCGCCACGGCGATCGACCCGACCGCGAGGATGGCGGCGAGCACGTGCACGGACAGGAGGAGTTTGGTCACGGTGGTGCCTCCAAGCGAAACCGGACTGACCTCGATACATTGCCTACCAATAGATAGCACGCCTACAGAACGGTTGAGTAGACTTCCCGCCATGAGGACAGACGCGGTCCGCGGCCACCTGGACGGACTCCTCCTGGCCGTGCTCGAACCGGGCCCGCTGCACGGCTACGCGATCATCGCGGCCGTCCAGCAGCGCAGCGGGGGCGCGCTCGAACTGCGCACCGGCACCATCTACCCGGCGCTCCAGCGCCTGGAGCGGCTCGGCCTGCTCAAAAGCAGCTGGGACTCCGTCGGCGAGCGGCGCCGCCGCTGCTACGAGCTGACCGAGGCCGGCCGGCGCAGCCTGGCCCAGGAGCGGAACGCCTGGCGGGAGTTCACCGCGGCGATCGGCTCGGTGCTGAACCCGCCCGCCCCCTCGACGGGACTGGCCACGTGAGCGCCGGCGCGGGCACCGGTACGGCCCCCGGCGCCGCGGCGCCCGGCGGGCGGCGCCTCGACCCCCCCGACGCGCCCGACCCCCTCGACGCGTACGTGACGGCCCTCTCGGACTCCCTGCAGGGACCGAGCCGCGACAAGTCCCGCCTCGTCGCGGAGATACGGGACGGCCTGGACGACGCGGTCTCGGCGCACACCCGGGCGGGCGTACCCTACGAGCGCGCCGCGGAGCTGGCGGTACGCGACTTCGGCCCGCCCGACCGCCTGGCGCCCGTGTTCCAGCAGGAGCTGTCCATCGCCCAGGCCCGGCACACCGCCCGCGCCGCCGCGTTCACCGTGCCGCTCGCCGTCGCCTGCCTGCTGCTGGTCCGGGCGGCCGGGCAGGACGGCGCCGCCTGGCGGCTCCCCCAGGGCACCTCGGCGCTGACGGCTCACCTGGCCGTCGTGGCCGCCGTGGCGTCGGTGCTCTCCGCGGCGACGCTCGCCTCGACGGGGCGGCTCGCCCGCTGGCTGCCCACCCCGCACCGGCTGCCCCTCGCGGTCGCCTGGACGGGCACGGCGGCGAGCGTCACCATGGCCGTCACCGCGCTCGTCCTGGTCACCCTCTCCGCCGTCGTCACCGACTGGCCGCTGGCGGTGGCCGCCGGGGCGCTCGCCGCGGCGGCGCACGCCGTGGTGGCCTCCTCCGCCCGCACGTGCCGGCGGTGCGCCCGCCTGCCGGTGAACTGAAGACGCGTGCCGCGCCCACCCGTCGGAGCGGACCGCCCCAACTCCACCAGCGGGTAGGGGGGATCGGCGGCCAGCGAGACGCAGTCGAGCCCCA
>JAAXOU010000437.1 GCA_012396115.1 Streptomyces somaliensis DSM 40738 | reverse complement strand
TCCGCGTCAGCGGCGCGCCGCCTCCCGGCACGTACGGCTCCCGGCGCCGCCCAGGCGCCACCCGCCGTGCCGTTCCACCAGCCCGCACACGTCCGGCACGGCGGCGGCCGTCCGCACCGGGACCGCGACCCGCACCGGTGCCGACGGGCGCACCGTGGCGCGCGCCCGGGGCGGAGCCCCGGCGCCCTCCCGGCCGGAGGCGTCCTCCCGGTCCCGCGCCGGCGTCGGACGCGGTGTCGGACGCGGCACCGGCACCGCCGCGGGGGAGGCGCTCTGCAGCGCCTCGCGGGGCCGCTCCCCGACCACCAGCGGCTCCGGCTTCCGCGGTGATTCCGCCGCCGTCACCGGCGGCCCCACCGGGCCGGAACCGGGTGCCACCGACACGCAGCCCGCCAGTGCCGCCACCGCCGCCACCAGGACGCACAGTGCCCCGCCGCTCTCGCCGAGCCTGCCTCTCGCTCTTTCTCGCACCGCCCCACTGTGCCGCCCGGGGCGCGCCGGACACCGCTCGTACCGGCGGTTACCCCACGCAAGGGTGACGCGCGCCACACGGATGCTGCGGCCGGTGCCGCCCGCGCCCGGGCGGCGCCGGCCGCGCCCGCCGCGGCGGTGAGGGCGGCGAGCGACGCCCACAGGGGCCAGTCGCCGAACCGCGCGTACGGCGTCATCCCGGTGCCGGCGAGCGGCACGTCGTGGACGGCGGCCGCGCCGCGGTCCGTGCCGAGCGGGGCCCCGATCCGGGCGCCGTCCGGTCCGTACGCGGCGCTCACACCGGTCAGCGTCGCGTGCACCACCGGCCGGCCGGTCTCGGCCGCGCGCAGCGCCGCCAGCGACGCGTGCTGCCCGGGCGCCCAGCTGTCCTGGAACGTCGAGGTCGCCGACTGGGCGACCAGCACCTGCGCGCCCTCGCGCGCCAGACGCCGGCTCATGTCGGGGAAGGCCGACTCGAAGCACACCAGCGGACCCACCCGCAGCGCCGCCGGTCCTCGTCCGCGGCCCGGCCCACCGAGGTCGCCCACCCCAGTACGGACCGCGCCGGGACGTACTCCCCGAACGGCACCAGCCGCATCTTGTCGTACCGGTCCCCGGTCGGGCCGCCGGGGCCCACGAGGACGCTGCTCTTGTAGATGCCCGGGCGGTCCGAGCGGCGCGCGTCGACGTTCACCAGGACCTCGGCGCCGACGTGCCGCGACAGCCCCGCCAGCCGGCCGGTCAGGTCCGGCCGGGCCGCCAGGTCGGCGCCGACGCTGCTCTCGCCCCACACCACCAGGCGCACGCCCCGCCCCGCCAGCGGACGCGTCAGTTCCTCGCCGCGGGAGAACCGGGCCTCCGGCCCGCCGACCACCCCCGGCTGAACGACCGCGATGCGCACCGTGCCCACCGGCTCCGGCGCCGACCACGCCCACGCCGACGCCGTGGCGGCCGCGCACAGCGCGAGCGCCGCGGCCGCGGCCGTACGCGCCGGGGGGACCGCCACGAGCAGCGCCACCGCGGTGTTGACCGCCACCACCAGCAGGGTCACCAGCCACACCCCGCCCAGCGCCGCCATCCGCAGCGCGGGCGCGACCTGCCACTGGCTGGCGCCCAGCAGCCCCCACGGACCGCCCAGCCCCTCCCACGACCGGACGGCCTCGGCCATCAGCCACCCCGACGGCACCAGCGCGCAGGCGGCGGCCGCCCGCCCGCGCGACGTTCGCGCCCCCCGGAGCGCCCACCGCACCAGCCACCCCCACGGCGCCCACAGCGCTCCCAGGAGCGCGGCCAGCACCAGGAGGAAGACGTGCAGGTTCGGCGCCAGCCAGTGGTGCACGGCGAGGACGAAGCCGGTCCCGCCCAGCCACCCTTCGAACGCCGCCCGCCGGCCGGTCGGCGCGGTGCGCAGCAGCAGCAGCCACGGCACCAGCGCCACGTAGGCCAGCCACCACAGGGACGGAGCCGGGAACGCCAGGGCGGGCGGAGCGCCGGCGAGGACGGCGGCCGCACCGCGCCGCCACCGGGGCGACCGGGCCCGCCCGGCCGCCTCGTTCCGTCCGGTCGGCAACCGCATCCGCGCCTCCTCGCCCGGGGCCCTGGACTTCCAGTGTGGCGGAGGGGGCTCCGCGCCGGGAGGGCGTCCGGCGCCCTGCCGGCGCGGCGGGGCCGCTCGCGCGCGGGGCCGGGAAGGCGCCT
>JAAXOU010000436.1 GCA_012396115.1 Streptomyces somaliensis DSM 40738 | reverse complement strand
CCCCGCCCCGGCCGGCGCGGACCGCGTGTACGGCGACCGGGCGACGTCCCGGCATGGGGCCCGCGCGCGGGGGTAGGGGCGCACCGGGACGCGGCGGCGGGCCCGGGGTACACGGCGGTTCGCGCCCGCGGCCCGCCGGAGCCTACGATTTCGACCGCGTTGTACGAAGGCAGGGAGCCCGGTCGAGTCCCGTGCGCCGCAGGAGGGTTCGCGGCGCACGGCCGGGCCCTCCCACCGTCGAGTGCGAGAGGTACGTGTGAACACCAGCGAATCGAACGTGCGGGACCGCCTCTGCGAGGCCCTGCGCGACCGCGAGGAGGAGATCGCGGACCGCTGGGTCCGGCTCCAGCTCGAACAGGCCGTGCTCAGCACCGACATGAGCGAGCACGAGGTCCGCGAGGAGGCCGACCTGCTGATCTCCGCGCTGGCCGCCGGGCTGGCCGGCGACGCTCCCGTGGAGCGGCTGGTCACCTCGCGGAACGACCTGCGGCGCGCGGTGATAGAGCTCTCGCTGCGCCGCGCCCGCGCGGGGGCGTCGCCGACGGCGACCTCGCTGGCGGTGCTGTCGCTGAAGGAGGCGCTGCTGACGGCCGTCCAGCACACCACCCGGGACTCCGCCGAGCTGTTCTCCGCCGCGATCCTGATCAACCGGCTCCTCGACGCGGCGGGCGTGCTGTCCTTCGAGACGTACGTGGAGGGCCGCGAGGAGCTCATCCAGCGGCAGAGCCGGCAGCTGCTGGAGGTGTCCACGCCGGTGGTGCGGCTGTGGCGGCACGTGCTGGCGGTCCCGCTCATCGGGACGCTGGACACGGCGCGGACACAGGTGGTCATGGAGAGCCTCCTCCAGGCGATCCAGGACCACGAGGCGCAGGTCGCGATCATCGACATCACCGGCGTCCCGGCCGTCGACACGGCGGTGGCCCAGCACCTGATGCACACGGTCAACGCGGTGCGGCTGATGGGCGCCGACTGCGTCATCAGCGGCATCCGCCCGCCGATCGCGCAGACCATCGCCCAGCTGGGCATCGACCTGTCGACGATCCTGACCCGGGCGACCCTGGCGGACGCCCTGGCCGCCGCCATCAGCCTCACCGACCAGCCCGCCGTCGGCACCGGCGCGCCCGCCCCCCACGACCGGCCGGTGACCGAGTGACGGCGCCCCGCCCCACGGGCGTGCCCATCCTGCGGCTGGGCGACGTGCTGGTGACCGGCCTGCTGAACGAGCTGGACGACACCTCGGCGCTGGCGTTCACCGCCGAACTGACCGAACGCATCGCGGCGGACGGCGCGCGCGGCGTGCTCATCGACATCTCCCGGCTGGAGATCATCGACTCCTTCGTCGCGCGGACCCTCACGGAGCTGACCACCATGGCGCGGCTCCTGGGCGCGCGGGTCATCGTCGCCGGGATGCGCCCGGCCGTGGCGATCACCCTGGTCGAACTCGGGCTGCGGCTGACGGGCGTGGAGACGGCGCTCAACGCCGAGCAGGGGCTGACCGCCCTCGGCTGGCAGCGGATGCCGCACCCGCCCGGCCCCCCCGGGGAGGGCCGGCCGTGAGGCCGGGCGAGGCCCCGGCGGGTGCCCGGGTGGGGCGGCCCCGCTCCCGGGGGCACGAGGGCGGAGAGGCGGACGGCCCCCTTCCGGTCGCGACGGCGGGGTACGGGGTGCCGGGTACCGGGCCCGACGCCGGCGAGGGCGCGTGCTCCCGGTACGAGGTGCGGTCCGAGGAGGACCTGCTGACCGTCCGGCACGAGGTGCGGGCGGCCACCGTCCGGGCCGGGTTCGGGATCGTCGACCAGACCCGCATCGTCACCGCCGCCAGCGAACTGGCCCGCAACGCCTACGTCCACGGCGGCGGCGGGACGCTGGAGGTGCGGCTGCTGGCCCCGGGCGGGCGGCGCGGCCTGCGGCTGACGGTCCGCGACGAGGGCCCCGGCATCCCGGACGTGGAGGCCGCGCTCCAGGACGGCTTCACCACCGGCAGCGGCCTGGGCCACGGCCTGGGCGGGGCCCGCAGGCTCATGCACGACTTCCAGGTCCGCACCGCCCCCGGCCGGGGCACGACGGTGGTGGTGACGCGGTGGAACGACCGGTGACCGCGGTGACCGCGCTCGTCCGCGTCCACGACGACGGCGACGCCCGGCCGGCGGCCCGCGCCGCGCGCCGGGCGGCCCTGGAGCAGGGGCTGCCCGGCGCGCTGCCGGACCGGGCCGCCGAGTG
>JAAXOU010000435.1 GCA_012396115.1 Streptomyces somaliensis DSM 40738 | reverse complement strand
ACCGTGCGGCGGCGTCTGGCCGGGCACGTGGCCGGGGGGCTGCTGGGGATGGCCGTAGGGAGCCGGCGGCGGTGCGGGTGCCTGCGGGGCCGGGGCGTGCGGGACGGCCGGGGCCTGCGGGGCCAGGGGGCCCGCCACCGTGGGCTGGGCGTACAGCGGCTGCTGCGGCTGCGCGGGGGCGGGGGTCGGTGCCGGCGGGGTCGCGAAGGAGGGTGCGGGCTGGGCCGGGACGGGACCGCCGGGCGGGGGCGCGAAGCCCGGGACCGCCTGCGGCTGCGCCTGGGGCGCGGGGGCCTGGTGGGACTGCTCCTCCTCCAGTACCTCGCCGCCGAAGTTCTTCAGCAGCGCGTCCAGCCCACCGTCGAAGCCCTGGCCGACCGCGGCGAAGCGCCAGCCGTCCTTGCGGTAGAAGTCGCCCAGCATGACCGCGCGCTCGGTGCTGAACTCGGCGCCGCCGAAGGCGTAGCGCGCGACCTCCTCACCGCCCGCGACGATCCGGATGTACCCCGGCGCGACCTGCGACATCTGTCCCGCGCCGTCGATCGTCGCCGTGAAGGACAGCTTGTGGATCGACTCGGGGACGCGGTCGAGCGTCACGCGGAACGACTCGGTGTCCCCGGACTGCGCGCCGAGCAGCTGGACGGACCCCTCGGGGGTCTTCGGCTGGTTGAAGAAGACGAAGTACCGGTCGTCGGAGAGCCGCTCGTCGGCGTCGAGGCCGAAGCAGCTGATGTCGAAGGTCAGTCCGGGGCCCGCGATCTGCACGCCGACGTACAGATCGGTCCCGGCCGTCAGGTCGCTGATCCGGGCCTTGTGGCCCCGTTGGAATTCCCTGGCCATGCGCTGCGAACGTCCCCCATCCCGGATTGGTGTGCGTCGCGCCAGGCTAACGGCTGGGTACGACGGGGACCACGTCGGCGGCCGGCTCGGTACGGACTCGGTACACGACCGGTGCCGTCAGGCGCCGGACGCCTCCGGCGGGCGGGGCGCGCGGTCGACGGCGGCGGCGCCCTCCAGGTAGCCCCGCGCGCGTTCCGTCCGGGGGTACGGCTCCAGGAGCCGCCAGAAGCGGGGGCCGTGCCCGGGGACGAGCAGGTGCGCCAGCTCGTGCAGGAGGACGTAGTCGACGACGTACTCGGGCATGCCCTGGAGCCGGTGCGACAGGCGGATGCTGCCCTCGGCGGGGGTGCAGGAGCCCCACCGGGTGTTCTGGTTGGTGACCCAGCGCACGGACGTCGGCCGCGCCCGGCCGCCGAGGTACTGGGCGGACAGCCGCTCGGCGCGCGCGGCCAGCTCGGAGTCGTCGGGACGGCGTCTGCTCTCCTGGGCGGCGAGCTTGTCGAGCATGACGTCGACCCAGCGCCGTTCCTCGGTCTCGGGCATCCGGGCGGGGATGAGGACGACGACCCGGTCGCCCTCCCGGTAGGCGGAGACGGTCCGGCGGCGCCGGGAGCTCCTGCGCACCTCGACCGCGGACGTCCGCCCGGTTCGGGCCGGGTCGCCGGTCGGGCTGTACTGGGGATCGGCGGGCACGCCCCGACCGTACCCGCCCGCCCGGGAGGAGTCCTCCACCGGGGCGGTCCGCGCGCCGTCCGTCCACAGGCCGGACCAGTCGTATGACGAGATGACCGGTGCTGTGGATGGCGCTCCGCACGGGCGGTGGCGGCGAGGCAGGCTGTCGGCATGACCGGTGACGGGGGGTTGGAGATGCGTCCGATGGTGAGGCCGGCGCTGCGGCGCGCCTGGCGTGACCTCCGGTACGTGCAGTTCGGGGTGGCGCCCGCGCACGCGGTCGTGGTGGGGCCGGTGGACACGACGACGGGGAGTCTGCTGGAGCTGCTGGACGGGACCCGGGACCTGCCGCTGGTGCGGGAGGAGGCGCGCGGGCTCGGGGTGCCGGACGCCTGGCTGGACGCGCTGCTGGACCGGCTGGCGCGGGCCGGGCTGTTGGAGGACACGGCGGCGGGCGGCCGGGGGGCCGAGGCGGTATGGCGGGAGGCGGGGGCGCTCGACCGGCTGCGCGCCGATCTCGGGTCGCTGTCGGTGGTGCACCGGGGGCCGGGTGAGCCCTTGCGCCGGCTGGCGGCGCGCGGTGGTGTGCGGGTGCAGGTCCGGGGCGCGGGCCGGGTGGGGGCGGCGGTCGCGGCGCTCCTGTCGGCGGCGGGCGTGGGCCGGGTGGACGTCCTGGACGGCGGGCGGGTGCTGCGGCTGCGGCAGGGCTGCCA
>JAAXOU010000434.1 GCA_012396115.1 Streptomyces somaliensis DSM 40738 | reverse complement strand
CCGTGCGAGGAGTCCCGCGGGCGGCGCGGCACCGGCCGCCGGGGGACGCGCCGGCTCAGACCGGCCTGAACCAGACCGTGGCCAGCGGCGGCAGCGTCAGGCGGACGCCGTCCGGCCCGCGCTCCAGGGGGCCGGCGTTGCCGACGCCGCTGCCGCCGTACCGCGCGGCGTCCGTGTTGAGGACCTCCGTCCAGGCGGGCACGGACTCCGGTGCCCACAGCCGGTAGTCGTGCCGCACCACCGGCGAGAAGTTGCTCACCGCCAGCAGCGGGGAGCCGTGCGCGTCGTAGCGCACGAACGCGAGGACGTTGTCGTCGGCGGCGTCCCCCAGCGCCCACTGGAAGCCCTCGGGGACGGTGTCCCGCTCCCACAGCGCGGGCGTCGCCGCGTACACCGCGTTCAGGTCGCGCACCAGGTCCCGCACGCCCCGGTGGTCGCCCGCCGAGTGGTAGTCGTCGGCCAGCAGCCACCACTCCGGACCGTGCTCGTGGGACCACTCGGCCCCCTGGGCGAACTCCTGGCCCATGAACAGCAGCTGCTTGCCCGGATGGGCCCACATGAAGCCCAGGTACGCGCGGTGGTTGGCGCGCCGCTGCCACCAGTCGCCCGGCATCTTCGACACCAGCGCCCGCTTGCCGTGCACCACCTCGTCGTGCGAGATCGGCAGCACGTAGTTCTCGCTGTACGCGTACACCATCGAGAACGTCATCTCGTCGTGGTGGTACCTGCGGTGCACCGGCTCCTTGGAGACGTACACCAGCGAGTCGTGCATCCAGCCCATGTTCCACTTCAGCCCGAAGCCGAGGCCGCCCAGGTCGGTGGGGCGGGTCACGCCCTCCCAGGCCGTGGACTCCTCCGCGACGGTCACCACGCCGGGGCAGCGGCGGTAGACGGTCGCGTTCATCTCCTGGAGGAAGCGGACCGCGTCGAGGTTCTCCCGTCCGCCGTGCTCGTTGGGCGCCCAGTCGCCGTACTCGCGCGAGTAGTCCAGGTACAGCATGGAGGCGACCGCGTCGACGCGCAGGCCGTCGATGTGGAACTCCCGGCACCAGTACACGGCGTTCGCCACGAGGAAGTTGCGCACCTCCGTGCGGCCGTAGTCGAACTCCAGCGTCCCCCAGTCGGGGTGCTCGGCGCGGCGCGGGTCGGGGTGCTCGTACAGCGGGGTCCCGTCGAAGCGGGCCAGCGCCCAGTCGTCCTTCGGGAAGTGCGCCGGCACCCAGTCCACCAGGACGCCGATCCCCTCCTGGTGCAGCCGGTCCACCAGGTACCTGAAGTCGTCCGGCGTGCCCAGCCGGGCCGTCGGCGCGTAGTACGAGGTGACCTGGTAGCCCCAGGAGGGGCTGTACGGGTGCTCGGCGACCGGCATCAGCTCCACGTGGGTGAAGCCGAGGTCCCTCACGTACGCGGGGAGCGCCTCGGCGAGCTCCCGGTACGACAGCCCCGGCCGCCAGGACGGCAGGTGCACCTCGTACACGGAGAACGGCGCCTCGTGCACCGGGCGCCCGCCCCGGCGTGCCATCCACTCCCCGTCCCGCCACTCGTGGTGCGAGGCGGTGACGACGGAGGCGGTCTCCGGCGGGCACTGGGTGCGGCGGGCCATCGGGTCGGCGCGCAGCGAGTGGTGGCCGTCCGGGCCGACCACCTCGAACTTGTACAGCGTGCCCTCGCCGATGCCGGGCACGAACAGCTCCCACACCCCGCTGGCGCCCAGCGAGCGCATAGGCAGGCCGGTGCCGTCCCAGAACGTCCAGTCCCCGGCCAGCCGCACCCCGCGCGCGTTCGGCGCCCACACCGTGAAGCGCGTCCCCACCACGCCCTGGTGGGTCATCACGTGGGCGCCGAGCGCCGTCCACAGCTCCTCGTGGCGGCCCTCCCGGATCAGGTGCAGGTCCAGCTCGCCCAGCGCCGGCAGGAACCGGTACGGATCGTGGACCTCCAGGTCGGCCTCGTCGTACGAGACGAGCAGCCGGTGGCCCTCCGGTACGCCCGGCAGCGGCAGGACGCCCGAGAACAGGCCGTCGCCGTCGTCGTGCAGCGCGTGCCGCTCCCCGCCGGGCAGGACGACGGCGACCCTCCGGGCGTGCGGGCGCAGAGCCCGGAACACGACCCCCTCCGGCACCGCGTGGGCGCCCAGCAACCCGTGCGGGTCGTGGTGCTCGCCGGCGAGCAGCCGCACCCGGTCGGCCCCCTCCAGGGGGTGCGCCGGCACCCCGTCG
>JAAXOU010000433.1 GCA_012396115.1 Streptomyces somaliensis DSM 40738 | reverse complement strand
CGCGCCGGTCCCGCCGCCCGCGACCGGCCGGTGCCCCCGGTGCCCGGCGCGGACGCGGCGGACGGGAACCCGGGTCGCGGTGGGGCCGGTGGTCGGCGGGTCAGTGGGGGCCGGCCTGCGCGGCGGCCCCTTCGAGCCGGACCAGGAGCAGCGCGATGTCGTCGGTGCGCCGGTCGGCCGGGCCCGCGTGGTCGAGCAGCAGTTCCAGCAACCGGTCCGGTTCCTCGGCGCCCCACACCGCGAGGTGCTCGGCCAGGCGGTCGACGGCCCGCTCGATGTCCGCACCGGGCGTCTCGACGAGCCCGTCGGTGTAGAGGACCAGGACGGCCCCCGGGGCCAGGTCGACTTCGGTCACCGGGTACGCGGCGGCCGGGTCGACTCCGAGGGCCGGTCCCGGTGGCACGTCCAGGCGCCGGGCGCGGCCGTCGGGGCAGCGCAGCAGCGGCGGCGGGTGGCCCGCGTTGGCCATCCGCACGCGTCCCCGCCCCAGGTCGATCCGGGCGTACAGGCAGGTGGTGAAGAGGCCCGGGTCCAGGTCCAGCAGCAGCCGGTTGGTGCGCGCCAGGACCTCCTCGGGCGCCGCGCCCGCCGTGGTGTGGGTGTGGACGGCGGTGCGGACCTGCCCCATCAGGGCGGCGGCCGCCACGTTGTGGCCCTGGACGTCGCCGATGACCGCGGCGACCGTGGTGGCGTCGACGCGCAGCAGGTCGTAGAAGTCCCCGCCGATGTCCATGCCGAGCGTGGCCGGCAGGTAGCGGGCCGCGACGCGCAGCCCGGGCGCGGCCGGCAGGGTGTGCGGCAGCAGCGCCTGCTGCAGGCCGTGCGCGAGCTGGTGCTTGGCGTCGTACAGCCGCGCCCGGTCCAGGGCCTGCGCGATGAGGCCCGCCAGCGAGGTGAGCACGGCCCGCTCCTCGGCGGGGAAGGCGCGCGGGCGGTCGTAGGCGAGCACGCAGACGCCGATCGGCCGACCCGAGGCGACCATGGGCAGGAACGCCCACGCCTGCTTGCCGCTCACCTGCGGCGCCTCCGGGTAGATCCGCGCCATCTCGTCCGGGTGGCCGAAGAAGGACGGCACCCCGGTGGAGAGCGCCTGCCCGGCGGGGGTGAGGGGGGTGTCCACCGGCAGGCCGTCGAGCCGGTCGACGACGTGCCGCGGGTAACCGCGCGAGCCGGTGATCCGCAGCCGCCCGGACTCGACGCTGGACAGGACCAGCCCCTGGGCGCCGAACGCGGGCGTGATCTGGTCGGCGACCAGGTCCACCACGTCCTGTACGCCCACCGTCTCGGTCAGGGCGGCCGCCAGGTGCAGCAGCTGGTACAGCTGTCCCACCCGGGCCGGTGTGGCGGTGGGCGCGTGCCGGTCCGGGGCCGCGGCCGGGCCGTCGTGCCGCCGGCCGGCGGGTGTGATCCGGACGCTGACGCCGCTGGCGTCGGGGTAGAGCCGGAAGTCCAGCCAGCGGTCGGGCGGGCGGCAGGCGGTGAAGGCCACGGGCCGGCGGCTGATGACGGCGGCGCGGTACCGGTCCTCGTACACCGGGTCGTCCAGCCACGGCAGGGCCTGCCAGGGGAGCGTGCCCAGCAGGGCCTGCGGGTCGCCGCCGAGCAGGGCGGCGCCCTTGGCGCTGATGTAGGCGATGCGGCCCTGCAGGTCCAGGGCGCAGCACCCCTCGGGCAGCCGCTCGGCGAAGTCCGCGGCCGCCATGGCCGGCGGTACGACGGGACGCCGGACGTCATCGCGGCCCAGGATGCGCGGCACGTCGGGGGCGGTCACCGGCCGGCCGGCGTCCGCCGCCTCGTCCAGCAGCCGTGCCAGCCGCCGGCTGGACGAGGTGATGTGGGAGCGTTCGCGCCGGGTCGTACGGGGCGGGTGGTCGCCGGACCACATCAGCAGCAGGGCTCCCCGCTGCCGTTCCCCGTTCACCGGGACGGCCGCCAGCGACAGCTGGTAGGGCAGGGCCACGGCCGCGCGCGGGTAGCTGCGCACCATCTGCGTCTGGTCGCCGACCCAGATCATCCGGTCCTCCCGCACGGCGTCGGAGACCGGGATCGGGGAGGCGAGGGGGATCCGTGTCCACGGCGTCGCCAGCTCGACGGGAACCCCGCCCACCACCACCAGCCGCAGCAGGTCCTCCTCGGGTGCCAGCAGGTAGAAGGCCCCGACGGAGGCTCCGGTGCGGCGCATCGTCTCGGTGAGCGCCGCGTCGAGGTCGCCGGAGCGGGGCGGCGCGCCGGCGCCGCTCACCGCCCGCCTCCGGGCCCGCGCCGGACCGGCCCGTCC
>JAAXOU010000432.1 GCA_012396115.1 Streptomyces somaliensis DSM 40738 | reverse complement strand
GGCCGCCCCGCCGGCCTCCTCGCGGACCGCGCCCGCCCCGCCCGTCCCCGCGCCGTCCACACCCGGTCCGGCGTCCGGTCCGGCGTCCGGCCCGTCCGCCGGACCGGGCGAGGACGGCGCCTTCCTCGTCGACCAGCTCAACGGCATCAGCCTCCCCCTGCCGAAGGGCTGGGAGAAGGCCGGGTTCGGCATCGACCAGGCCCCGACCATGGTCACGGCCGGCGACCACCGGTGCCCCGACGGCACCCGCCTCTGCCACCCCGGCCGCGTCCTGTCCCGTACGCTCTCCTCCGCCGCCCCCACCCACCGGGCGATGGCCGAGGCGGACGTCGCGGAGGCCGCTGAGCAGCTGTACGGGGAGGACGCCCTCGGCGGCAGGCCGTACGGCGGCGTCACCGGCCACCGGGTCGTCGCCGCCCGCGAGACGGTCGTCGCGGGCCGCACCGGCTACCTCGTCCGCTGGCGCGTCACCACCGGCAGGGGCCCCGGCGGCCACGTCCAGTCACTGGTCTTCCCGTCGCCCGGCGGCGCGGAGCAGCCCGTCGCCGTGCGGTTCGCCTTCGACGCCGGACCGGACGGGCCGCCGCTCTCCGTCATGGACGAGATCATCCGGGGCATCCGCCCCGTCGACGGCCCCGCCACCGGCGGCGTGGGCAGCAGCATCGCCCCCGGCGACGGCGGCCGGCCCGGGGCCTAGAGGAACGTCCGCCCCTCGCCCCGGTAAGTGGGCACGGCGGCCGCCACCCGCTCGCCCTCGATCAGGTGCAACCGGTCGAACCGCTCGCACAGCTCGCCCGCCTTCGCGTGCCGGAACCACACCCTGTCGCCGATCAGCAGGTCGTCGGCGGCCGTGCCCAGCAGCGGCGTCTGCACCTCGCCGGGCCCTTCCACGGGGTCGTAGCGCAGCCCCTCCGGCAGGTACGGCACCGGCAGCCGGTCCCGGCCCGGCGCGCCCGACGCGGGGTACCCGCCGCCCAGCACCGTCACCACGCCCACGCCCGGCCGGCGCACCACCGGCTGCGCGAACAGGGCGGCGGGCCGGCCGCTGAACGACCTGTAGTGGTCGAACAGCCGGGGCACGTACAGCCCCGATCCCGCGGCGACCTCCGTCACCGCCTCCTCGGCCGCCGTGTGCTGCACGCTCCCGGTGCCGCCGCCGTTCACGAACTCCAGGTCGGGCGCCACGGCCCGCACGGCCGCCGCCACGGCCGCCCGCCGCTCCGCCAGCTCCCGCCGCGCCGCCGACTGCATCAGCCGCACCGCCCACGACCGCAACGGCCGGCCCGCCACCGCGTCGCCGACTCCCGCCACGTGCCCCTCGTACGCCATCAGCCCCACCAGGCGGAACCCGGGCCGGCACACCACGCGGCGCGCGAGGTCCGCCAGTTCGACCGGCTCCCGCAGCGGCGACCGCAGCGCGCCGACGCGTACGCGCCCGCCGAGCAGCCGCAGCGACGTGTCCAGCTCCAGGCAGACCCGCACCTCCTCCCGGCCGCCCCCGCGCGCCGCGTCGACGAGGTCCAGCTGCACCGGGTCGTCCACCGTCACCGTGACGGCGCGCGCGAGCCGGGCGTCGGCGGCCAGCTCGGCGAAACCGGCGCGGTCCGCCGACGGGTACGCCAGCAGCACGTCGTCGAAGCCGGTCCGCGCCAGCCACAGCGCCTCGCCCAGGGTGAACGCCATGACCCCCGCGAAACCGGGCCGCGCCAGCGCCCGCTCCAGCAGCGCGCGGCAGCGCAGCGACTTGCTCGCGACCCGGACCGGCTTGCCCCCGGCACGGCGCACGAGGTCGTCGGCGTTGGCGTCGAAGGCGTCCAGGTCGACGACGGCGAGCGGAGCGCCGAGGTGTGCGGTGGCCCGGTCGTAACGGGCGCGGTCGGCGGCGTGGGGAGTCATGGGCCAGAGCGTGCCAGACCCTGTTACCGACGGGTAGGGGTCCGTGGGCGGGATGTTCCGGTCAGATCCGCCCCGACGTGCGGCCGTGTTCCCCCGGGCCCGTCGGCAGCCTTTAGAGTGACGCCTACACGCCGGCGAACGGGCCTGCTCCGACGGCGTCACGGTACGAGCGCGAGGGGGGGGCGGATGAGCACCGAGGCACGGCGCCCGGCCTCTCGGCCCGACTCCCCGGAGGAGACCACGGCCCGCCTCCGCCCCGTCCCCTCCCGTCCCGCCCCGTCCCGCCCCGTCCCGGCGGCGGACGGGCGCTCCGACGACCTCCGCCGTCCGGCGCCCCCCTCCGCGGGCGCCGCGTCCGCCGCCCCGCCGTCCGCGAGGCCGGCGGACGGACCGTCGTC
>JAAXOU010000431.1 GCA_012396115.1 Streptomyces somaliensis DSM 40738 | reverse complement strand
GACGGCCGGGGGCCGGGCCCGCTCCCGCCCCGTGCGGCCACGTCGGGCCCCGCCGCGGCGGGGCCCCGCGCCGGTCACCCCCCGAGCGACCTCCTGAGGAACTCCGCCTCCAGCCGCAGCTGGTTGGCGACCACCTCCTCCCGGGTGACCAGATGCGTCGCCCCCGGCAGCGGGAGGACCGTGTGGGGCCTGCCCGCGGCGAGCAGCGCGGCGGACAGCCGCAGGGTGTGCGCCGCCACCACGTTGTCGTCCGCCAGCCCGTGGACCAGCATCAGCGGCCGGGTCAGCCGGTGCGCCCGCCCCACCAGCGAGGACCGCTCGTAGTTCCCCGGCTCCACGTCCGGGTGGCCCAGGAACCGCTCCTCCCAGTGGGTGTCGTACAGCCGCCGGTCCACAGGCGCGCCGCCCGCGACCGCGGCGTGGAACACGTCCGGGCGGTCCAGCACGGCCCCGATCGCCAGGTACCCGCCGTACGACCAGCCCCGCACCGCCACCCGCCCGAGGTCCAGGGCCGGGTACCGCCCGGCCGCCGCGTGCAGCGCGTCCACCTGGTCCTCCAGCGCGGGCCCCAGCCGGTCGCCGCGCACCGCCACCTCCCAGTCCCGGCCGCGCCCCGGCGTGCCGCGCCCGTCGGCGATCAGCACGGCGAACCCCTGCTCGGCGAACCACTGCGCCACGGCGCTCCACCAGCCGTGCGCCCGCACCGCCAGCTGCACCCCCGGTCCGCCGTAGGGGCTGAGCAGCACCGGCAGCCGCGCCCCGGACGCCGGGTCGTACCAGGACGGCAGGTGCAGGTGGGCGCGCACCGCCCGTTCGCCCAGCGACAGCGGGACGGCGCGGGGCCGTACCGCTGGGGTCTCGGCGAGGACCGCGATCCGGCCCGCCGGCCGCCCGCCGCGCAGCACCGACACGAAGCGGCCCCCGCACGTCAGGGCGTCCAGGACGAGCGTGTCCCCGCCGACCGCGGCCGTGTGCACCCCCGGCCCGCCGCTCAGCCGGCGGAACGCCGGGCCGCCGCCCCCGGGGTCGTACACCCACACGTGGCTCTCCGTAGGCTCCTCGCTCCCGGTGAGGTAGACGCGCTCGCCGACCGCGCCCAGCACCTCCCGCACCTGCAGTCCGGCCGGCGAGGACACCGCGCCGACGCGCACCGCGCGCGTCCCGTCCCGGACGTGCGGGACGACCACCGCCCCGGAGGCGGTGCGCAGCGGCGTGCCCGGCACGAGGGCCACCCACGCCCCGTCGTGCCTGGTGCCGAGCGGCCGCACGGCGCCCGTCGCCGGGTCGGCGGCGAACAGCGCGGCCGTGCGCTGGTCCCGGGTCTGGACCTCCAGGTAGGGGCCGTGCGCGTCCCAGCCCGCCGCCGTCACGTACTCGAAGCGCCGGTCCGTCCAGGTGCCCTCCGGGTGCTCCCCGGCGTCCGCCCCGGCCGGCGGGCGCACCGCGGTGCGGCGCCCGTCCAGGCCCACGACGTGGAGGGTCACCCCGGCGTTCGCGGTGCCCGCCGCGGGGTAGCGCAGGACGCGCGGCGGGCGGGCCGGGTCCGCCGGGTCGGCCAGGTACCAGCGGGCGACGGGCGCCTGGTCGACGCGCGCCACCAGCAGGGCGTCCCCGTCCGGCGACCACCAGTACCCGCGCCGCCGGCCCATGGACTCGGCCGCCGCGTGCTCCGCCAGCCCGTACGTCACGTCCGGCGCCTCGGGCACGGCCAGCGGCCGGTCGCCCGCGCCGTCGGTCCCGACCACGCGCAGGGCGCCGCCGGTCACGTAGGCGACGAGGGAGCCGTCCGGGGAGGGGCGCGGGTCCACGGCCGGGCCCGCCGCGGGGACGGGCCACGGCTCCCCGCCGTCCGTGCACACCGCCCACAGGGCGCCGCCGAGGGCGAACACCGCCAGGCGGGCCGCCCGGTCCGTCGCGTACGAGGTGATCCCCGAGGACATGACGCGGGCCCGCTCCCGCCGGACCCTCTCCTCCTCCGGGAGCGACTCCTCGCCCGGGCCGCCGAGCGCGGCCGGGTCGGCCAGCAGCCGCTCCGCTCCGCCTTCGAACAGCCACAGCCGGCCCACCGGGTCCGTACCCGACCCGGTCCGCACGAACAGCACCCGCTCGCCGTCCGGGGAGACCGTGAACCGGTCCGGTACGCCCAGGGAGAACCGCCGGGTGCGCGCGAAGTCGCGGGGGAAGCCGGTCACCGCCGGCGACGGCGGGGGGACGGAAGGGAAGGCGGGCGGGGGAGGCGCGGGGGTCACGAGGCGCCCGCGGGGGTGCCGGACGGCGCGGGCGCGCGGCTCGCGGGCGGCCGGGCGGGCC
>JAAXOU010000430.1 GCA_012396115.1 Streptomyces somaliensis DSM 40738 | reverse complement strand
GGGGCCGGCGACCGCGGCCGGGGCGGTGAAGGCCGCGGCCGTGGAGGAGGCCGCGGCGAGGGCGGCGGCGAGCACGGTCCTGCGCGAGGTCGGTTCGGGCATGCGGGTGTTCCCCTGTCGGATCGGCTGAGGTCCGGTGACGTGGTGGTCGAGGAGGAGGGGCCGGGGCGCCCACTATCGTCGGCGGGCCCGGCATCCGCCAGGCGATCCGCGCCCACGTCCCCCGGGCGGCCGCGTCCGTCGGGGCGTCGGCGGAACGGCGGAAGGACGGGTGGGGTGGACGGGGCGGATGGAGCGGGTGGGTGACGGGGCGGCGGGGCGGCGGGGCGCCTCGGTAGGGTGGCGGCATGCCCGAAGCCGTTCCCGGCCGTGCCGGCCTCGGGGCGCTCGCCGCCGGGCTGCGCGTCCTGCCGCCGTCCTGCGGGCCCGTGCGGCTCGTCGCCGTGGACGGGCACGCGGGATCCGGCAAGTCGACGTTCGCCGGACGGCTCGCGGACGCCCTCGGCGGGGCTCCGGTGCTCCACCTAGACGACCTCGCCACGCACGACGAGCCGTTCGCGTGGACGGACCGCCTGCGCGCGCAGGTCCTCGACCGGTTCGCGCGCGGTGAGGCGGCGGAGTACCGCCCGTACGACTGGACCGCCCGCCGGTTCGGGCCGGCGCGGCGGCTGCCGCCCGCTCCGGTCGTCCTGATCGAGGGCGTGGGCGCCGGCCGCCGCGCGCTCCGGCCCCGCCTTGCGCGGCTGCTGTGGATGGAGCGCGCCCCCGAGGAGTCCTGGAGGCGGGGGCGGCGCCGCGACGGCCCCGAGCAGTCCGCCTTCTGGGACGGGTGGACGGTGGCGGAGACCCGCCATTTCGCCCGTGACCCGTCCCTGCCGTTCGCGGATTTCCTGGTACGTGAGTGCCGGGAGGGCTACTCGTGGCTGCCGGGACGACGTCCGGCCGCCGCGGCGGAGCAGGTCCCTCACGTACCGTGACCCCCGGCGGGGCCGCGCGAAAGAGGCGGAAATCAATCGTCGGACTGTCTCGACCCCGCTTGACCGGGGGGCCTCGCAGGTCTTACGTTCTCAATGTGCGGCTTTCAGGAGCCGCCGCAGACACGAAGCCCCCGGTTGTTCCCCCGTGACCGGGGGCTTCGTTCTGCCCCCGCTCCCCGCCCGCCCGGCGGATCGACCACCCGGGCGTCACCGTCGGTGATGGAGCCGGGCGCGCCGGTGAGCGCCCCGGGCGCCGGTCGCACTCTTAGTAGCGGCCCGTGCACGCGGGTACGATGCACCCCGATGCGGTCGGGCCCCGTTCACCAGGAGGCCGTTTCGAAGGTCTCCGGCGGGCGCCCGCCCGGCGGGACGGCTCCGGGGACAGTGTGGTGGGGGGACCCGATGGACATCGGCGCGCAGGGGACGCAGACCCCGGCCGACCTCGCCTGGCTGCGCGGCGTCGACGCCTACACCGTGGGGGCGTACCCCCAGGCCGAGGAGGAGTTCCGCGCCGCCGTACGGGCCGATCCCGGCATGGCCGACGCCTGGCTCGGGCTGCACGCGCTGCGGGTCGACACGACCACCGCGCTGCTGCGGATGTACCACCACCGCGAGCGGTTCGGCGAGCAGCGGCGGCGCCACCGGCGGACGCTGAACTCCTGGTACTGGCTGGGCTGGTGGGTGCAACCGGTGCTGGAGAGCCCCCGGGACCTGCTGCTCGCCCACGCCTCCCACTGGCTGGACGGCCGGCACGTCCCCGAGCTCGACCGGGCGCTGGCGGGGCTGCCGCCCGTGGACGCCGATCCGCAGGTGCGGTTCCTGCACGCCTGCCGGGCGTACCTGGTCAAGGACTGGGACCAGCTCGTCCGGTACACCGACCCCCTCGTCGACGACCCGCTGCTGGGCATCGAGGCCGGCCTGTTCGGCGGCATGGCGCGGGTGCGGCTGGAGATGTACGGGCAGGCCGAGCCGCTGCTGTCGGCGGCGCTGATGCGGTGCCGCAGCGAGCAGCCCCAGCGCAAGGAGCTGCGCTACTGGCTGGCCCGGGCGCGCGAGGGCACCGGGCGCACCGCCGCCGCACTGCCCCTGTACCGGGCGGTGCACCGGGTGGACCCGGCGTTCATGGACACGGCGGCGCGGATCGCGGCCATCGCCGAGTACGACGGCTTCGACGGGTCGCCCGAGGAGACCGCGGGCCTCGCGGCGGTGTCGCTGGCGGGCGGCGCCGGGGCCGGTGGCGGGCCGGACGGCGGCCCGGGTACGGACCTGCTGGCCCCGGGGACGGAGCAGGACACCGCCGGCCCCGGCGTCCCGCGGCAGCCGGGGCCGGCCC
>JAAXOU010000043.1 GCA_012396115.1 Streptomyces somaliensis DSM 40738 | reverse complement strand
GCGAAGAAGTCGTCGAGCGGGCCGAAGGCCTCGGCGCCCAGGACTTCGGCGAACACGTCGGTGAGCACCTGGGCGGCTTCCTGGGCCGCTCCTTGGTCGTCGGCTCCCGGGTCGGCTCCCCGGTCGGACGTGCTGGAACTGCCGGGGCGGCCTTCCGCTCGTACGCTCGGGGCATGTCCCAGGTGCATGCGGACCGCCGAGGGCGGCTGCGCGACCGGTGCGCGGCGGCCGGATCCGCGGCGGCGCTGGTCTCCCGCCCCGCCAACGTCCGCTACCTCACGGGCGCCGCGCCGCCCGGCGCCGTGCTGCTCCTCGGCGAGGTCCCGGACGGCGACGTGCTCCTCTGCCCCCGTGCCCCCGCCGGCGATCCCGCCGAGGGGCGGGCCGACGGGGCGCTGCGGCTCACCGTCCTCCCGTCGCCCGGCGCGGACCCCGCCGTCGCCGCCGCCGACCTCGCCCGCCGGGCGGGCGCCGACACCCTCGCCGTGGAGGAGCGGCACCTGAGCGTCGCCCGGTACCGCGCGATCGGCTCCGCCGCCCCGGGACTGCGCCTCGCCGACCTCGGGACCTCCGTCGAGCAGGAACGGCTCGTCAAGGACGAGGAGGAGATCGCCTGTCTCCGCGTCGCCGCCGAGATCACCGACCAGGCCCTCGGCGAACTCCTGGAGTCCATCCTGGTCGGCCGAACCGAACGCCACCTCGCCCTGGAGCTGGAGCGGCGCCTCGTCGACCACGGCGCCGACGGCCCCGCCTTCCCCACCTCCGTCGCCACCGGCCCCCACTCCGGGCGGGGCCGCCACCGGCCCTCCGACCGGCGCGTCGAGGAGGGCGACTTCCTCTCCGTCGGCCTGGGCGCCGGTTACCGCGGGTACCGCTGCGAGATCGGCCGCACGTTCGTCATCGGCACGGCGCCCGCCGACTGGCAGATCGAGCTGTACGACCTCGTCTTCGCCGCGCAGCGCGCCGCCCGCGAGGCGCTCGCCCCCGGCGCCGCCTACCGCGACGTCGACCGGGCCGCCCGCCAACTCCTCGACGCGGCGGGCCACGGCGACGGCCTCGCCCCGTCCCTCGGGCACGGGGTCGGCCTGGAAATCGAGGAGGACCCGCAGTTGTCCCCCTCGGCCATGGGTAAACTGGACGCTTGCGTGCCGGTCACCGTCGAACCGGGGGTCCACATCCCGGGACGGGGCGGAGTCCGGATCGATGACACGCTCGTCGTGCGCCAGGAGGCGGACGGCGGACCCGAGCTACTCACCATCACGACCAAGGAACTGCTCGCGCTCTAGCGCGCACCGCGCCTTCCTCGGTCGTCCACCAGCGTCAGTCCAGGAGATTCCGCAACCGTGGCCACCACGAACGACCTCAAGAACGGCATGGTGCTCAAGCTCGACAACGACCAGCTCTGGTCCGTCGTCGAGTTCCAGCACGTCAAGCCCGGCAAGGGCCCGGCCTTCGTGCGCACCAAGCTCAAGAACGTGCTCTCCGGGAAGATCGTCGACAAGACCTTCAACGCCGGTGTCAAGGTCGAGACGGCCACCGTCGACCGCCGTGACATGCAGTTCTCGTACATGGACGGCGAGTACTTCGTCTTCATGGACATGCAGACGTACGACCAGCTCCACGTCGCCCGCACCGCCGTCGGCGACGCCGCCAACTTCCTGGTCGAGGGCTTCACCGCCACCGTCGCCACCCACGAGGGCGAGGTGCTGTACGTGGAGCTGCCCGCCGCCGTCGAGCTGACCGTCGCCGAGACCGAGCCGGGCGTCCAGGGCGACCGCTCCACCGGCGGCACCAAGCCCGCGACGCTGGAGACCGGCCACCAGATCCAGGTCCCGCTCTTCATCACCACCGGTGAGAAGATCAAGGTCGACACCCGTACGAGCGACTACCTCGGCCGGGTGAACAGCTAACCGTGGCCGCCCGCAACAAGGCCCGCAAGCGCGCCTTCCAGATCCTCTTCGAGGCCGACCAGCGCGGGGTGCCCGTGCAGGAGGTCCTCGGGGACTGGATCCGGCACGCCCGGTCCGACGACCGGCAGCCGCCGGTCAACGAGTACACGATGGAGCTCGTGGAGGGGTACGCGGGGTACGCCCGGCGCATCGACGAGCTCATCGCCGCCTACGCGGTGGGGTGGACGCTCGACCGGATGCCGGTGGTCGACCGGAACATCCTGCGCCTCGGGGCGTACGAGCTGGTCTGGGCCGACGCCGTGCCGGACGCGGTGGTCATCGACGAGGCCGTCCAGCTCGCCAAGGAGTTCTCCACGGACGAGTCGCCGTCGTTCGTCAACGGCATGCTGGCCCGCTTCAAGGACCTGAAACCCGGCCTGCGGCGGGACTGACGCGGAGGAGAGGGGTCCGCGGCGTCCGCTGCGGGCCCCTCCGCCGTCTTCCCGCACCGCCGTCCCTCCCGTGCCGTCGGCGCGGACGCGCCGGAGGGCGGTCCCGGCGGGCGGGACCGCCCTCCGGCGGCAACGTTTCTGCGTGGATCAGGCCTCTTCGTGGGCGACCGCGCGCCGGGCCTCGGCGTCCAGGACGCCCCAGCTGATCAGCTGCTCGGTCAGGACCGAGGGGGACTGGTCGTAGATGACCGCCAACGTGCGCAGGTCGTCCTGGCGGATGGAGAGCACCTTGCCGTTGTAGTCGCCGCGCTGCGACTGGATCGTCGCCGCGTAGCGCTGCAGGGGGCCCGCCTTCTCCTGCGGGACGTGGGCCAGGCGCTCCAGGTCCAGGACCAGCTTCGGCGGCGGCTCGGCGGCGCCCCCGGGGGTGGTGCCCGGCAGCAGCTCCTGCACCGGCACGCCGTAGAAGTCGGCCAGCTCGGCGAGGCGCTGCACGGTCACGGCGCGGTCCCCGCGCTCGTACGAACCGACCACGACGGCCTTCCAGCGGCCCTGGGACTTCTCCTCCACGCCGTGGAGGGAGAGGCCCTGCTGGGTGCGGATGGCACGGAGCTTGGCCCCGAGCTGTTTGGCGTATTCGCTGGACATATGGCTCCCTGGACACTGTTACAACGTGCGGCGCCGCCGCGTGGATGGTAACTCACTGTAAGGTTACGCAGCGTTACCTGGGTGCGTCAAGCCGAACGGTCCGTACCGGCCCCCTTCCGGGCCCTGGTACGGTGGGGGGCGTAATCCCGACGTCCTTTAAGGTCCGTCCCGTGAGGCGGAGAAGGAGGTCCGTTCCGTATGGACGCCCCCCAGCAGTCCGGCGCCCGACCCGTCCTCGAAGGCGCGGACGTCGCGCGGGCCCTCACCCGCATCGCCCACGAGATCGTCGAACGCGCCAAGGGCGCCGACGACGTCGTCCTCCTCGGCATCCCCACCCGCGGCGTGTTCCTCGCCCGGCGCCTGGCCGGGAAGCTCGAGCAGATCACCGGCCGCGCCGCGCCGGTCGGCTCCCTCGACATCACCATGTACCGCGACGACCTGCGCCTGCGCCCGGCGCGCGCCCTCGCCCGGACCGAGATCCCCGGCGACGGGATCGACGGCCGCCTGGTGGTCCTCGTCGACGACGTGCTGTTCTCCGGCCGCACCATCCGCGCGGCCCTCGACGCGCTCGGCGACGTCGGCCGCCCCCGCGCCGTACAGCTCGCCGTCCTGGTCGACCGCGGCCACCGGGAGCTGCCCATCCGCGCCGACTACGTCGGCAGGAACCTCCCCACGTCGCTGCGCGAGACGGTCAGGGTCCAGCTCGCCGAGGAAGACGGCCGCGACGCCGTGCTGCTCGGCGTGCGCGAGTCCGCCCCGACCGGCGAGAAGTAGCCACCGGCCGATCCCGTCCGCCCGTCCCCGGGGCACGGGCCGGCGCGCCCGCGGGCCCACCGGCCCGCGCGGCGCACCGGACCCCGGCCGGCCCCGCCGCGCCCCCGGCCGGCACGTCCACGGAACCGACCTCCCCACCCCACGGAGAACACCCGGATGAAGCGCCACCTCATCTCGGCCGCCGACCTCACCAGGGACGACGCCGTCCTCATCCTCGACACCGCCGAGGAGATGGCCCGCCTGGCCGACCGGCCGATCAAGAAACTGCCCACCCTCCGCGGACGGACGGTCTGCAACCTCTTCTTCGAGGACTCGACCCGCACCCGGATCTCCTTCGAGGCCGCCGAGAAGCGCCTCTCCGCCGACGTCATCAACTTCTCCGCCAAGGGCTCCAGCGTCTCCAAGGGGGAGTCCCTCAAGGACACCGCGCAGACGCTCGCCGCCATGGGCGTCGACGCCGTCGTCATCCGGCACGGCGCCTCCGGCGCCCCCTACCGGCTCGCCAACTCCGGATGGATCGACGCCCCGGTGATCAACGCCGGCGACGGCACCCACCAGCACCCCACCCAGGCCCTCCTCGACGCCTTCACCCTGCGCCGCCGCCTCGCCGACCACGACGCCGGCGTCGGACGGGACCTGTCCGGCAGGCGCGTCACCATCGTCGGGGACGTCCTCCACAGCCGCGTCGCCCGCTCCAACGTCGACCTGCTCCACACCCTCGGCGCCGAGGTCACCCTCGTCGCCCCGCCGACCCTCGTGCCCGTCGGCGTCGACGCCTGGCCCTGCGAGGTGTCGTACGACCTGGACGGCGCCCTGTCCAAGTGCGACGCCGTCATGATGCTGCGCGTCCAGCGCGAGCGGATGAACGCCGCGTTCTTCCCCACCGAGCGCGAGTACTCCCGCCGCTACGGCCTCGACGCCGAGCGGATGGCGAAGCTCCCCGAGCACGCCGTCGTCATGCACCCCGGCCCCATGGTCCGCGGCATGGAGATCACCGCCGAGGTCGCCGACTCCCCCCGCTGCACCGTCGTCGAGCAGGTCGCGGGCGGCGTCTTCACCCGCATGGCCGTCCTCTACCTGCTGCTCGGCGGCAACGAACCCGCCGTCACCCAGCCGTCGTCCCGTACCGAGGAGAAGTAACCGGCATGAGCAAGACCCTGATCCGTGGTGCGAAGGTCCTCGGCGGCGAGGCCCGGGACGTCCTCATCGAAGGCGAGACGATCGCGCAGGTCGGCACGGGCCTGAGCGCCGACGGCGCGACCGTGGTCGAGGCGGAGGGGCGGATCCTGCTGCCCGGCCTCGTCGACCTCCACACCCACCTGCGCGAGCCCGGCCGCGAGGACTCCGAGACCGTCCTGACCGGCACCCGCGCCGCCGCGAGCGGCGGCTACACGGCCGTCTTCGCCATGGCCAACACCTTCCCCGTCGCCGACACCGCGGGCGTCGTCGAGCAGGTCTGGCGGCTCGGCCGCGAGCACGGCTACTGCGACGTGCAGCCCGTCGGCGCCGTCACCGTGGGCCTGGAGGGCAGGCAGCTCGCTGAACTCGGCGCCATGCACGAGTCCGCCGCCGGCGTCACCGTCTTCTCCGACGACGGCAAGTGCGTCGACGACGCCGTGATCATGCGCCGCGCCCTGGAGTACGTGAAGGCGTTCGGCGGCGTCGTCGCCCAGCACGCCCAGGAGCCCCGGCTCACCGAGGGCGCCCAGATGAACGAGGGCGTCGTCTCCGCCGAACTCGGCCTCGGCGGCTGGCCCGCCGTCGCCGAGGAGTCGATCATCGCCCGCGACGTCCTCCTCGCCGAGCACGTCGGCTCCCGCGTCCACATCTGCCACCTGTCGACCGCCGGCTCCGTCGAGATCGTCCGCTGGGCCAAGTCCCGGGGCATCGACGTCACCGCCGAGGTCACCCCCCACCACCTCCTCCTCACCGACGAGATGGTCCGCACCTACGACCCGGTCTACAAGGTCAACCCGCCGCTGCGCACCGAGCGCGACGTGACGGCGCTGCGCGAGGCCCTCGCCGACGGCACGATCGACATCGTCGCCACCGACCACGCCCCGCACCCGCACGAGGACAAGGACTGCGAGTGGGCCGCTGCGGCCATGGGCATGGTCGGCCTGGAGACCGCGCTGTCGGTGGTGCAGCACACGATGGTCGACACCGGCCTCCTCGACTGGGCGGCCGTCGCCGACCGCATGTCCTTCGCCCCCGCCCGGATCGGCGGCACCACCGGCCACGGCCGCCCCGTCTCGGCGGGCGAGCCCGCGAACCTGACGCTGGTCGATCCGGCTTACCGTGGGACCGTGGACCCCGCGGGCTTCGCCTCCCGCAGCCGCAACACCCCCTACGAGGGCCGCGAGCTGCCGGGACGCGTCACCCACACCTTCCTGCGGGGCAGGGCAACGCTCATGGACGGGAAGCTCGCGTGACACCTCTGACCACCCTCGCCGCCGAACCCCGGTCGGCCGAGGTGACCGACTGGACCGCCCGCCTCGGCTGGGTCGGCATCCTCCTGCTCTTCGTGGCCCTCGCCTACTGGCTGATGCGCCAGGGCTGGAAGTGGCGCGCCGACCTCCAGTCCGCCCTGCCCGAACCGCCCACCGCGCCGGAGACCCCCGGCGAGGCGATCCTCTCCCTTGAGGGCCGCTACCACGGGTCCACCGTCGCCGGGCAGTGGCTGGAGCGGATCGTCGCCCACGGCCTCGGCGTCCGCAGCCGCGCCGAGCTGACCCTGACGGACGCGGGACTGCAGGTCCTGCGCCCCGGGGCCACCGACTTCTTCATCCCCGCCGACCGGCTGCGCGGGGCCCGCCTCGACACGGGCATCGCCGGCAAGGTCCTCACCGAGGGCGGCCTGCTGGTCGTCACCTGGGCCCACGGCGACCAGCTGATCGACTCCGGCTTCCGTTCCGACCGGGCGGCCGAGCACCCCGCGTGGGTCACCGCCGTCAACTCCCTCAGCTCCCCCAGCACCGAGAACACCACGACGGAAGGCGCCGCACGATGACGACCTCCACCCGGGGAACCAGGGTTCCCGCCGTACTCGTCCTGGAGGACGGCCGCAGCTTCCGCGGCCGTGCCTACGGGGCCGTGGGGGAGACGTTCGGCGAGGCCGTCTTCTCCACCGGCATGACCGGCTACCAGGAGACCCTGACCGACCCCTCGTACCACCGCCAGGTCGTCGTCATGACGGCCCCGCACGTCGGGAACACCGGCGTCAACGACGAGGACATGGAGTCCGCCCGCATCTGGGTCTCCGGCTACGTCGTCCGCGACCCCGCCCGGGTCCCCTCCAACTGGCGGTCCCGGCGCCCCCTCGACGAGGAACTCCGGCGCCAGGGCGTCGTCGGGATCAGCGGTGTCGACACCCGTGCCCTCACCCGCCACCTGCGCGAACGCGGCGCCATGCGCGTCGGCGTCTTCTCCGGCGACGCCGTCACCGACGACGCCGGCATGCTGGCCAAGGTCCGCGCGCAGCCGCGGATGCAGGGCGCCGACCTCTCCGCCGAGGTCGCCACCGAGGAGGCGTACGTCGTCCCCGCGATCGGCGGGAAGCGGTTCACCGTCGCCGCCGTCGACCTCGGCATCAAGGGCATGACCCCGCGGCGGATGGCCGAGCGCGGCATCGAGGTGCACGTCCTTCCCGCCACCGCCACCGCCGACGACGTGTACGCCGTCGCCCCCGACGGCGTGTTCTTCTCCAACGGCCCCGGCGACCCCGCCACCGCCGACCACCCCGTCGCCGTCATGCGCGCCGTCCTGGAGCGCGGGACGCCCCTGTTCGGCATCTGCTTCGGCAACCAGATCCTCGGCCGCGCCCTCGGCTTCGGCACGTACAAGCTGAAGTACGGCCACCGCGGAATCAACCAGCCGGTGCAGGACCGCACGACCGGCAGGGTCGAGGTCACCGCGCACAACCACGGCTTCGCCGTCGACGCCCCGCTCGACGGGGTGTCCGACACCCCCTACGGCCGCGCCGAGGTCACCCACGTCTGCCTCAACGACAACGTGGTGGAGGGCCTCCGGCTGCTCGACCGGCCGGCCTTCAGCGTCCAGTACCACCCCGAAGCGGCAGCGGGTCCCCACGACGCCGCGTACCTGTTCGACCGCTTCGTCTCCCTGATGGAGGGCCAGCGTGCCTAAGCGCACCGATATCCAGTCCGTCCTGGTCATCGGCTCCGGCCCGATCGTCATCGGCCAGGCCGCCGAGTTCGACTACTCCGGCACCCAGGCGTGCCGCGTCCTCAAGGCCGAGGGCCTGCGGGTGATCCTGGTCAACTCCAACCCGGCGACGATCATGACCGACCCGGAGATCGCCGACGCCACCTACGTCGAGCCGATCACCCCCCAGTTCGTCGAGAAGATCATCGCCAAGGAGCGCCCCGACGCCCTCCTGCCCACCCTCGGCGGCCAGACCGCGCTCAACACCGCGATCTCCCTCCACGAGGCGGGCGTCCTCGACGCGTACGGCGTCGAGCTGATCGGCGCCAACGTCGAGGCGATCCACAAGGGCGAGGACCGCGACCAGTTCAAGCTGGTCGTCGAGGCGGTCAAGGCCAGGATCGGTCACGGCGAGTCCGCCCGCTCGGTCATCTGCCACTCCATGGACGACGTCCTCAAGGGCGTCGAGACGCTCGGCGGCTACCCCGTGGTCGTCCGCCCCTCCTTCACCATGGGCGGCGCCGGCTCCGGCTTCGCCCACGACGAGGAGGAGCTGCGCCGCATCGCCGGCCAGGGCCTGGCACTCTCCCCGACCACCGAGGTGCTCCTGGAGGAGTCCATCCTCGGCTGGAAGGAGTACGAGCTGGAGCTGATGCGCGACAAGCACGACAACGTCGTGGTCGTCTGCTCCATCGAGAACTTCGACCCCATGGGCGTGCACACCGGCGACTCCATCACCGTGGCGCCCGCGATGACGCTCACCGACCGCGAGTACCAGGTCCTGCGCGACATCGGCATCGCCGTCATCCGCGAGGTCGGCGTCGACACCGGCGGCTGCAACATCCAGTTCGCCGTCAACCCCGAGGACGGCCGGGTCATCGTCATCGAGATGAACCCGCGCGTCTCCCGCTCCTCCGCCCTGGCGTCGAAGGCGACCGGCTTCCCCATCGCCAAGATCGCCGCCAAGCTCGCCGTCGGCTACACCCTCGACGAGATCCCCAACGACATCACCCGGGAGACCCCGGCGTCCTTCGAGCCCACGCTCGACTACGTCGTGGTCAAGGCCCCCCGCTTCGCCTTCGAGAAGTTCCCGCAGGCCGACTCCACCCTCACCACCACCATGAAGTCGGTCGGCGAGGCCATGGCCATCGGCCGCAACTTCACCGAGGCGCTGCAGAAGGCCCTGCGCTCCCTGGAGAAGAAGGACAGCCAGTTCGTCTTCACCGGCGACCCCGGTGACAAGGCCGGGCTGCTGCGCGAGGCCGCCCGCCCCACCGACGGCCGGATCAACACCGTGATGCAGGCCATCCGCGCCGGCGCCACCCGCGAGGAGGTCTTCGACGCCACGAGGATCGACCCGTGGTTCGTCGACCAGATGTTCCTCATCAAGGAGATCGCCGACGACCTGGCCGCCGCCGAGAAGCTCCACCCCGAGCTGCTCGCCGAGGCCAAGCGCCACGGCTTCTCCGACCGGCAGATCGCGGAGATCCGCGGCCTGCGCGAGGACGTCGTGCGCGAACTCCGGCACGCCCTGGGCGTCCGCCCGGTCTACAAGACGGTCGACACCTGCGCCGCCGAGTTCGCCGCGAGGACCCCGTACTTCTACTCCTCCTACGACGAGGAGACCGAGGTCGCCCCGCGGACCGACCCGGCCGTGATCATCCTGGGCTCCGGCCCCAACCGCATCGGCCAGGGCATCGAGTTCGACTACTCCTGCGTCCACGCCTCCTTCGCGCTGAGCGAGGCCGGGTACGAGACGGTGATGGTCAACTGCAACCCGGAGACCGTCTCCACCGACTACGACACCTCCGACCGCCTGTACTTCGAGCCGCTCACGCTGGAGGACGTGCTGGAGATCGTCCACGCCGAGCAGCAGGCCGGCCCCGTCGCCGGCGTGGTCGTCCAGCTCGGCGGGCAGACCCCGCTCGGCCTCGCCCAGGCGCTCAAGGACAACGGCGTCCCGATCGCCGGCACCCCGCCGGAGGCCATCCACGCCGCCGAGGACCGCGGCGCCTTCGGCCGCGTCCTGAAGGAGGCCGGCCTCCCGGCCCCCAAGCACGGCACCGCGACCACCTTCGCCGAGGCCAAGGCCATCGCCGACGAGATCGGCTACCCGGTCCTGGTCCGCCCGTCCTACGTGCTCGGCGGCCGCGGCATGGAGATCGTCTACGACGAGACGCGGCTGGAGGGGTACATCTCGGAGTCCACCGAGATCAGCCCCACCCGGCCGGTCCTGGTCGACCGCTTCCTCGACGACGCCATAGAGATCGACGTCGACGCCCTCTACGACGGCACCGAGCTGTACCTCGGCGGCGTCATGGAGCACATCGAGGAGGCCGGCATCCACTCCGGCGACTCGGCCTGCGCCCTGCCCCCGATCACCCTCGGCGGCTTCGACGTCAAGCGCCTGCGCGCCTCCACCGAGGCCATCGCCGAGGGCGTCGGCGTCCGCGGCCTGATCAACATCCAGTTCGCCATGGCCGGGGACATCCTCTACGTCCTGGAGGCCAACCCGCGCGCCTCCCGCACGGTCCCCTTCACCTCCAAGGCGACCGCCGTGCCGCTGGCCAAGGCCGCCGCCCGCATCTCGCTCGGCGCCACCATCGCCGAGCTGCGCGCCGAGGGCCTGCTGCCCGCCCGCGGCGACGGCGGCGAGCTCCCGCTCGACGCGCCGATCTCCGTCAAGGAGGCCGTCATGCCGTGGTCGCGGTTCCGCGACATCCACGGCCGCGGCGTCGACACCGTCCTCGGCCCGGAGATGCGCTCCACCGGCGAGGTCATGGGCATCGACTCGGTCTTCGGCACGGCGTACGCCAAGTCGCAGGCCGGCGCGTACGGTCCGCTGCCCACCAAGGGCCGCGCGTTCATCTCGGTCGCCAACCGCGACAAGCGTTCGATGATCTTCCCGGCGCGCGCGCTGGTCGCCCACGGCTTCGAACTGCTCGCCACCTCCGGCACCGCCGAGGTCCTCAAGCGCAACGGCATCAACGCCACCGTCGTGCGCAAGCACTCCGAGGGCGAGGGCCCCGGCGGCGAGAAGACGATCGTCCAGCTGATCCACGCCGGCGAGGTCGACCTCATCGTCAACACCCCCTACGGCACCGGCGGCCGCCTCGACGGCTACGACATCCGCACCGCCGCCGTGGCGCGCGGCGTCCCCTGCCTCACGACGGTCCAGGCGCTCGCCGCGGCCGTCCAGGGCATCGACGCCCTCAACGGCGGAGGGGTCGGCGTCCGCTCCCTCCAGGAACACGCCGAACGCCTGATCGCGGCCCGCGACTAGCAGCCCACGAGGGGGACACCGCCACCGCGGTGTCCCCCTCCTCACGAGGACACAGCCACCGGAATGTACGAACTCTTCTTCAACCTCGTCTTCAGGCGGATGGACCCGGAGCGCGCCCACCACGCGGCCGTCCGCTGGATCCGCCTCCTCGCCGCCGTCCCCGTGCTGCGCACCCTCGCCGCCGCCGTCCTCGCCCCCCGCCACGAGGAGCTGCGCACCGAGGCCCTCGGCCTGCGCATGCACGGCCCCTT
The DNA here is from genome assembly GCA_012396115.1 of Streptomyces somaliensis DSM 40738. Taxonomy (GTDB): domain Bacteria; phylum Actinomycetota; class Actinomycetes; order Streptomycetales; family Streptomycetaceae; genus Streptomyces; species Streptomyces somaliensis. The sequence goes on along the minus strand of JAAXOU010000043.1, from coordinate 11,212 downwards.
CGGTCTCGCCGCCGGCTTCGACAAGAACGCCGTGGCGATCGACGGCATGGCGATGCTCGGCTTCGACCACGTCGAGGTCGGCACCGTCACCGGCGAGCCCCAGCCCGGGAACCCCGGCAAGCGCCTCTTCCGCCTGCTGCCGGACCGCGCCCTGATCAACCGCATGGGCTTCAACAACGAGGGCTCCGCGGCCGTCGCGGAACGGCTGCGCACACGCGTTCCGGTGTTCAGGACCGTCGTGGGCGTCAACATCGGCAAGACCAAGGCCGTCCCCGAGGCGGAGGCCGTCGCGGACTACGTGAAGTCCACCGAGCGGCTGGCCCCCCACGCCGACTACCTCGTCGTCAACGTCTCCTCGCCCAACACCCCCGGCCTGCGGAACCTCCAGGCCACGGAGGCGCTCCGCCCGCTGCTCACCGCGGTGCGCGAGGCCGCCGACCGCACGGTCCCGCACCGCCGCGTACCGCTCCTGGTGAAGATCGCCCCCGACCTGGCCGACGAGGACGTCGACGCCGTCGCCGACCTCGCGCTGGAGCTGGGCCTGGACGGGATCATCGCCACCAACACCACCGTCGCCCGCGACGGCCTGGCCTCCGACCCGGCGATCGTCGCGGAGGCCGGCGGCCTGTCCGGCGCCCCCCTCAAGGAGCGCTCCCTGGAGGTCCTGCGCCGCCTCCACGCGCGGGCGGGCGACCGGCTCGTCCTGGTCGGCGTCGGCGGCGTGGAGGACGCCGAGGACGCCTGGCGGCGCATCCTCGCCGGCGCCACCCTCGTCCAGGGCTACAGCGCCCTCGTCTACCGGGGCCCCTTCTACGCCCGCGCCGTCCACAAGGGCCTCGCGGCCCGCCTCAAGGCATCCCCGTACGCCACCCTCGCCGACGCCGTCGGCGCGGACACCCGGAAGGCGGCCCAGTGACCCCCGTACCCTTCGGCGCCCGCCTCCGCGAGGCCATGGACGCCCGCGGGCCGCTGTGCGTCGGCATCGATCCGCATGCCTCCCTGCTCTCCGCCTGGGGCCTCGCCGACGACGTGCGCGGCCTGGAGGCGTTCACCCGCACCGTGGTGGACGCGCTGGCCGGGACCGTCGCCGTCTTCAAGCCGCAGAGCGCCTTCTTCGAGCGGTTCGGCTCGCGCGGCTTCGCGGTCCTGGAGAGGGCCGTCGCCGACCTGCGGGACGCCGGCGCCCTGGTCGTCATGGACGCCAAGCGCGGCGACATCGGCTCCACCATGGCCGCGTACGCGGAGGCGTTCCTCCGCCCGGGCGCGCCGCTGTTCTCGGACGCGCTGACCGTCTCCCCGTACCTGGGCTACGGCTCCCTGGAGCCGGCCGTCGACCTGGCGCGCGAGAGCGGCGCCGGCCTGTTCGTCCTCGCCCTGACCTCCAACCCGGAGGGCGCCGAGGTCCAGCGGGCCGTGCGCGGGGACGGCCGGAGCGTCGGGGCGACCGTGCTGGCGCACCTCGCCGCGGAGAACGCGGGGCAGACCCCGATGGGCTCCTTCGGCGCGGTGGTCGGCGCCACCCTCGGCGACCTGTCCTCCTTCGACCTGGACGTCAACGGCCCCCTGCTGGCGCCGGGCATCGGCGCGCAGGGCGCCACCCCGGCCGACCTGCCGGCCGTCTTCGGCGCCGCGGTGCGCAACGTCGTCCCCAACGTCAGCCGCGGCGTCCTGCGGCACGGCCCGGACGCGGGGGCCCTGCGGGCCGCGGCGGAGCGGTACGCGGACGAGGTGCGGACCGCCGTCGGCGGCTGAGGGGCGGGAAGCGGACCGCCCCGCGGGCGCCCGCGGGGCGGGGACACCCGGTCCCGCCCGGTCGCGGGAGGCGGAACGGCTCGTGACGCTTGTTGACGGATTCCAGCCGCAAACGGAGTCGTTATGTCTTGTTTGTCTGGCAGGATCGATGCTGACCAGGACTTTTCCTCTGATCTCGGTGACTCTGGCGGCCCCGGCCGCTAGTCTCCGACGAGAGTCAGCGTTCGCAGCGGTCACTGCGTTGCTCGTTGCTCGCTCGGTGTGGGCCGACTAGGTTCCTCACCGGTCCGTATCCGACAGTTCGACATCCGAGGTGACGTAGGCGTGGCTCTTCCGCCCCTTACCCCTGAACAGCGCGCAGCCGCGCTCGAGAAGGCCGCCGCGGCTCGCCGGGAGCGGGCCGAGGTCAAGAATCGACTCAAGCACTCCGGCGCCTCGCTCCACGAGGTCATCAAGCAGGGCCAGGAGAACGACGTCATCGGCAAGATGAAGGTCTCCGCCCTCCTGGAGTCCCTGCCGGGCGTGGGCAAGGTCCGTGCCAAGCAGATCATGGAGCGGCTGGGCATCTCCGAGAGCCGCCGCGTCCGCGGGCTCGGCTCCAACCAGATCGCGTCCCTGGAGCGCGAATTCGGCGGTTCCAAGGCCTGACGGCCGGCACCCGGCGCCCGGGGCCCCCGGGAGCTGGAATAATCGCCCCATGGCTGCAACATCCCGGGGGACGACCCCCGAGCCCCCGGTCGTACGTCCGCGGCTGACCGTGCTCTCCGGCCCCTCCGGGGTCGGCAAGAGCACGGTCGTCGCCCACATGCGCAAGGTCCACCCGGAGGTCTGGCTCTCGGTGTCGGCCACGACCCGCGCGCCGCGCCCCGGCGAGCAGGACGGGGTGCAGTACTTCTTCGTCTCGGACGACGAGTTCGACAAGCTCGTCGCCAACGGCGAGCTGCTGGAGTGGGCCGAGTTCGCCGGCAACCGCTACGGCACGCCGCGCCGGGCCGTCCAGGACCGCCTGGAGGCCGGCGAGCCGGTCCTCCTGGAGATCGACCTGCAGGGCGCCCGGCTGGTCCGCGAGTCCATGCCCGACGCCCGGCTGGTCTTCCTCGCCCCGCCGAGCTGGGACGAGCTGGTCCGGAGGCTTACCGGCCGCGGCACCGAGTCGCCCGAGGTGATCGAGCGGCGCCTGGCGGCGGCCAAGGTGGAGCTCGCGGCCGAGTCCGAGTTCGACGCCACCCTGGTCAACACCTCCGTCGAGGACGTGGCGCGCGAGCTGCTAGCCTTGATGGACGTTGTCTGATTTCTCCTTGTCCATTCTTTCGGAAGGTAGAGCGTGTCCTCTTCCATCACCGCGCCCGAGGGCATCATCAACCCGCCGATCGACGAGCTGCTCGAGGCCACGGACTCGAAGTACAGCCTCGTGATCTACGCGGCCAAGCGCGCGCGGCAGATCAACGCGTACTACTCGCAGCTCGGTGAGGGCCTGCTCGAGTACGTCGGTCCGCTGGTGGACACCCACGTCCACGAGAAGCCGCTCTCGATCGCCCTGCGGGAGATCAACGCGGGCCTGCTGACCTCCGAGGCCGTCGAGGGCCCGGCGCAGTAAGAGCCCCCAGCGTCATCACCAGGCCCGGCGGACGCCCGCCGGGCCTGTCGTGTGTCCCGGAAACCGCGGGCCCGGCGGCCGTGCGGTCCCCGGAAGCCGTGCCGTCCCGGAAGCCGGGACGCCGTACCAACCCCAGAGCGGGAGGCGCAGTGCCCGAGCCCAAGCCGAAGGTCGTCCTCGGAGTCAGCGGCGGCATCGCCGCCTACAAGGCGTGCGAGCTGCTGCGCCGGCTGACCGAGTCGGGCCACGACGTACGGGTCGTCCCGACCGCCTCCGCCCTCCACTTCGTCGGCGCCGCCACCTGGGCGGCGCTCTCCGGCAACCCGGTCTCCGCCCGGGTCTGGGACGACGTCCACGAGGTGCCGCACGTCCGCGTCGGGCAGGCGGCCGATCTCGTCGTCGTCGCCCCCTGCACGGCCGACACGCTCGCCAGGGCGGCCCACGGCCTCGCCGACGACCTCCTGACCAACACGCTGCTCACCGCCCGCTGCCCGGTGGTCTTCGCGCCCGCCATGCACACCGAGATGTGGGAGCACCCGGCCACCCGGGAGAACGTCGCCACGCTGCGCCGCCGTGGCGCCGTGGTCGTCGAGCCCGCCGTCGGCCGCCTCACCGGCACCGACACGGGCAAGGGCCGGCTCCCCGACCCGGCCGAGATCTTCGAGGTCTGCCGGCGGGTCCTCGCCCGCGGCGCCGCCGGTCCCGACCTCGCGGGCCGCCACGTCGTGGTCAGCGCCGGCGGCACCCGCGAGCCCCTCGACCCCGTCCGGTACCTGGGGAACCGCTCCTCCGGCAAGCAGGGCTACGCCCTCGCCCGCACCGCCGTCGCGCGCGGCGCCCGCGTCACGCTCGTCGCGGCCAACACCGGCATGCCCGACCCGGCCGGCGCCGACGTCGTCCGCGTGGGGACGGCCGTCGAACTGCGCGCGGCCGTCCTGGAGGCGGCCGCCGACGCCGACGCCGTCGTCATGGCCGCGGCCGTGGCCGACTTCCGGCCCGCCGCGTACGCCGAAGGCAAGATCAAGAAGCGGGAGGGCGAGGAGCCCGCGCCCGTCGCCCTCGTCCGCAACCCGGACGTCCTCGCGGAGCTCTCCGCCGACCGCGCCCGCCCCGGCCAGGTCGTCGTCGGCTTCGCCGCCGAGACCGACGACGTCCTCGCCAACGGCCGCGCCAAGCTCCGCCGCAAAGGCTGCGACCTGCTCGTCGTCAACGAGGTGGGGGAACACAGGACCTTCGGCTCCGAGGAGAACGAGGCCGTCGTCCTCGGCTCGGACGGCACGGAGACCCCGGTCCCCCGCGGGCCCAAGGAGGCCCTCGCGGACATCGTGTGGGACCGGGTGGCGGCCCGGCTGCCGCGGGGGTGAACTCCGTGAGCCCCCTCACAGCCGGGCGGCCCCCGCGGACGGGGCGGCTCCCCGTGCCACGGCCGATCTTGCCTTCGGCACGGGGGCCGCGGGTCCGATCGGGCCCAGGTTGTGCGAGACGCCCTGGTTCCAAGCGGGAGGGCGCCCGATAAACTGTCCGCGGAACGACGCGGGGCGCAGCCCCCTGTTGGTCCACAAACGATCAGCCAGCAGCCGCTGCAAACCCAGGGAGCATCGTGTCCCGTCGTCTGTTCACCTCGGAATCCGTGACCGAGGGTCACCCCGACAAGATCGCTGACCAGATCAGCGACGCCGTCCTCGACGCGTTGCTGCGGGAGGACCCCGCCTCCCGCGTCGCCGTGGAGACGTTGATCACCACCGGTCTGGTGCACGTGGCCGGCGAGGTGACCACCAAGGCGTACGCCGACATCCCGACGCTGGTGCGCGAGAAGATCCTGGAGATCGGCTACGACTCGTCGAAGAAGGGCTTCGACGGGGCGTCCTGCGGGGTGTCGGTGTCGATCGGCGCGCAGTCCCCGGACATCGCCCAGGGCGTGGACACCGCCTACGAGCAGCGGGTGGAGGGGGACGAGGACGAGCTGGACGCGCAGGGCGCCGGCGACCAGGGGCTGATGTTCGGCTACGCGTCGGACGAGACGCCGGAGCTGATGCCGCTGCCGATCCACCTGGCGCACCGGCTGTCCAGGCGGCTGACCGAGGTCCGCAAGAACGGGACGATCCCCTACCTCCGTCCCGACGGCAAGACCCAGGTCACCGTCGAGTACGACGGCGACAAGGCGGTGCGGCTGGACACGGTGGTGGTCTCCTCGCAGCACGCCTCCGACATCGACCTGGACTCGCTGCTGGCCCCCGACATCCGCGAGTTCGTCGTCGAGCACGTGCTGGCGGGGCTGCTGGAGGACGGGATCAAGCTGGAGACCGAGGGCTACCGCCTGCTGGTCAACCCCACGGGCCGCTTCGAGATCGGCGGTCCGATGGGCGACGCCGGCCTGACCGGCCGGAAGATCATCATCGACACCTACGGGGGCATGGCCCGCCACGGCGGCGGCGCGTTCTCCGGCAAGGACCCCTCCAAGGTCGACCGCTCCGCCGCCTACGCGATGCGCTGGGTCGCCAAGAACGTCGTCGCCGCGGGGCTGGCCTCCCGCTGCGAGGTCCAGGTGGCGTACGCCATCGGCAAGGCCGAGCCGGTGGGCCTGTTCGTGGAGACCTTCGGCACCGCCAAGGTGGACACCGACCGGATCGAGAAGGCCATCGCCGAGGTCTTCGACCTCCGCCCGGCGGCGATCATCCGCGACCTGGACCTGCTGCGCCCGATCTACTCGCAGACGGCCGCCTACGGCCACTTCGGCCGGGAGCTGCCCGACTTCACCTGGGAGCGCACCGACCGCGTCGACGCCCTCCGCAGGGCCGCGGGCCTGTAGGCGCCCGCCCGGCGCGCACCCGGACGTCCGGCCCCGTTCCCCACGGGGCCGGACTCCGGCGTTCCCGGGTGTCCGCGCCCGCGACCGCGGCGCGGTGTCGGTGGCGTCTGGTAGGCATGGGACCGTGAGCAGCGGGAGCGGGGACCGGGAGGAGCGGCCGGGCGGGGAACCGGAGCAGCTCGCGCTCGTCCGGGAGTCCGTACGGAAGGCGAAGGCGCCGAGGGCCAGGCCGCGGACGTGGCGGGGCGCCGCCCTGGCGAAGGAGCTGCCCGTCGCACGGGTCGTCGTCGACAAGGGCGTGCTCCACCTCGACCGGTTCTTCGACTACGCGGTGCCCGAGGAACTCGACGCCGAGGCCCGGCCCGGGGTGCGGGTGCGGGTGCGGTTCGGCGCGGGAGCCCGCCGGGTGCGGGGCGGGCGGCGCGAGGGCGGGCGGCTCATCGACGGGTTCCTCGTCGAGCGGCGCGCCGACACCGACTACACGGGCCCCCTGGCCGCACTCGCCGGCGTCGTGTCCCCCGAGCCCGTCCTGAGCCCCGAGCTGCTGGACCTGGCACGGGCCGTCGCCGACCGGTACGCAGGCAGCCTCCCCGACGTCCTGCAGCTCGCCGTACCGCCCCGCAGCGCCCGCGCGGAGAGCGAGCCGTCGCCCGAGCCGCTGCCGCCGCCGCCCGCGCCCGGACCCGGCAGCTGGGCGCGGTACCCGCACGGCGAGGCGTTCCTCGGAGCCCTCGCACGAGGGGGCGCGCCGCGCGCCGTGTGGACCGCCCTGCCCGGCCCGCACTGGGCGCAGGAGCTGGCGCGGGCGGTGGGCTCGACGCTCGCCTCCGGGCGCGGCGCCCTCGTCCTCGTGCCCGACGGCCGGGCCGCCGCCCGCGTGGACGCCGCGCTGACGGCCCTCCTCGGGGAGGGGCGGCACGTGCTGCTGACCGCCGAGGCCGGGCCCGAGCAGCGGTACCGGCGTTGGCTGGCCGTGCGGCGCGGCTCGGTGCGGGCCGTCGTCGGGACGCGCGCCGCCATGTTCGCGCCCGTGCGGGACCTGGGGCTGGTCGCCGTCTGGGACGACGGCGACGGCAGCCACAGCGAGCCGCACGCCCCGCAGCCGCACGCGCGCGACGTGCTGCTGCTGCGCGCCGCGCACGAGGGGTGCGGCTTCCTGCTGGGGGGCACGAGCTGCACGGTGGAGGCCGCCCAGCTGGTCCGGAGCGGCTGGGCGCGCCCCCTGGCGGCGCCGCGCGAGCGGATGCGGGCCACCGCGCCGCTCGTGCGGACCGTGGGGGACGGGGAGCTGGCGCGCGACGAGGCGGCGCGGGCCGCGCGGCTGCCGTCCCTCGCGTGGCAGGCCGTACGGGACGGGCTGGGGTCCGGGCCGGTGCTGGTGCAGGTGCCACGCAGGGGCTACGTACCCCGCCTGGCATGCGAACGCTGCCGCACGCCCGCGCGGTGCCGGCACTGCGCCGGGCCCCTCGGGGCGCCCGGGCAGCATGAGCTGGGGTGCGGCTGGTGCGGGCGCGGCGAAGCGGACTGGCGCTGCGCCGAGTGCGGCTCCACCCGGCTGCGCGCACGCGTCGTCGGCGCCCGGCGCACGGCGGAGGAGCTGGGGCGGGCCTTCCCCGCCGTACCGGTGCGCACCTCCGGGCGCGACCACGTCCTGGACTCCGTACCGGGCCGGCCCGCGCTGGTGGTGAGCACGCCGGGCGCCGAACCGGTCGCCGAGGGCGGGTACGCGGCCGCGCTGCTGCTGGACGGCTGGGCCCTCCTGGCCCGCCCCGACCTGCGGGCCGGTGAGGAGGCGCTGCGCCGCTGGATCGGCGCCGCGTCGCTGGTGCGGGGCCGGGACGAGGGCGGCACGGTGGTGGTCGTCGCCGAGCCGACGCTGCGGCCCGTGCAGGCGCTGGTGCGGTGGGACCCGGTGGGCCACGCCCGGCGGGAGCTGGCCGAGCGCGCGGAACTGGGCTTCCCGCCGGTCTCGCGCATGGCCGCGGTGGCGGGCCGCACAGGGACCGTCGCCGGGTTCCTGGCGGCGGCCGACCTCCCGCCCGAGGCGGAGGTCCTGGGGCCGGTGCCGCTCCGTCCCGCGGCTCCCGGCGGCCCGCGCAGCCCGGGTGACCCGCCGGTGGGCGAGGCGTGGGAGCGCGCCCTGGTGCGGGTGCCGCCCGGTGCCGGCGCGGCGCTGGCGTCCGCGCTCAAGAAGGCCCGGGCCGCGCGCCTGTCCGGAGGCGGCGCGCCGCCGGTCCGCGTCAGGATGGACCCGCCGGACATCGGCTGAGGGGCGGACGGCGTGGGAGCCGCCCGCCGTGCGGGAGGGGTGTGGAGCGCCCCGGCCCGCCGGCCGGGCGCGGGGGCGGCCCGTACGGCGCGAAGCGGATCATACGGCGCGGGGGGCCGGGCGGAGCCGCCCCGCCGGGGAGGGGAGCCGGGGGAGGGCGGCGGGACCCCGGTCGTGGAGCCGCCCCGCACGCCGGGGGAGGGGGCGGGTGGGGCGGCCGGAGAGAGGGGAGGAGGTCAGCCGTTGCGCGGGGTGGGGAAGGCGCTCGGGCGGGCCTCCTCCCGGTGGGGCTGGTCCCTGAGCGCCTGCGCCGCCTGCTGCGGTGCCGACGAGCGGGCCGCCGGGACCGGCGCCGGCGGTCCCGGGCGCTCCGCCGCCGGCTGCCGGGCCGCCGCGCGGCGCGCTCCGTACCGGCGGTGCACAGCCTGCTTGGTGACGCCCAGGGCCGAACCGACCGCGTCCCACGAGAAGCCGAGCGAGCGGTCGAAGTCGACGGCCGCGGTGACCAGGGTCTCGACGCTGTCCCGCAACTCCTGCGCGAGCCGGACGGTGGGGGCCGGGGCCCTGCCGTAGACGACGAAGCCCGCCGACGGGCCGGAGCGACGCGGGCGGTAGACGTTGCCCAGCTGGGCGGTGAGCGTGCGCAGGGCGTCCACCTGCCGGCGGACCCGCTCGATGTCCCGCACCAGCAGGTGCAGGCTCGCCCGGGCTTGGGCGTCGTGGGTTGCGTGGTCGGCCATCTACAAGCCTCTCGAACCGGCGTCGGGAAGGAGCGGGCCGCACCCGAGGGCAGCCCCGTTCGGTCAATCTCCTTTGACAACGCGCCACCCGCGGCCGGGGTCACGCGGCGGAGGCGTATCCGCATATGCGCGAGGCGCGCGGGCAGGCGTACGCCCCCCGGGGCGCCGGGCCCTAGACTGGTGCGCCGCCCGACCGCCCCGCGGACCGGCCCGGCGGGACCCACCCGCCGCGATCCACCGTGATCCACCGCGACCCCGGCGCCCCCGACGAACAGACGAACAAGCGAGGTAGCACGGAGTGAAGCTCGTCTTCGCAGGCACACCCGAGGTCGCCGTCCCCGCCCTGGACGCCCTGCTCGCCTCCGACCGGCACGAGGTGGCCGCCGTCGTCACGCGGCCCGACGCCCCGGCAGGGCGGGGCCGGCGCCTGGTCGCGAGCCCCGTCGCGGAGCGGGCCGCCGAAGCGGGCGTCGAGGTCCTCAAGCCCGCGAGGCCGCGCGACGAGGAGTTCCTCGCGAGGCTCCGCCGGATCGCGCCGGACTGCTGCCCCGTCGTCGCGTACGGCGCGCTGCTGCCGAAGGCGGCGCTGGACGTCCCGGCCCGGGGCTGGGTGAACCTCCACTTCTCGCTGCTGCCCGCCTGGCGCGGCGCCGCGCCCGTCCAGCACGCGCTGATGGCCGGGGACGAGGTGACCGGGGCGTCGACCTTCCTGATCGAGGAGGGCCTCGACTCGGGCCCCGTCTACGGCGTCGTCACCGAGCGGATCCGCCCCACCGACACCAGCGGCGACCTGCTCACCCGGCTCGCCCTCGCGGGCGCCGGGCTGCTGGCGGCGACGATGGACGGCATCGAGGACGGCACGCTCCGGGCGGTGCCGCAGCCCGCGGAGGGCGTCAGCCTCGCCCCGAAGCTCACCGCCGAGGACGCCCGCGTCGAGTGGGCGGCCCCCGCGCTCCGCGTGGACCGGGTGGTGCGGGGCTGCACCCCCGCCCCCGGGGCGTGGACGCTGTTCCGCGGCGAGCGCCTGAAGCTGGTCCAGGTCGCGCCGGCGCCGGACCGCACGGACCTGGCCCCGGGCGAGCTGTCGGCCGGCAGGAACGACGTGCACGTGGGCACCGGCTCCCACGCGGTGGAGCTGATCTGGGTCCAGGCGCAGGGCAAGAAGCCGATGCGGGCGGCGGACTGGGCCCGCGGCGTCCGCATCGCGCCGGGCGGGGGACTACCCTGGAGGGGTTCGACCCCCCTGGAAGCGGAGCACCTTTTGAGCGAGCAAGGCCGTCGCCGTCCCTCCAAGCCGTACCGGCGCCCGCGGAGGGACCCGGTGCGCGTCCTGGCCTTCGAGGCGCTGCGCGCCGTGGACGAGCGGGACGCGTACGCGAACCTCGTACTGCCCCCGCTGCTGAGGAAGGCCCGCGAGCAGGACGGCTTCGACGCGCGGGACGCCGCGCTCGCGACGGAACTCGTCTACGGCACGCTGCGCCGGCAGGGCACCTACGACGCGATCGTCGCCGCCTGCGTCGACCGGCCGCTGCGCGAGGTCGACCCGCCGGTGCTGGACGTGCTGGCGCTCGGCGCCCACCAGCTGCTGGGCACGCGCATCCCGACGCACGCCGCCGTGTCCGCGAGCGTCGAGCTGGCGCGGGTCGTCCTGGGCGACGGGCGGGCCAGGTTCGTCAACGCCGTCCTGCGCCGCGTCGCCCGGCGCGACCTGGACGGCTGGCTGGAGGAGGTCGCGCCGCCCTACGACGAGGACCCCGAGGAGCACCTGGCCGTCGTGCACTCGCACCCCCGCTGGATCGTCTCCGCCCTGTGGGACGCCCTCGGCGGCGGTCGCGCCGGCATCGAGGAACTCCTGGAGGCCGACAACGAGCGCCCCGAGGTGACCCTCGTCGCCCGGCCGGGCCGCGCCACCCCGGCCGAGCTGCTGGACGCGCTGGGCGGGGCCGCCGGCCGGCCCGGGCGCTGGTCGCCGTACGCCGTGCGGCTCGCCGAGGGCGGCGAGCCGGGCGCCCTCGACGCCGTGCGGGAGGGCCGCGCGGGCGTCC
>JAAXOU010000429.1 GCA_012396115.1 Streptomyces somaliensis DSM 40738 | reverse complement strand
CAGCCCGTACGCGAAGGGCGAGACGATCGCCAGGAACGACGCCGGCTGGGGCCACCCGACGTGCGCGACGGCGCCCTGAGGCGCCGTCCCCCGACCGGAGGACGCGCGGGCCCGGGGCCGCCCGCGGCGGCCGCACCGCGCCGCCGCGGTCTCCCGCGGCGGCCTCCTGCCCGTGACCCGACCGGGGCGGGGAGGGCGGAGGCCGCGTCAGAACGCCCCGACGGCCCGCGTCAGCTCCGCGACCGCCGCCGCCACCGGCGCCGCCGGCTCGGCGAACTGCGCCAGCCGGTTCAGCGCGCGCCGCACCACGCCCGGTTCGGGCTCGGACTCCTCCAGCTCCTCCCGCAGCCGGCGCAGTTCCACCCGCGGGGCCTCCCGGTCGGACAGCGCCGCTTGGTGCTCCTCCAGCAGGCGCTCCACCAGCCGGATCAGCTCGTCGACCCGGACGCGCTGCTCCGTGCCGGGAGCGTGGACGGTGATGCCGCCCGCGACGGCCCGCGCGTTCCGCCCGACGGCCTGGTTGACGACGCTGCTGTGCCCGCCGTACTGCTGTACGCCGTGGTTGCCGGCCTGGGACGGCTCGTGGGGAGGCCGTCGGGTCTGCTCGGACATGTCCGTTCCCCTCCTATCGTCCGGACGTGCCGCCGGACGGCCCCGTGCCGCCGGTCGTGGCCGTCGCGGTCGCGGCGGTCGCCCGGGCTCCGGTGCCGACCGCCTGGTTGCCGACGACGCTCACGCCGCCGGTCTGCAGGACGCCGTGGTTGAGGATCGTCTGCGACTGCGTGCGGAAGTCCGCCGTGTCCACGCCGTGCTCCTCCAGGAAGTCGCGGACCGCGGCCAGGGCGTGCCGGTCGAGCGCGTCCAGCGTGTGCCGCGCGTCCACCGGCTGGAAGTGGTGGAAGTACTCGGGCCCCTGGACCGTCTCGCGGACGCTCAGCCGGGCGCCCCGGTCGAACGCGGGGTCCTCACGGGCGGCCCGCATCTCACTGCGCAGCCGACGCGGCCTGCGGTACTCGGCGAGGGCGTCGCGCAGGCACGACCGGGGCGCCCGCCACAGGGCGCCGCCCGTGCGGCGCAGCGCCCCGGGCAGCAGGGTGCGCCGGTCCGGCGCGGCGGGGGGCGCCGGGGGCAGCAGGTCGACCGCGTGCAGGTCGCGCCGCACCGGGCCCAGCACGTACCGCTCGCACCGCAGGTGCAGCGTCCCGTCCGCCACCGCGACGTGCAGCAGGTGACTGGGCACCACCTCGCCGCCCCACAGCGGCACGTGGCTGGCCAGGTAGTGCCGCGCCGCCCCGTCCGGGCGCAGCGCGATCTGCCGCACGGCCTCCTCCGGCAGGCGGGTGGCGGGCGGGCGCAGCGGATCGGGCAGGAACCGGTCGTCGCCGGCCAGTTCCCTCCCGCTGACGAACACCCGGTCCTCCACGATGGGTCCCACTCCGCCCCGGGCTCCGGGGCCGGTGGAGGCGGGGAGCCCGCCGGCCGCCTCCGCCAGCCGGCGGCGCAGCCGGGCGAGCAGGTCCCAGGCGTCGAAGTCCGCGACGGCCCGCTCCGACTCGGCCGGCAGCAGCGGCACGGACAGCGTCCACTCCGACTCCCGCCTGCCGTAGCCGACGAACGGGGAGAAGCCGCTGTAGCAGCGGACGTTGCCCCGCTGGGCGTCGGCCACCGCCGCGATCCTGGCGGCCGCCCAGGGCTCCACCGCACCCGGCCGGGGCAGCCCCTCCGGGTCGAAGGCGCCGCGCCGCAGCGCACCCCGCATCCGCGCGTCGACGTCGGCCTCCTCGTCGAGCAGCGTCCGCACCGCCAGCCCGGCGCCCACCGCCACGGCCAGCAGCGGCGGCACGCCGTACCAGTAGCCGCCGACCAGCCAGCGGACGAAGCCCGGCAGCGGCACGGCCGACAGCACCACCCCCGCCACCGCGCCCGTCACGAGCAGACCGGCGCCCATGGCGGCCAGGCGCCACGCGGAGGGGCGCGGCAGGTGCCTGCCGCGCACGGCCGGGTACGCGACGGGGACCGTGGACACCGAGGCCAGGAGGGACGGCACCAGCCGGGCGAACAGCAGCCACAACGGGCCGAACAGGACGATCACGCCGTACGCCGCCGCCAGCCGCCTGTCCCGCTCGCGGCGCAGCCGGAGGGCCGTCAGGCTGTGCCGCGCCACGGGCACCAGGTCGACGCCGGGCGACACGGCGACCGCCCCGAGCCGGTCCCCGAGGACGCGGTCGACCACGCGCCGGGCGAACGCCGGGTCGGTGTAGGCGGCGGCGCACAGGTAGCGCGTGGCGTCCTCCGGATCGCCGCCGGTCGCGACCGGCGCGGCCG
>JAAXOU010000428.1 GCA_012396115.1 Streptomyces somaliensis DSM 40738 | reverse complement strand
CCCGGCGGGCGTCCGCACCGGGGCGGCGGGGGCCGCGAGCGGCCCGCCCGGCCCGCCCGGACGGCGGGGTCCCGGCGGTTCGGGGAGCGGTGGGACGGCGTGCGATCCTGACCGCATGCCGACCCCAGCCAGCAAGTGCCTCCTGCTCGACACCCCCTCCCTGTACTTCCGGGCCCACTTCGGGGTTCCCGACTCGGTGCGCGCTCCGGACGGCACGCCGGTGAACGCCGTGCGCGGGCTGCTGGACTTCATCGCCCGGCTGGTGGCCGACCACCGCCCGGACACCCTCGTGGCCTGCATGGACGCCGACTGGCGGCCGGCCTGGCGGGTGGAGCTGATCCCCTCGTACAAGGCGCACCGGGTCGCCGTGGAGACGGGTCCCGGCGTGCCGGACGAGGAGGAGGTGCCGGACACGCTGTCGCCGCAGGTCCCGGTGATCGAGGCGGTGCTGGACGCGGTGGGCGTCGCACGCGTGGGCGTCGCCGGGTACGAGGCGGACGACGTGATCGGCACGCTCGTGGGCCGGGCGGCGGGGCCGGTGGACGTCGTCACGGGCGACCGGGACCTGTTCCAGCTGGTGGACGACGCGCGCGGGGTGCGGGTGCTGTACCCGGTCAAGGGCGTGGGCACGCTGCAGGTGGTGGACGGGGGGTGGCTGCGCGGGAAGTACGGCGTGGACGGGCCGGGGTACGCGGATTTCGCCACGCTGCGGGGCGACCCGAGCGACGGGTTGCCGGGCGTGCCCGGCGTGGGCGAGAAGACCGCCGCGAAGCTGCTGGAGTCGTTCGGGGACCTGGCGGGGGTCATGGCAGCGGTGGACGACCCGGCGTCGGGGCTGACCGCGGCGCAGCGGCGGCGGCTGGACGGCGCGCGGGAGTACCTGGCGGTCGCGCCGAAGGTGGTGCGGGTCGCGGACGACGTCCCGCTGCCGCCGTTCAACCCGGCGCTGCCGACCGGCCCGAGGGATCCGCAGGGGCTGCGCGCTTTGGCGGAAAGGTGGCGGCTGGGCGGGTCGTTGGAGCGCCTGCTCGCCACCCTCTCCCGATGAGGTGTTAGCTTAGGCATACCTAAGAACCCACTCTCCGGGGAGTACGCCGTGGCGGATGAGCCGTCCCGCAGGACACCGAAGGCGCACGAGGCACGGGTGGTGCGCACGGAGCGGATCGCTCCGCACATGGTGCGGATCGTGCTCGGCGGCGAGACGCTGGACTCCTTCGCCACCAGCGGCCTCACCGACCACTACGTCAAGATCCTGTTCCCCCCGGAGGGCGTGGCGTACCCCGAGCCGTTCGACCTGGAGCGGATCCGCGAGGAGCTGCCGCGCGATCGGTGGCCGGCGCAGCGCACGTACACGGTGCGCGCCTGGGACCCGGTCGCGCGGGAACTGACGATCGACTTCGTGGTGCACGGCGACGAGGGGCTGGCCGGACCCTGGGCGGCGCGGGCGCGGGTCGGCGAGACGGTCCGGTTCCTCGGCCCCGGCGGCGGGTACGCACCGGACCCGGAGGCCGACTGGCACCTGCTGGCGGGCGACGAGAGCGCCCTGCCGGCGATCGCCGCGGCGCTGGAGGGGCTGCCGGACGGTGCCGTGGCCCACGCGTTCATCGAGGTCGGCGAGGCGGAGGACGAGCTGAAGATCGACGCCCCGGCCGGTGCGGAGGTCCACTGGCTGCCGCGCCGCGGCCGACCGGTCGGCGAGGCGCTGGTCGAGGCCGTGCGGAACCTGGAGTTCCCCGAGGGCACCGTCCACGCGTTCGTCCACGGCGAGGCCGGCGCGGTGCGGGAGCTGCGCCGGTACCTGCGCGGGGACCGCGGCGTCCCGCTGGAGCGCCTGTCGATCTCGGGCTACTGGCGCCTGGGCAAGTCGGACGAGGCGTGGCGCGCGGTCAAGCGCGAGTGGAACGCCGAGGTGGAGCGCGAGGAGCGGCTCTCGTAGGGAGCGGTCCTCGCGGGAACGGGTCCTCGGGAGGGGTCCCGCCGCGCACGGACCGGCCGGCGGTCGTACGCGGGCCGGCGGGCGCCCCGGTGTGCGCCGGCCGGCGTGCGGCTCCGGCGCGGCGTCGGCGCACGGGACCTCCGTCGGGCCCCGTCGGGCCGTCCGGCGGAGGCACCGAGACACCGAGACACCGTGCCCTCCGCAAGCCCCCGCGGCCCGGCGCCCGGCGGCGTTCCCCGGAGGCGTTTCCCGGCGGCGTTTCCCGGCGGCGTTTCCCAGCGGCGTTTCCCGGCGGAGTTCTCCGGCGGCGGGTGAGGACGTCCGTCCG
>JAAXOU010000427.1 GCA_012396115.1 Streptomyces somaliensis DSM 40738 | reverse complement strand
ACCGCGTCCCCGACGAGGGGAGGGCCCCGCGCCCGCACCGGGTACGGCGCCCCGCCGTGGCGGGTCGGCGAGGAGGGAGCCCGCGGGCCGTCGCGCTCCGGGGAGGGGCGGGCCGTGACCGGCCGCCCGCGGTGCCGGTCGCCTTGGCAGGATGGGCGGCGTGCGACTGGAACCGATCACCTGGCAGCGGCTCGCCGACGCGCTCGCCGAGCACCTGGCCGGCCTGCGGCCCGCCGACGGGGGGGCCTGGCTGAAGGCCGCCGTGGACGGAGCCCCCGCCGCCCGGCCCGGCGACCTGGCGGACGGCGTGGCGCAGGGGCTGCGGCTGCGGGGGCGGGACGTGATCCGGGTCGCCTCGTCCGGGTTCCTGCGCCCGGCGTCACTGCGGTTCGAGTACGGCAGGGAGGACCCCGACGCGTACTACGACGACTGGTTCGACACCGGCGCGCTGTGGCGGGAGGTGTTCGGCCCGCTGGAGCCGGGCGGCAGCGGCCGCGTCCTGCCCGACCTGTGGGACCCGGTCACCGACCGCGCCACGCGCAGCCCGTACCGGGAGCTCGCGCCGGGCGGGGTGCTGCTGCTGCACGGGCCGTTCCTGCTCGGGCACGGGTTCCCCCTCGACCTGGCCGTGCACCTGCGGCTCTCGCGCGCCGCGCTGGCCCGCCGCACCCCCGAGCACTGGACGCTGCCGGCCTACGAACGGTACGAGGCGGAGGTCGCCCCGGCGGACGCCGCCGGCGTGGTGGTGCGCGCCGACGACCCGTGCCACCCGGCCTGGACCGGCCTGCCCTGACCGCCCCGGCCGGGCCCCGCCTCCCGGCCGCGACCGGCCCGTGCCCGATCGCACCGCCCGTACCGCCCCGCCCGGCCGGGCCCGCGGCCGCGCCGCCGGAACGGCCGTCAGAACAGCGGCTCCGGGAGCACCCCCTCCAGCACCAGCAACCGCCGCTTGGTCTCCAGCCCGCCGCCGAACCCGCCGAGCCCGCCACCCGCCTCCACCACCCGGTGGCACGGCACGACGACCGGCAGCGGATTGGCGCCCATCGCCGCTCCCACGGCCTGTGCGGCGCCGGGCTGCCCCACCCGGGCGGCCAGCTCCCCGTACCCGACGAGCGTCCCGTAGGGCACCCCGGTCGCCAGTTCGCGCAGCACCTGCCGGTTGAACCCGCCCGTCAGCGACCAGTCCAGGGGCAGCCGGAACTCCCGGAGCCGGCCCGCGAAGTAGTCCTCCAGCATCCGCACCGGTCCGGCAAGGCGCCCGGCCGCCGTCTCCACCGGCCGCGCGCCGAGCCGCGCCGCGAGCCGGGCCGGCGCCTCGCGCCGCACCTCCCGCTCCGCGTGGAAGACCACACCGGCCAGCCCGTCCACGGTGGCCGCCAGCAGCAGCGGCCCGACACCGCTGCCGACCACCGCCCACTCCACGGTCCGCTCCCCACCCCGCGCCACGTCGTCCATGCCGCCACGGTACGCGCCACCACCGACGCCCCCGACGCCCCCGACGCCCCCGACGCCCCCGACGCCCCCGACGCCACCGGGGCCGCGGGCCGCGCCGCCTCCCGCCCGAGCGGATCCGCCGCGGGTGGACTACCCTCCACGGTCAGGTTCGCCGCGGGACACCGAGGGGTGAGGGGCACACGGACATGTGGGGCGCAGTCGACGGATCCGGCCACGGACTGGTCACCTCCCTGGCCGCCTACCTCATGGCCTGCCTTGGCGGGGCGCTCGGCCTCCGCTGCACGGCCAGGTCCCTGCGTCCCCCCTGCGTCCCCCGCCCCGGCTGGCTCGCGCTGGGCGCCGCGTCCATCGGCGCCGGCACCTGGACCATGCACTTCATCGCGATGGCGGACTTCCGCATCGAGGGGGCGCCCGTCGACTACGACCGCCCGATCGTCTTCGCCGGCCTCGCCGTCGCGATCCTGACGACCGGCGTCGGCACCTTCGTCGTGGGGCTGCGCGGCCGGACGGCGATGGCCCTGGCCACCGGTGGGACCATCACCGGCCTCGGCATCGCCACCATGCACTACCTGGGCATGGCCGGCACGCGCTTCCCCGGCCGCGTCGAGTACGACACCCCCACCGTCGCCCTCTCCGTGGTGATAGCCGTGGTGGCGGCCACCGCGGCGCTGTGGACCGCCGCCGGCGTCCGCGGACTCGCGGCGAGCGTCGGGGCCAGCCTGGTCCTGGGGCTCGCGGTGACCGGCATGCACTACACGGGCATGGCCGCCGCCAGCGTCCGCCCCCACCACGGCGCCGCCGCCGGGGCGCACGCCCCCGGCGACCGGGCGGGCCGGGTCGGC
>JAAXOU010000426.1 GCA_012396115.1 Streptomyces somaliensis DSM 40738 | reverse complement strand
CGGGACCGTGGGCGGGGCGCCCCGGCGTCGCGGTCTCCCCGGGTCCGGGCCGGACTCCGTGCTTCCGGTCTCCGCGGGCCCCGAGGGGCCGCCGGGCGGCTGCGGGCGACGGGGCCGCCCCTTACGGGCCGCGCCGGGCGGTGCCCCTCAGGGGGCGAGGGGCAGTCGCCGCTTGTGGTCGGTGAGGCGGTAGCGGTTCACGATCGTCTCCCGGACGCGCCCGTCCACGGGCTTGCCCTCCAGGAAGTCGTCGATGTCGTCGTAGGCGACTCCGAGCGCCTCCTCGTCGGCCCGGCCGGGGGTGAGGGTCTCCAGGTCCGCCGTCGGGGTCTTCCACACCAGCTCGGCCGGGGCGCCCAGGGCGGCCGCGACGGCGCGCACCCGGCGCTTGGTCAGACCGGTCAGCGGCACCAGGTCCGCGGCGCCGTCGCCGTACTTGGTGAAGAAACCGGAGACCGCCTCGGCGGCGTGGTCGGTGCCGACGACCAGGCCGCCGTGCGCGCCGGCCACCGCGTACTGGGCGATCATGCGCTGCCGGGCCTTGATGTTGCCGAGCACGAAGTCCTGGTGGGAGGCGTCGCGGAAGCCCAGGCCGGCGGCCAGCAGGGCTTCGAGCGCGGCGTCGCTCGCCGGCTTGACGTCCACGGTCAGCACGTGGTCGGCGCGGACGAAGGCGAGCGCGAGCCGGGCGTCGTGCTCGTCGGCCTGGACCCCGTAGGGCAGCCGCATCGCGTGGAACCGCGCCTCGTGCCCGGCGGACCGGGCCCGCTCGACGGCGAGCTGGCACAGCCGGCCCGCGGTGGTGGAGTCGACGCCGCCGCTGATGCCGAGCACGAGGGAGCGCAGACCGGTGGAGATCAGCCGCTCGGCGAGGAAGGCCACCCGGCGCTCGATCTCCAGTTCGACGTCGAAGGCCTCGGTGACCCGGAGTTCCCGGGCGATCTCCTGCTGCAGGGCGATGGGCGCCGCCTCGCTCACGTCTGCTCCTCGGTTCCGGTCCGCGGTGTGCTGTCGCGCCCACCCTACCCAGGGGTTTCCCCGGGGGGCCGGGGCGGCCGCCCGCCGGCCCGACCGCGGCGGCGCACCCGCTGCGCCAGGAGCCCGCCGAGGAACCCGGCGGCGGCGCCCCACGGCAGGGCGAGGCCGACGGCCGCCCACAGACGGGGGCGGAGGCCGACCCGCCCGCCGAGGGCGTCGACCTCGAGGAAACCGAGCAGCGACAGCCCGAGCCGCGCGTCGACGCGGGTCAGCGGCACCACGGCGAGCAGGGTCAGGGGGAACGCCACGCCCAGGTGGAGGGCGTGGCGCCACGGGCGGGTGGGGGTCCGCGAGCGGACCGCCGCCGCGAACGCGGCGGCCAGCAGCAGGACGGCCGCGAGGGGGACCAGCCACCAGGCGCGCTCGTCGTGGGCGGCGAGGGACCGCACGTCGAGGACGGTGTCCCCGGGCCCGCGCAGGACCCGGTCGAGGACGCGGGGCACGGGCAGCCCGAACGGGCCGTCGACCCGGCCCTCCCAGGAGGCGCCGACGCCCAGGCCCAGTGCGAGCCACGCCAGGTTGGGCAGGCCCAGGAGGAGCACGGCGAGGGTGTCCGCCGCGTGGCCCCGCGTGGCGGCCACGACGAGGCCGGCGGCCAGGCCGAGGACGACGTACGCCAGGAGCAGCAGGAACATGGCGGAGGCCGCCGGCCGCACGGCCTCCCGGTGGCGCACGAACCGGGCCGGGAGCGGCGCCCGGCGGGAGACCAGCAGCGCCGCGAGGAGCACGCCGAGCACCCGGGGCGGGCCGTGGAGGAGCGTGCCGCCGGGGTCGGCGCGGAAACCGAGGCCGGGCGGAGCGCCCAGGAGGTCCCCGAGCGGGTCGGCGGGCGAGTCGGCGGGCAGCAGGTCGGTGAAGGTGTGACGGGCCCGGGTCGTCAGGACGGCGAGCAGGACGAGCCAGAGGGCGGCCGTGCGGGCGACGCGGAGGAGGAGCTCCCCCGCCGGGGCGACGGCGCGGTGGCGCAGCGGCCGCAGGAACCCCGCGGCGAGGACGAGGGCGCCGGCGAGGGACACGGACAGCGGTACGGCGGTCAGCTCGGCGTCCGCGCGGGCGAGGTCGCCCGCGTCCCCCGTCAGCTCGACGTCACCGCCCGCCGCCAGGACGACGACGGCGGCGACGACGCGGGGGAAGGCCCCTCCCGGCAGCCCCGCCGCGCCCGCCGCCCACAGCCCGAGGGCGGCGGTCACCGCCATCGCGGCGAACGCGGCGAGCACCGCGGCGAGGGCGTCGAGCCAGGCCCGCGCGACCCGGCGGGGGCCGCCGGGGGCGGTGCCGCGCCCCCTGGCGCTGTGGCTGCTCACGGCGCCACCCTAGGCGCGGCCCGGGCTTCCGGCTTGCGGGCGACA
>JAAXOU010000425.1 GCA_012396115.1 Streptomyces somaliensis DSM 40738 | reverse complement strand
GGTCCGGTGCGGCGGCCGGGTCCGCGTCCGGTGCGGCGGCGGTGCCGGGGGGCGCGGCGGCGGGCGGCCTGCGCGGGGCGAACCAGTCGTTGGCGGACTTCTCCCGCGCGGAGGCCGGTTTCGGCTCGTCCGCATCCGGGTGGGGTGCCCGCGCCGTCCCCCCGGCGGGGTCCTCCTGCTCGGTACCGCCCGCCGGCGCGTCCCGGCCGCCCGCGCCCACGGGCTTGCGCACGACGACCGGAGGGATGGGCCTCGAACCCGGAATGTTGATCCGGATGCGGGTGGTCAGGGTCGTTTCGGTCTTCTTCTCCTCGGGCTGCGCGGCCGCGCCGGCCCCGGACGCCTCCTGGGGCCGGGGCGACCCGTACGGCGGGGTGCCCGAGGGGTACGCGGCTCCGCCACGTCCCTGATGCCCGGAGGGCGAAGTGTCAGTTTCACGACTCAAAGCAGGATCTCCCGGTTGGCTCCGCCGCCCGCTCACACGCTCACGGGCGCCCGGCGGCGCGCACCACCATACTGGCCACCGCCCTCGCGCCACCCCCTGCCGGGAGGGGCACCACCGGCCGCCGCTCCCCCGGTTGGGACGCGTCCGTCCTCAATTGGCCCTGTGGATCACCGCTGTTGCGGCGGCGTGAAGAGGGTGGCGCACATCACAGCGAGCATCATGCCGCCGAACACGAACACCAGATCGGCCAGTCCGCCCCAGAGGAGCTTGTCGCCCTCGCCGCGTCCGAGACCGGCCGCCACGACGGCCACCAGCCAGCCCGCACCGGACGACACCACGCCCGACTGCCCCTCGACGGCGCGCCGCCCCCCGTAGAAGAGGGCCCCCGTCGCCAGCAGGGCGAGCAGCAGCCCGCCGGGGAGCCAACCCGCCTGGACGAGCGCGCCGGCCAGGCCCACGAGGACGCCCAGCAGGGCGAGCAGCGCGTGCACGAGGACCTTCACCGCGGCGTTCACGCGGCCACCCCCGCGAACAGGTCCGTCTCCCGCTCCCCCGCCGGAGCGCCGGGGACGCCCCGCACCAGCTGGTACTGCTCGCGGACGAGGACGGGCTGCGCGAGGCCGTTGGAGAGGGCGAAGAACCGGCCCCGCACGGTGATCTGCGTGGCGTGCGCGCGCATGGCGGCCGTCTTGCGGTCCGCGTACGCGGTGCCGTCGATCTCGGTGGTGACCAGTTCGTCGTCGACCACGCCCGGCAGGTCCCGGACCCCGGCGACGCCGGGGAAGGCGGCCCCGCCCGCGGCGCGCAGGGCGGCGAAGCCCTCTTCGGCGGCCGAACGGGAGATCCGGTTCCAGTAGGTCTTCGCGATGGTGTGCGGGGCGCCCGAGCCGGGCGCGTACGACGGGTCGGCGGCCAGTTCGGCGGCGCGCACGGCCACGCGGTGGGCCTGGACGTGGTCGGGGTGGCCGTACCCGCCGTCGGGGTCGTACGTCACCAGGACCTGGGGGCGGACCTCCCGGACGATCCCGACCAGGTGCGCCGCGGCGGCGTCCACGGGGGCGCTCCAGAAGGCGTCCTCACGGTGGTTCTGCGGGAGGCCCGCCATCCCCGAGTCGCGGAAGCGGCCCGGGCCGCCGAGGAAGCGGTGGTCGGTGACGCCCAGCTCCCGCATGGCGGCGGCGAGTTCGCCGACGCGGTGGGGTCCGAGCCGGTCGTCCCGGTCGGGCGCGAGATGGGCGAGGGCGGGCGGCACGACCTCGCCCTCCTCGCCCCGCGTGCAGGTCACCAGGGTGACCAGGGCGCCCTCGGCCGCGTACTTGGCCATGGTGGCGCCGTTGTTGATCGACTCGTCGTCGGGGTGCGCGTGCACCAGGAGCAGACGACGGGCGGGGAGATCCGTCATGCGGACACCCTACGAGGTCCGCTCCCGGAGGGCGCTCGCGGAACGTGCGGGAGCGGCTTCTAGAACTTGAGGTTGCCGATCATGCCCGCCACGCTGGTGGTGAGCTGGCTGACGGTGGGGGCGATGGAGGAACTCGCCAGGTAGAAGCCCAGGAGCATGCAGATCACGGCGTGCCCGGCCTTCAGCCCCGCTTTCCGGATCAGCAGGAAGACGACGATCGCCAGCAGCACCACCGCCGAAATCGAGAGTGCCACGGCGGTTCACCTCCATACATGTCGGTCGGGAACGGGGAGCGCGCATGTGCCAGGAGGTTGTTACCCACCTTGCGCCACGGATCATAACTTTCCGTCTCCGTACTCCGATCGGTGCACGGCAGCACGAGGGGGCGCACAGCCGCTAGTTTCGGTCACTCGGTTCGCCGCCCGGGTGCCCCCGCCCTCCGCCGTCGCGTCCGCCCGCGGCGCTCCGCCCCGGCTTCCCCGGCCTGTGGACGGCCTCCGGCCGGCGGGCGGCCCGGCCTGTGGACAACCTCCGGCCCGGCCGTCCCGTCTGGGAGAATGGCCCGGGGGCGCAGCCG
>JAAXOU010000424.1 GCA_012396115.1 Streptomyces somaliensis DSM 40738 | reverse complement strand
CAGGATCGAGTCGCCGCCCAGGTCGAAGAAGTTGTCGTGCACCCCCACCCGCTCGACACCCAGCACCGACGCGAACACCTCCGCCAGCGTCCGCTCCACCGCGTCGCGCGGAGCGACGTACGCGGCGTCCTCCGTGGTCCACACGGGGTCCGGGAGCGCCTTGGTGTCGGTCTTGCCGTTGGCGGTGAGCGGGATCGCGTCCAGCGTGACGACGGCCGCCGGGACCATGTGGGCGGGCAGGGTCTCGCCGACGCCGGCGCGCAGTTCGGCGGCGTCGGGGGCGGCGCCGTCCTCGGGGACGACGTAGCCGACGAGCCGCTTGGAGCCGGGCCGGTCCTCGCGGACCGCGACCACGGCCTGCCGGACGCCCGGCCGGGCGAGCAGCGCGGCCTCGATCTCGCCGAGCTCGACTCGGAAGCCGCGGATCTTCACCTGGTTGTCGGCGCGGCCGACGAACTCCAGCTCGCCGTCGGCGTTCCGGCGGACCAGGTCGCCGCTGCGGTACATGCGGTCGCCGGGTGCGCCGTGGGGGTCGGCGACGAACCGCTCCGCGGTCAGGCCGGGCCGTCCCCAGTAGCCGCGGGCCAGGCCCTCGCCGGCGATGTACAGCTCGCCGGTGACCCCGGCCGGCACCGGCCGCAGGAAGGCGTCCAGGACGTACACCCGGGTGCCCTCGACGGCGGTGCCGATCGGCGGGGTGCCGGCACCGGAGAGCGGGCCGCTCATGGTGGCGCACACCGTGGTCTCGGTCGGCCCGTAGGCGTTGACCAGGAGGCGGCCCTGCGACCACCGGTCGGCGAGTTCGCCGGGCAGCGCCTCGCCGCCCGTCGCCAGGACGGCCAGGCCGGGCACCTCCCGCGGGTCCATGGTGGGCAGGACGGCGGGCGGCAGGAGGGCGTGGGTGACCTCGAAGTCCCGGATGACCTCGACGAGTTCCTCACCGGCGAGCTTGTCGCGGGAGGGGGTGACGAGGGTGGCGCCGTTCAGCAGGGAGGCGGTGATCTCGAAGACCGCGGCGTCGAAGCTCGGCGAGGCGAACTGGAGGGTGCGCGAGTCCGGGGTGACCCGCATCCGGTGGAGCTGGGTGCGGGCGAAGTCGGCCACGCCCCGGTGGCCGACCACGACGCCCTTGGGGCGGCCGGTGGAGCCCGAGGTGTAGATCATGTACGCGGCGGAGTCGGCCGTCACCGGCGGCAGCGCGGCGCCGTCCGCCGCGGTGCCGCCGGTCAGCTCGTCCAGGAGGAGCTGCCGCTCGGTGCCGGGGACGGTCCCGGTGAGGGAGCGCTGGGTGACGACGGTGCGGACGCCGGAGTCGTCGACCATGTACTGGAGGCGGTCGAGCGGGTACGTCGGGTCCATCGGCAGGTAGGCCGCGCCGGCCTTCATCACGCCCAGGTAGGACACGACCTGCGACGGGCCGCGCTCCAGGCAGACGCCGACGAACTCGCCCCGCCGCACGCCCTGTGCGCGCAGCGCGCGGGCGACCCGGTCGGAGCGGGCGTCGAGCTCGGCGAAGGTCAGCTGCTCGTGCTCCCCGAGGAGCGCGACGCGCTCCGGGTGCCGTGCGGCCTGCTCGGCGAAGAGCGAGACCATGGTGCCGCCGGTCCCGGTCCGCGGCGCGGGGCCGCTCAGGGCGGCCCGCTCCTCGGCCGGGGTGAGCAGCGGTACGGCGGCGACCCGGCGCGTGGGCTCGGCGACGAGCGCGGTCAGCAGGTGGACCAGCCGGTCCAGGAGGCTCCGGGCGGTGTCCGCGTCGAAGTGGTTCGGGTCGTAGCGCAGGTGGAGGCCGATCCTGGGGCCGTCGTAGGCGACCAGCGTCAGCGGGTAGTTGGTGGCCTCGTTGGCGGTGACGGCCTCCACGGTCAGGCCGTGGGCGCGGGCGCTGTCCTCGTCGACCGGGTAGTTCTCGAAGACCACCAGGGTGTCGAAGAGGGTGGTGTCCGCCGGGAGGCCTGCCTCCGCCTGGATCCGGGCCAGGGAGAGGTAGTCGTGGCGCCGGGCCTCGGTCTGCCGGAGCTGGACGTCGTGGAGCCAGTCGGCGACCCGCTGGTCCGGGGTGATGCGGATGCGCACCGGCAGGGTGTTGATGAAGATGCCGACGGTCGACTCTACGTCCGGCAGGTCGGCGGGGCGGCCCGAGGTCGTCGCGCCGAAGACCAGGTCCGTCTGGCCCGAGTGGGCCGACAGCAGCAGCGCCCAGGCCGCCTGCACCACGGCGTTGACGGTGAGCCGGTGGCGCTTGGCGAAGTCGTGGACCGCGTCGGACGGTTCGGTGCCGAGGTCGTCGACGAGCCGGGCGGTGGAGCGTGCGGCGCGGACGTCGTCGGGGGTGCGGTCGTAGGGCAGGGGTACGGGGGTGTCGTAGCCGGCCAGGACCTCCCGCCAGTAGGCGTGCGCGGCCTGGACGTCCTGCTCGGCCAGCCA
>JAAXOU010000423.1 GCA_012396115.1 Streptomyces somaliensis DSM 40738 | reverse complement strand
GGGCCCGCGGTGCGGGCGGTGCGCTCGGCGCGCGCCGCCGCCACGGCCTGGGGCGGGGGGCGGCACGCCGACGCCCGGCGGGCCGCCTCCGAGGCCCGTGAGGACGCCTGGACCGCCCTCGGCTGGTGCCTGGCCGCGCTGGTGCTGCTCGGCTCCGTGTGGTTCCTGTGCGGCAACGACCGCGCCGTGCAGCACACCTTCTTCGACGGCCGGGTCATCGGCCTCAGTTTCCGGGAGATCGCGTCCGCCTTCGGCACCAACCTCTTCATCGCCGTCGTCGCACAGGTCCTGATCCTCGCCTGGGGGCTGGCGCTGGCCCTGGCCCGCATGGCCCCGGGCCGGGCCGGCCGGCCGCTGCGCCTGCTGGCCACCGCCTACATCGACGCCTTCCGCGCCGTCCCGGCGATCATCGTCATCTACCTGATCGGCTTCGGACTGCCGCTCGCCGAAGTCCCCTTCCTGAGCTCGCTCGGCCCGGTCTGGTTCGCGATCCTCGCCCTCACCCTCACCTACGGCGCGTACGTCGCCGAGGTCTTCAGGGCCGGCATCGAGTCCATCGACCCGGGCCAGACCGCCGCCGCCCGCTCCCTCGGGCTGTCGCGCGGCGCCACGCTGCGGCACGTGGTGCTGCCCCAGGCGACCCGCCGCGTCGTCCCCCCGCTGCTCAACGACTTCATCAGCCTGCAGAAGGACACCGCCCTGGTGAACGTCATCGGCACGATCGACGCCTTCAACCAGTCGAAGATCTACGCGTCGAACCACTTCAACCTCTCCTCGGTCACCGTGGTCGCGGCGCTGTTCGTCCTCATCACGATCCCGCAGGCACGGCTGGTGGACCGGCTGGTCGCCCGGGGCCGGCGACGCGGCAAGGGAGCCTGACGTGCCTTTCATCGAGATCGACGCCGTCCACAAGAGCTACGGCGGCACACCGGTCCTGCGCGGCATCGACCTGGACGTGGAACAACACCAGGTCGTGACCCTGATCGGCGCCTCCGGCAGCGGCAAGTCGACGCTGCTGCGGTGCATCAACGGCCTGGAGGAGATCAGTGCGGGCGAGATACGGGTCGGCGGCGAGACCGCGTCGGGCCGCGGCACCGACCTGGACCGGTTGCGCCGCGACGTCGGCATGGTGTTCCAGCACTTCAACCTCTTCCCGCACATGAGCGTCGTGCGCAACGTCGCCCTCGCCCCGATGAGGGTGGCGGGGGAACCCCGTGCCCTGGCCGAGGAACGCGCCCGCGCGCTCCTGGACCGCGTCGGCCTCGCCGACAAGGCCGACCGCATGCCCGGCCAGCTCTCCGGCGGCCAGCAGCAGCGCGTGGCCATCGTCCGGGCGCTGGCCACCCGGCCGCGGGCCCTGCTCCTGGACGAGATCACCTCCGCCCTCGACCCCGAACTCGTCGCCGAGGTCCTCGCCATCGTCCGCGAACTCGCCCGCAGCGGCATGACCATGCTGCTGGCCACCCACGAGATGGGCTTCGCCCGGGAGGTGTCGCACAAGGTGTGCTTCCTGCACCAGGGCGTACTGCTGGAGGAGGGACCGCCCGAGCAGATCTTCGGCGACCCGCAGCAGGAGCGCACCCGCGCCTTCCTGCGCCGCATCGTCGAGGCGGGGCGGTTGTGAGCGGGCCCCGCGTGCTCGTCGTGGAGCACGAGGACGGCACGGGCCCGGCCCGGGTCGGCGAGCGCCTCACCGCGCGGGGGCTCCGCCTCGACCTGTGCCGCCCCTGGGCGGGCGACACGCTCCCCACGGCGCTGGACGCCTTCGACGGACTGCTCGTCCTCGGCGGTTCCATGGGCCCCCACGACGAGGACCGGGCTCCCTGGCTGCCCGCGGTGCGCGGCCTGCTGCGCCAGGCCGTCGCGAGGGACCTGCCGACCCTGGGCATCTGCCTCGGCATGGAGCTGCTCACCGTGGCCTGCGGAGGCACGGTCGGCCGCTCCGCACGGCCGGAGGTCGGCCTGTGCGACCTGACCGCCCTGCCGCACGCCTCGCACGACGAGCTGTTCGCCCCCCTCGCGAACGGGGACACGCCCCTGTGCGCCGTGCAGTGGCACTGGGAGGAGTCGTCCGTCCTGCCCGAGGGCGCCGTCCCCCTCCTCACCGGCGAACGCTGCGTCCACCAGGCGTACCGCATCGGGACGGCGGTGTGGGGCGTCCAGTTCCACCCCGAGGTGCTGGCCGGGGACATCGCGACCTGGGGCGCCGACGACGACGGCCCGCTGAGGTCGCTGGGCGTCGACCCGCCCTCGGTCGTCGCCCGGGTGGCCCGGGAGGAGGAGCGGCTGCGCGCGTTGTGGGGCGCCTTCGCCGAACGGTGGGGCGACATCGTGGCGGCACGCGGATCGGCGCCGGCCCGCCGGTGACGAGGGCGCTCGGCGGGTGACGGGGCGCCCGGCGGGTGACGGCGCCGCCGGGCCCGCGGCACCGACGCCG
>JAAXOU010000422.1 GCA_012396115.1 Streptomyces somaliensis DSM 40738 | reverse complement strand
GGGCCGCCGGGCAGGGGCAGGGGCCGGCGGCAGCGGGGCGCGGATGCCGCCCCCGGGGGTTCCGTGGTGCACTGGAGGCGGGCAGGGAGTCGGACCGTGGCCGCGTCGGGTTCACGAGGACCGGTCGGCATCGCCATCGCCGCGGTGGCGGCCGCCGCGGTCGTCCTCGCGCTCCTGCTCTCCGGATGCGGCGGCCCCGGCCCCGCCCCGGCCCCTCCGGTGGCGTCCTCCCCCTCGGACCGGCCGGCCGGTCCCCGCGTCTCGCCGTTCACCGGGCTGCCCGCCCGCACCGGCCCCGTCCTCGCGGTGAAGGTCGACAACGTGCGGGCCGCCCGGCCCCACACCGGGCTCGGCGCCGCGGACGTCGTGTACGTCGAGCAGGTCGAGGGGGGCCTCACCCGCTTCCTCGCCGTGTACGCCTCCCGGCTGCCGCCCCGCGTCGGCCCGGTCCGCAGCGCGCGCGAGTCCGACGTGGAGCTGCTCCGGCAGTTCGGGCACCCGGCCCTCGCGTACTCCGGGGTGCGCGGCGACCTGAAGGGGTTCCTGCGGGACGCGCCGCTGCGCGCGCTGCCGCCCGAGCGGGCCCCCGGCGCGTACGTGCGCGATCCCGGCCGCCGGGCCCCGCACGACCTGTACCTGCGCCCCGGACGCGCCCTCGCCGCCGCCCCGGACGCCGGTCCCGCCCGGGACGTCGGCTTCCGCTTCGGCGCCGCCCCGCCCGGCGGGCGGCCGGTGGCCCAGCACACCGTCCGGTTCCCCGCCGCCCGCCACACCTTCACCTGGTCCGCCCCGGACGCGCGCTGGCTGGTCGCCCTGGACGGCGCCGCCGCCCGCACCACGGACGGCGGCCGCCTCGGCGCGGCCACGGTCGTCGTCCAGTACGCCACGGTCCGCCCGTCCGCGTTCGAGGACCGCGGCGGGAGCGTCACCCCGTACACCGAGACCGTCGGCTCCGGCGCCGCGGTCGTCCTGCGCGACGGCAGGGCCCACGGGGCCCGCTGGAGCCGCCCGTCCGCCACCGCGGGCACGTCCTTCACCACCCCGTCCGGCGCTCCCCTGGCCTTCGCGCCCGGGCCGGTCTGGGTCGTCCTCGCCCCCCGCTGAAGTGGGCCGCGCGGCCGGGCACCGCGGCGTCGGATCCGGCCAACCCGCCGCCGGTTCGCGGGCCGTGCCGGTGTCCGCCTCTAGCGGGAAACCCGGCGGACCCCGGAGCGTTACGGCCACCCGCCCGGAACGCGGGTTTCCGTGGCAAGGTGTTGCGGGCAAGCCACTTGGGGCCAACGGAGGAGGGGGAACCGTGATCGTCTGGATCAACGGTGCGTTCGGCGCCGGCAAGACGAGTGCCGCACGCGAACTGATCGACCTGATCCCGAACAGCACCCTGTACGACCCGGAACTGACCGGCGGGGCGCTGCCGTCGCTGCTGCCGCGCGGCCGCCTCCCGGGCACCGCCGACTTCCAGGACCTGCGGATCTGGCGGCGGCTGGTCGTCGACACGGCGGCGGCGCTCCTCGCCGAGGTGGGCGGGGTGCTGGTGGTGCCGATGACCGTGCTGCGCCAGGAGCACCGCGACGAGATCTTCGGCGGGCTGGCGTCCCGCCGGATCACCGTGCGGCATGTCGTCCTCACCCCTGACGAAACGATTCTTCGCGCGCGGATCGCGGCGCGCGACGAGCACCCCGGCGACCCGGCCGGGAACGAGCGGGTCAGGAAGCGGTGCCTCGACCACATCGGGCCGTACCGGGCCGCGCTCGGCGGGTGGCTCGCCGCCGACGCGTACGCCGTCGACAACGGCCCGCTCACGCCGGAGGCGACGGCGAAGGCGATCGCGGACGCGGTGCGGACCGGCGCGGCGGGCGCCTGCGGGATCGTGCAGACCCCCGAGCCGACCGGCGAGACCGTCGCGGCGGGCGTGCTGCTCTTCGACGACCGGGACCGGGTGCTGCTCGTCGACCCGACGTACAAGCCCGGGTGGGAGTTCCCCGGCGGGGTCGTCGAGCGGGGCGAGGCGCCGGCGCGCGCGGCGATCCGGGAGGTGGCCGAGGAGACCGGGCTGGAACTGGCGGCCGTGCCGCGGCTGCTGGTCGTCGACTGGGAACCGCCCAAACCGCCCGGGTACGGCGGGCTGCGCCTGCTCTTCGACGGCGGCCGGCTCACGGGCGCCCAGGCGGACCGGGTACTGCTGCCGGGCTCCGAACTGCGCGGCTGGCGGTTCGCCACGGAGGCGGAGGCGGCGCAGATGCTGCCCCCCGTCCGGTACGAGCGCCTCCGCTGGGCCCTGCGCGCCGAGCCCCGGGTGACGACGCTGGACGTGCTGCGGGACGGGCCGTTCCGGACGCTGGTGCTGCTGAGCCTGCTCGTGTGCACCGTCTTCAGCACCGTGTGGATGGGGCTGCCGCTGACCATG
>JAAXOU010000421.1 GCA_012396115.1 Streptomyces somaliensis DSM 40738 | reverse complement strand
GCCGGGAGCCTCCCGCCGCCCGCGCGCGGACCCGCGTCCCGCCGCGGGGCGCGGGCCCCTCGCGGGGGGCGCGCAACGCCTATGCTGAGGGCGCTCCGGAACGCCTGAGTGGGGTCCTGCCGTAATGAACCGTCCAGCAGTGCACGTGATGATCGTCGATGACGAGGTCCTGATCAGAGAAGGCCTGCGGCGGATCGTCGACGGTTTCGACGGCACGCGCGTCGTCGCGGTGTGCACGGGCTCGGAGGCGGTCGACGGGGCGCGCGAGCACCGGCCGGACGTGGTCCTGCTCGACGTCCGGATGCCCGACCGGGACGGCCTGGCCGTCCTCGCGGACCTGCGGGCCCTGCCCGACCCGCCCGTCGTGGCGATGCTGACCATGTTCGACGTGGACGAGCACCTGGCGGCCGCGCTGCGCGGCGGGGCCGCCGGGTTCCTGCTGAAGGACACCGCGCCCGACCAGCTCGCGTACTTAATCAAGGAGTTGGCGGAGGGAGGCCGCGTCATCGCGCCGAAGGTCGCCCGGACGGTCGTCGACGGCTACCTGCGCGCGGAGGACGGGGGGCCGGAGCACCGGTCGGCCGCCGGCCGCCCCGGGGCCGCCGACCGCCCGGGTGCCGGCGGGCTGACGCCCCGGGAACGCGAGGTCCTCGTCCTCCTCGCCGAGGGTCTGTCCAACTCCGAGATAGCGCGGCGGCTGCGCATCGGGACGACCACGGTGAAGGACCACGTCAGCACGGTGCTGGGCAAGCTGGGCGTGGCGAACCGGGTCCAGGCGGCGGTACGGGCGCACCAGCTGCGGCTCGTGTGATGAGGTGGTGCCGCTCGGCCGTCGAGCGGGTCCTGGCGGCCACCGCGGCCGCGGAACTCCTCACGGTCGAGGAGCTGTTCACCGCCCTCCCCGCCGCGGTGTGTGCGGCGGCGCTGCTCTCCCTGCCGCTGCGGGGGCGCCTTCCCCTCGTCGCGCTGTGCGCCACCCTGCCGGCGATGCTGACCGGGAACATGTGGCTGCCGTCCATGGTGGCGATGCTGGAGGTGGCGGCCGGCCGCTCCCGGCGCCGGACCGCGGTGGCCTGCGCCCTGCTGTTCACGGCGGCGGCCTGCCCCTGGCCCGTGTGGGAACTCGCCTCGATGACCCGCCAGGAGATCCTCACCTCCGTCGAGGCCGCCGCCCTGATGAGCACGGGCCCCACCGCACTGGGCCTGCTCGTCGCCACCCGCCGCGAGCTGCGCGCCCGCCTCGCGGAGCTCACGGCCACCCGCGAGCGGGAGCAGCGGCTGGAGGCGGAGCGCGCCGTCGTCCGCGAACGGGCCCGGCTCGCCCGCGAGATGCACGACACCGTCGCCCACCACGTCGGCATCATCGCCGTCCAGGCGGGCGCCCTGCGGGCCGCCGAGACCGACGCCTGGAAGCGGGACACCGCCGAGAGCATCCGCCGCCACGGCGTGCAGGCCCTGGAGGAACTGCGCGACATGGTCGGCGTGCTGCGCGCCTCCGACCCGGCCGCCGCCCGGTCCGCCGGCCGTACCGGCCTCGACGCGTTGCGGGACCTCGCCGACGACAGCCTCCTGGAGGTCGCGGTCGACGTGGCCGCACCCCGGGCGGCGCTCGCCCGGGAGGTGGAGAACGCGGTGTTCCGCATCGTCCAGGAGTCCCTGAACAACGTCCGCAAGCACGCCCCGGGGGCCCGGGTCGCCGTCCGCGTCGCCCCGGACCCCGACGGGCGCTCGCTGACCGTGGAGGTCGCCAACTCCGCGCCGCCCGGCGCCGCGCGGCTCCCGGCCCCGCGCCCCGGCCCGGCCCCGGACGACCCGGCCCCGGACGGCGCGGATACGGACGGCGCGGATACGGACGGCGCGGATACGGACGGCGCGGATACGGACGGCGCGGATACGGACGGTCCGGTCCCGGGTCCCGGCCCGGCCCCGGAGGGCCCGGACCCGGCCCCGGACGGCACGGTTCCGCGCCCCTGCCCGGTCCCGGACAGGCCGATCCCGGGTCCGGTCGGCGCGGGTCTGCCCGGCGGCGGGTACGGGCTCGCCGGGCTGCGGGAGCGGGCCGAACTGCTCGGCGGATCACTGTCGGCGACGCACCGCCCGGAGGGCGGTTTCCTCGTACGGGCCGTCCTCCCGCTCTGAACGGCCCTCCGGGCGGAGGGGGTTGACCGGAGGTTCCGCTTCCCCGCCGGTGCCGGCAGGATGGGGCCGCCGGACCCGGTGGGACACGACCGGACCCTCCGGACTCCGAGGGGGAGCCCCCACGTCCGTGTTCCGGCGCGCCCGTGGGGCGGTACCGGCCGACGGGGTTCCGACGCACCGGGCGGCGGTGCGCCGGAGCACCGGGAACGGGCACCGGCCGGAGCGCCGCCGGCGAGCCGCCCGGAGCGGCGCCCCCGGCGCCGACGGTGCCCC
>JAAXOU010000420.1 GCA_012396115.1 Streptomyces somaliensis DSM 40738 | reverse complement strand
CCGTCCGGGCGGGACCGGAGGGCTCCGCGCGGGCGGCCGCGGGACCCTCCTCCCGGCCGCTCCCGGGCGGCCGCGGGTCCACGCAGAGGAGGGCGGGGGCCGGAGGCGGAACGCGTACGACCCCCGGCCGCTCACGGCACGGCCGGGCCCGCAGCGGGTTGACGCTCGGTCAGCGGATGCAGGACTTCGAGTGACGGGCGCTTTTCGGCCATTTTTTTGACGCGCTCCTGACACGTACACCAGTGCGGTGCCAGTCTTCCCCCCGTTCTCCACACGTCGTCACACCGAATTCACCCCCACACCCGAGGGCTCACCCCGCCCCGGCACCCCTCACGAAGGAGTCCCGCGTGAGATCCACGCCATCCCGCCGCGCGACCGCCACCGGCGCCCTGATCGCCGCCGCCGCCATGCTCGCCGTGGGAGTCCAGACCGGCTCCGCCGTCGCCGACGGCGGGCAGGCCGCCCCCGAGCGCCGGGCCGCCGCCCAGGCCGACCCGGGCGCCCTGCCCGCGGACCTCTCCCCCGCCCAGCGCACCGCGCTCATCCGCGCGGCCGACGCGGACAAGGCCGCCAAGGCCAGGGAACTCGGCCTCGGCGCCCAGGAGAAGCTCGTCGTCCGCGACGTGGTCAAGGACGCCGACGGCACGACCCACACCCGCTACGAGCGGACCTTCGCCGGGCTGCCGGTCCTCGGCGGCGACCTCGTGGTCGCCGAGAACGGGTCCGGCCGCACCGAGAGCGTCACCAAGGCCTCCCGCGCGGAGCTGAAGAACGTCGACACGACCGCCGACGTCGCCCCGGCGGCGGCCGAGCGCCAGGCGCTCGCCGCCGCCCGCGCCGAGGGCTCGAAGGCGTCGGAGCCGGAGCGCGCGCCCCGCAAGGTCGTCTGGCTCGCCGAGGGGCGGCCCGTCCTCGCGTACGAGACCGTCGTCGGCGGCCTCCAGCACGACG
This sequence comes from Streptomyces somaliensis DSM 40738, assembly GCA_012396115.1. Classification (GTDB taxonomy): domain Bacteria; phylum Actinomycetota; class Actinomycetes; order Streptomycetales; family Streptomycetaceae; genus Streptomyces; species Streptomyces somaliensis. The sequence goes on along the minus strand of JAAXOU010000420.1, from coordinate 1,480 downwards.
GCACGCCCAACGAGCTGCACGTCGTCACCGACGCCACCACGGGCGAGAAGCTCTACGAGTGGCAGGCCGTCCGCAACGGCATCGGCAACACGCAGTACAGCGGCCAGGTCACCCTCGGCACCGCCCAGTCGGGCAGCTCCTACACGCTGACCGACACCGCGCGCGGCGGCCACAAGACGTACAACCTCAACCGCGGCACCTCCGGCACCGGCACGCTGTTCTCCGGCGCCGACGACACCTGGGGCAACGGCACCCCGTCCAACATGGAGACCGCCGGCGCCGACGCCCACTACGGGGCCGCGCTGACCTGGGACTACTACAAGAACGTGCACGGCCGCGCCGGTATCCGGGGCGACGGCAGGGCCGCGTACTCGCGCGTCCACTACGGCAACAACTACGCCAACGCGTTCTGGTCGGACGACTGCTTCTGCATGACGTACGGCGACGGCGACAACAACGCCAAGCCGCTCACGTCGATCGACGTGGCCGCCCACGAGATGACCCACGGCCTGACCTCCGCCACCGCCGGCCTGGTCTACAGCAACGAGTCCGGCGGCCTGAACGAGGCGACGTCCGACATCTTCGCCGCCGCCGTCGAGTTCTACGCCAACAACTCCAAGGACATCGGCGACTACCTGGTCGGCGAGAAGATCGACATCCGGGGCAACGGCACGCCGCTGCGCTACATGGACAAGCCGAGCAAGGACGGCTCCTCCAAGGACTACTGGTACTCCGGCATCGGCAGCATCGACGTGCACCACTCGTCGGGCCCGGCGAACCACTGGTTCTACCTGCTCTCCGAGGGCAGCGGCACCAAGACCGTCAACGGCGTCACCTACAACTCGCCCACCTCGGACGGCCTCCCCGTCACCGGCATCGGCCGCGACAAGGCCGCGCTGATCTGGTTCAAGGCGCTCACCACCAAGTTCACCAGCACCACGAACTACGCGGGTGCGCGCAACGGCACGGTCGCGGTCGCCACCGAGCTCTACGGCTCCGGCAGCCCCGAGGTGGCCGCCGTCCAGAACGCCTGGGCCGGCGTCAACGTCGGCGCCCGCGCCGGCGGCGGCACGCCCGGCGGCAAGGTCTTCGAGAACACCGCCGACGTGAGCATCCCCGACGCGGGGGCGGCCGTCACCTCGTCCGTCTCCGTCACCGGCATCACCGGCAACGCGCCGAGCGCGCTGCAGGTCGGCGTGGACATCGTCCACACCTACCGCGGTGACCTGGTCATCGACCTGGTCGCCCCCGACGGCACCGCGTACCGGCTCAAGAGCGCGAGCAGCAGCGACTCCGCGGACAACGTCCAGACGACCTACACCGTCAACGCGTCCAGCGAGGTCGCCAACGGCACCTGGCGCCTCCGGGTGCAGGACACCGCCCAGTACGACACCGGCTACATCAACGGCTTCAAGCTGACCTTCCCGTAGACCGGCGGGCCGCACCGGCCCCCACAGGAGGCCGCCGCCCGTGACGGGCG
>JAAXOU010000042.1 GCA_012396115.1 Streptomyces somaliensis DSM 40738 | reverse complement strand
GGCCGCGCGGGCCCGGCGGCGCCGACCGAGGGGCACGGGCCGGCACGCGACACGCACCGTGCGCCTCCCGTGCGCCCTATGTCGCGGCGGAACCTTCCTTCGATAGGCTGTACCGACCCCGCCCCGCCGCACGTGCCGCGGGCGGCGACGCCGTCGGCGACCGCCGAAACGGCCCCGGGTCCCCGCACGTCTGACGCCGAGTCCCCGCCCGTCCCCACCCAGCAGGTCACCCCCGCAGGTCCAGAGCAAGGAGAGTCAACGAGCGATGGCCGGTCCCGCGTTCCGCGCCGCCGCCGTACGGGTGCGCGTTCCCGCCACCAGCGCCAACCTCGGCCCGGGCTTCGACGCCCTCGGCCTCGCACTGGGGCTGTACGACGACGTCGTCGTCCGGGTGGCCGACACCGGGCTGCACGTCGACATCGCCGGCGAGGGCTCCGACACGCTCCCGCGCGACGAGGGCCACCTCCTCGTACGCTCCCTGCGCGCCGCGTTCGACCTGCTCGGCGGCCAGCCCCGCGGCCTCGAGGTCGTCTGTGCCAACCGCATCCCGCACGGCCGCGGCCTCGGCTCCTCCTCCGCCGCCATCTGCGCGGGCGTCGTCGCCGCGCGCGCCGTGACCATAGGCGGCGACAGCCGGCTCGACGACGCCGCGCTGCTGGAGCTCGCCACCGAGATCGAGGGCCACCCCGACAACGTCGCCGCCTGCCTCCTCGGGGGGTTCACCGTGGCCTGGCGCGAGGCCGCGGCGACCCGCGCCGTCAGGATGGACCCCGAGGACTCCATCGTCCCGGTGGTCTTCGTCCCCGCGAACCCGGTGCTCACCGAGACGGCCCGCGGCCTGCTGCCCCGCACCGTCCCCCATGTGGACGCCGCCGCCAACGCCGGCCGCGCCGCGCTGCTGGTCGAGGCCCTGACCCGGCGCCCCGAGCTGCTGCTGGCCGCCACCGAGGACCGGCTCCACCAGGAGTACCGGGCCCCCGCGATGCCCGAGAGCGTCGCCCTGGTGAACCGGCTGCGGGCGGACGGCGTCCCCGCGGTCATCTCCGGCGCGGGCCCCACGGTGCTCGCGCTGGTCGAGGACGGCGCGGCGGACAAGGTCGCGCTGCTGGCGGGGGAGGGCTGGGCGGCCAACCGGCTCGCCCTCGACGCCGCCGGGGCGAGCGTGCTGCCGCTCGCCCCGTGACCCGCCGGGCGGGGCCCGCAGCGGGGCGGATCGCCGGACACGCGGATTGCCGGTGTGTGAGAGGGGGAATGTCTGTTGGAGCCGGTAGTGTTAACCTCAAGTCTGCACCCGACGTCTTTGTGGCGCGGTGCTGTGCGTCCCCATCAGGGACCACCCTTCTTCCGGGAGCCCCCCAAACTGCCTGAGCAGCCTGCCTGAGCAGTTTCGAGCACGCTCCGGAAAACCGGTACGCGTCCCCCCTCCCCTCTCCCCGGAGAGGGCCGAGCAGGGGGCCTCGGACCACGTACGTCACCTCTTCCGCCGCCGTATCCCGGCGGAACCACCGCCCCGGCACGGTCCCACTTCAGGGCCGAGGCCGGACAGCACAACCGGTCGCCGAGCCAGAAGGCCGACGTCCGCTCCAGGGAAGGACCCTTCGTGAGCGACACCACCGATCTGATGGGCGTGACTGCCGACAAGAACGTCGACACCACCGCGCCCGCCGCAGGTGCTGCCACTGGCACCACCTCACGGCGCCGCCGCTCCGGCACCGGCCTCGAGGGCATGGTCCTGGCCGAGCTGCAGCAGGTCGCGTCCGGCCTCGGCATCAGGGGCACCGCGCGCATGCGCAAGAGCCAGCTGATCGAGGTCATCAAGGAAGCGCAGACCGGGGGCGCCCCCTCCGGGGGAGGCGCCGCGGCCGCGCCGAAGAGCGCCGGGTCCGGCACCGCCGAGACCAAGCCCAAGCGCCGCGCCACCTCCCGCGCCCGTACGGGCGAGGAGGCCGGTGGCGGGGCCGGGGACGCCGCGGAGGCGCCCCACGCCGGTTCCGCCGGGACGGAGAGGGAGGCCGGGGACGACGCGGCCGCGCGGGGCGGCAGGGCCGTCGCCCAGCAGCAGATCGAGATCCCCGGACAGCCGTCGCCGAAGCTCGCCACCTCCCTGGAGCAGGGTGACGAGGCCGCCGGCGAGCGCCGCCGGCGCCGCGCCACCGCCCCGGTCGGCAGCCCCGCCGCCGAGGCCGAGGTCCGTACCGAGGTGCGTACCGAGGCCCGTGCCGAGGGTCAGGACGCCCGTGCGGCCGAGTCCGCCGCCGACAGCGCCGAGGCCGGCCGCCGCGACCGCCAGCGGGACCGCCGCGACCGCGGTGAGCGGGGCGACCGCCAGCGGGACCGCCGCGATCGCGGCAAGGGCGACGACCAGCAGGGCGGCGGCCAGCGCCAGCAGCGCCAGGGCGCCCCGCAGGGCCAGGCGGGGCCGCTGGACGACGACGACTTCGAGGGCGGCCGCCGGGGCCGCCGGGGCCGCTACCGCGACCGCCGCGGGCGCCGCGGACGCGAGGACTTCGCCGGCGAGCCGCAGGTCTCCGAGGACGACGTCCTGATCCCCGTCGCGGGCATCCTGGACATCCTCGACAACTACGCGTTCATCCGGACCTCGGGCTACCTGCCCGGCCCGAACGACGTGTACGTCTCGCTCGCCCAGGTCCGCAAGTACGGGCTGCGCAAGGGCGACCACGTCACCGGCGCCGTGCGCCAGCCGAAGGAGGGGGAGCGCCGCGAGAAGTTCAACGCGCTGGTCCGGCTCGACTCGGCCAACGGCATGGCCGCCGACTCCGGCCGCGGCCGTCCCGAGTTCAACAAGCTGACCCCGCTCTACCCGCAGGACCGGCTCCGTCTGGAGACCGACCCGGGCGTGCTGACCACCCGCATCATCGACCTCGTGTCGCCGATCGGAAAGGGCCAGCGCGGTCTGATCGTGGCCCCGCCGAAGACCGGCAAGACCATGATCATGCAGGCGATCGCCAACGCGATCACCCACAACAACCCCGAGTGCCACCTGATGGTCGTCCTCGTCGACGAGCGTCCGGAGGAGGTCACCGACATGCAGCGGTCGGTGAAGGGCGAGGTCATCTCCTCGACCTTCGACCGGCCGGCCGAGGACCACACCACCGTCGCCGAGCTGGCCATCGAGCGCGCCAAGCGCCTCGTGGAGCTGGGCCACGACGTGGTCGTCCTGCTCGACTCGATCACCCGTCTGGGCCGCGCGTACAACCTCGCGGCGCCCGCCTCCGGCCGCATCCTGTCCGGTGGTGTCGACTCGACCGCGCTGTACCCGCCGAAGCGCTTCTTCGGCGCCGCGCGGAACATCGAGGACGGCGGCTCGCTGACCATCCTCGCCACCGCGCTGGTCGACACCGGCTCGCGCATGGACGAGGTGATCTTCGAGGAGTTCAAGGGCACCGGCAACATGGAGCTCAAGCTCGACCGGAGGCTCTCCGACAAGCGGATCTTCCCCGCGGTGGACGTCGACGCGTCCGGCACCCGCAAGGAGGAGATCCTCCTCGGCGGCGAGGAGCTCGCCATCGTCTGGAAGCTGCGCCGGGTGCTGCACGCGCTCGACCAGCAGCAGGCGATCGAGCTGCTGCTGGACAAGATGAAGCAGACCAAGTCGAACGCCGAGTTCCTGCTCCAGATCCAGAAGACGACGCCGTCCTCCGGCAACAACGACTGACGCCGTCCCGCGAACCGGACCGCCCCCGTCATTTCGGTGACCGGGGGCGGTTTCGCATTGTACGATCAGCGCATCGTAGTGGGGGGGAACGTATTGACGAATGCGCCCACCGAGTCCGCGGAGCCGTGCCCTGGAACACCGGGCCGTTCCGCGCCGTCGCGTGGGTCGTGCACGTCCGCCCCGCCCGACGCCTCCGGTGGCCCGACTCCTCCCCGCTCACCGACCGAGAGGAGTCCCGAGTGACATCTGCCCAGCGGAGGGCCCGCACCGTCCTCCCCGCGGCCGCCGCCGTACTCGCCCTGGGCGGGGCGATGCTCGGCACCGCGCCCGCCCAGGCGGCGGACGCGGCCCCGGCCCCGGCCAAGCGGAACGCGGCGAAGGCCCCCGGCCGGTCCGAGGCCGACCTGCTGGAGCGCGTCAGGGGATCGGTCGCCGACCTCAACGACGGCGAGGCCGACACCACCCCGGCACAGGAGCGGGGGACCGGCGGGACCACGGGCTCCGGCACCAAGGAGTCGTACATCATCGGCGGCTCGCCGGCCGCCATCACCGAGGCGCCGTGGATGGTGCAGCTGCACTACTACGACGACAAGGGCACCACCGACGAGGCGGACGACGAGGGCTTCTTCTGCGGCGGCTCCCTGGTCGCCCGGAACAAGGTCCTGACCGCCGCGCACTGCGTGTACGGCCTGGACTGGGCGAGGAACGGCGCGGTCGTCTCCGGCACCAGCCAGATGCCGACCGTCACCGAGACCGGACTCGACCTGCACGGCGGCCGGATCGACGAGATCACCCGCCAGTGGATGAGCCCGACCTACGACGAGGCCACGATCTCGGGCGGTGACGTCGCCGTCCTCACCCTGTCCCTCCCGGTGCCGCACAGGACGCTCCAGCCCACGCAGAGCGGCGACACGGCCTCCTACCAGAACGGCGTCTCCGCCACGGTCTACGGCTGGGGCCGCACCAGCTCCACCTCGGACGAGGGCTCGCAGACGCTGAAGAAGGCCGTCATCCCGATGCGGTCCGACGCCAGCTGCTCGTCGTACTACGGCGGCGACTTCGTCGCGGGCCAGATGGTCTGCGCGGGCAACCCCGCCTCCGGCGAGGACGCCGGCACGGTCTCCCCGTGCAACGGCGACTCGGGCGGCCCGCTCGTCGTGAACGGCCGCATAGCCGGCGTCGTGTCGTGGGGCGTGCGGGACTGCGTCGCGAGCGGCGCGTACAGCGTCTACGCGAAGACCAGCACGTACGTCGGCCAGATCAACGCGCGGGTCGACGACACGGACCTGAACTTCGACGGCCGCGCCGACCTGTTCGCGCGCACCTCGGCCGGCCAGGCCTGGGAGTACTACTCCCGCGGCACCACGCTCGGCGGCCGGTTCTCCCTCGGCGACTGGAGCGGTGAGAACCTGGTCCGCCAGGCCGACCTCGACCGGGACGGCCGCCAGGAGTACCTCTACCGCACCAGCGCCGGCGTCCTGCGGTGGTTCCGGATCAACGGCGACGGAGCCGACGTCACCGTCGGCTCCGGCTGGGGCGCGATGAAGAACGTCCTGGTCCCCGGCGACATGACCGGCGACGCGCTGCCCGACCTGCTCGCCCAGGACAAGAGCGGCTACCTGTGGCTGTACCCGGGCCGCGGCAACGGCACCTTCGGCACCCGCGTCAGCGTCGGCTCCGGCTGGGGCGTCATGACGATCACGGGCAGGGGCGACTACACCGGTGACGGCAAGGCCGACATGCTGGCCCGCGACACCTCGGGCCGCCTGTGGGTGTACCCGGGCCGCGGCACCGCCACGGCGACGTTCACCAACCGGGTCCTGGCCGGCACCAGCGGCTGGAACTTCACCGCGTACGCCGCCACCGGCGACGTGAACGGCGACGGCAGGGCCGACCTGATGGCCCGCGACTCGGCCGGTGTGATGTGGCTCTACCAGGGCCGCGGCTCCTCCACGGCGCCGTTCGTCCCGCGCGTCAAGATCGGCTCCGGCTGGAACGCGTTCAACCTCTTCGGCTGAGGGGACGGGGACCCGGTCCACGGCCGCCCCGCCCCGGAGGGGCCGCCGGGAGGGCGCGAACCGGGTCCCGCCCGCGGAAACCGCCCCGTGCCCGCCGTGCCCCGCACGGCGGGCACGGGCGTCCCGCGGGCCGTGCCGAACCCGTACAACCCTTTTTCCCGGTCCGCCGTCTGATCGGGTGCCGTTGAGGAACCCGGGGAAGTACACGGGCCGAGGGAACGGGGAGACCATGGGCGAGCAGGAGACGGGCGGCATACCCGCCGGACCGGGACGCGGGGGGAAGGGGGCCGTCAGGCGCGGCCTGGCCGCCACCGTGTGGGCGGCCGCGGTCCTGGCCGTCCTCGGCGCGGGCGGCGCCGGGTTCGCCTACATGAGGCTCGACGCCAACATCGAGGGCGTCGACATCGACGGCCGGCTCGGCGACGACCGCCCCCGGAACGTCGACGACGGCTCCCTCGACGTCCTCGTCCTCGGCTCCGACTCCCGCTCCGGCGCCAACCGTGCGTACGGCCGCGACGAGGGCACCGCCCGCTCCGACACGGCGATGGTCGTCCACCTCCACCAGGGGCGCCGCAAGGCCACCGTGGTCTCCATCCCGCGCGACACGCTGGTCACCCGCCCCGAGTGCGTCCGCCGCGACGGGGGCGACGAGCCCGCCGAGTACCGGGCCATGTTCAACACCGCCTACGAGGTCGGCGGTCCCGCCTGCGCGGTGAAGACCGTCGAGCGGATGTCCGGCATCCGCATGGACCACTACGTCGAGGTCGACTTCACCGGCTTCAAGGAGCTCGTCGACGAACTGGGCGGCGTCCGGGTGACCACCACGCGCGCCATCGAGGACGCCGACAGCCACCTCGACCTCCCCGCCGGCACCCACACCCTCGACGGCGAGCAGGCCCTCGGCCTCGTCCGCACCCGCAAGGGCGTCGGCGACCGGAGCGACCTCGGCCGCATCCAGCTCCAGCAGGCCTTCGTCAAGGCCCTCGTCGAGCAGGTCGGGCGGGTCGGCGTCCTCAGCAGCCCGCGGAAGCTCTGGGGCCTGGCCTCCACCGCCACCCGGGCCATCACCCCCGACTCCGGACTGGACGGCGTCAGGGAGCTCGCCGAGTTCGCCGGCGGCCTGTCCGACCTCGACGCCGACGGCGTCCGGACGGTCACGCTGCCGGTCCGGTACGACCCGGCCGACCCCAACCGGGTCGTCCCCGTGGACGTCCAGGCCCAGCAGGTCTGGCAGGCGCTCCGCCGGGACCTGCCCGTACCGGCCTCCGCCGTCCGGGACACCGCCGCGGGGGAGGCCGGGAAGGTGATCCGCTGAGCGGAGGGGGAATACCCGGCGCCCCACCCCGGTTTTGGGAGATGCGACCGGTCCTGGCAGACTGGTACGTCGGCCCCGGTTCACGCACCCGCATCCCGCGGAGGCGACCCGGAGCCCTCCCGGAACTAGGAGACACCTTGAAGCGCGACATCCACCCCGAGTACGTCGAGACCCAGGTCAGCTGTACCTGCGGCGCGTCGTTCACCACCCGCAGCACGATCGAGAGCGGCGCCATCCGCGCCGAGGTCTGCTCCGAGTGCCACCCGTTCTACACGGGCAAGCAGAAGATCCTCGACACCGGTGGCCGCGTGGCCCGCTTCGAGGCCCGCTTCGGCAAGGCTGCCGGCTCCAAGAAGTAGCGAGCCGTACCGCCGGTCTCCGGCCGTCCCTCGGACGGCCGGGGCCGGCTTTTTGGTCGGGGGGCCGGGTCTCCCCCGACCGCCACCCGCAGCCCACACCCCACTCCAGGAGTCCCCGATGTTCGAGGCGGTCGAGGAACTGGTCGGCGAGCACGCCGACCTCGAGAAGAGGCTCGCCGACCCTTCGGTCCACGCCGACCAGGCCAACGCGCGCAGGCTCAACAAGCGCTACGCCGAGCTGACCCCGATCGTCGCCGCGTACCGGGACTGGAAGCGGACCGGCGAGGACATCGAGACCGCCCGCGAGTTCGCCGCCGACGACCCGGACTTCGCCGTCGAGGTCAAGGAGCTGGAGAAGCGGCGCGAGGACCTCACCGCCAGGCTGCGGCTGCTGCTCGTCCCGCGCGACCCCAGCGACGACAAGGACGTCATCCTGGAGATCAAGGCGGGCGCGGGCGGCGACGAGTCCGCCCTCTTCGCCGGCGACCTCCTGCGGATGTACCTGCGGTACGCCGAGCGCGTCGGCTGGAAGACCGAGATCATCGACGCCACCGAGTCCGAGCTGGGCGGCTACAAGGACGTCCAGGTCGCCGTGAAGACCAAGGGCGGCAACGGCGCGACCGAGCCCGGCCGGGGCGTCTGGGCGCGGCTGAAGTACGAGGGCGGGGTGCACCGCGTGCAGCGGGTGCCGGCCACCGAGTCGCAGGGCCGCATCCACACCTCCGCCGCCGGCGTCCTCGTCACCCCCGAGGCCGAGGAGGTCGACGTCGAGATCAACCCCAACGACCTGCGGATCGACGTCTACCGGTCCTCCGGCCCCGGCGGCCAGTCCGTCAACACCACCGACTCGGCCGTCCGCATCACCCACCTGCCGACCGGTGTCGTGGCCTCCTGCCAGAACGAGAAGAGCCAGCTCCAGAACAAGGAGCAGGCCCTGCGCATCCTCCGCTCCCGGCTGCTCGCGATGGCCCAGGAGGAGGCCGAGCGCAGCGCCGCGGACGCCCGCCGCAGCCAGGTCCGCACGGTCGACCGGTCGGAGAAGATCCGCACCTACAACTACCCCGAGAACCGCATTTCGGACCACCGCGTCGGCTTCAAGGCCTACAACCTGGACCAGGTACTCGACGGGGACCTGGACGCCGTGATCCAGGCGTGCGTCGACGCCGACGCGGCCGCGAAGCTCTCCGCCGCGTGAGCCCCTCCCCGTAACCCGCTCCCCGTACGACCCAGCAGCCCGGAGGACCAGCGTGCAGCAGAATTTCGGGGGAAGGACCCCGAGCCCCCGCAGCCTGCTGCTGTCGGAGATCGCCCAGGCCACCCGGCGCCTGGCCGACGCCGGAGTGCCGTCGCCGCGCTTCGACGCGGAGGAGCTCGCCGCCTTCGTCCACGGCGTCAGGCGCGGCGAGCTGCACAACGTCGGGGACGCCGACTTCGACGCCCGCTACTGGGAGGCCGTGGCGCGCCGCGAGGCCCGCGAGCCGCTCCAGCACATCACCGGCCGGGCGTTCTTCCGATACCTGGAGCTCCACGTGGGCCCCGGCGTCTTCGTGCCGCGCCCGGAGACCGAGTCCGTCGTCGGATGGGCGATAGACGCCGTACGGGCCATGGACGTCGTCGAGCCGCTCATCGTCGACCTGTGCTCCGGCTCCGGCGCGATCGCCCTCGCCATGGCCCAGGAGGTGCCGCGCTCCCGCGTGCACGCCGTGGAGCTGTCCGAGGACGCGCTGGTGTGGACGCGGCGCAACGCCGAGGGGACCAGGGTCGCCGTCCACCACGGCGACGCGCTGACGGCCCTGCCGGAGCTGGACGGCCAGGTCGACCTGGTCATCTCCAACCCGCCGTACATCCCGCTCACCGAGTGGGAGTACGTGGCGCCCGAGGCGCGCGACCACGACCCCGACATGGCGCTGTTCTCCGGCGAGGACGGCCTCGACGTGATCCGCGGCATCGAGCGCACGGCGCACCGCCTGCTCCGCCCCGGCGGCCTCGTCGTCGTTGAGCACGCCGACACGCAGGGCGGCCAGGTGCCGTGGATCTTCAGCGAGGAGGCCGGCTGGACGGACGCCGCCGACCACCCCGACCTGAACAACCGGCCCCGCTTCGCGACGGCCCGCAAGGCGACGCCGTGACACCGGCGCGCGGCGCCTGCGCGCGGGAGCGGGGCAACCCCCGGACGGCGTCCGGGGGGACACGGGGTGCGGGCGACCGGGTGCGGTCGGCCGTCGACGGGGCCCCGAGCGCCCCGGAGGTGAACCGAGTGACCGAGACTGGGAGGGTCCCCTGATGGCACGGCGATACGACTGCAACGACGCGACCGACCGTTCGACGGGCCTGCGCGAGGCCGCGTCCGCCGTCCGCCGCGGCGAGCTCGTCGTGCTGCCGACGGACACCGTGTACGGCATCGGCGCGGACGCCTTCAGCCCGGAGGCCGTCGCCGACCTGCTGGAGGCCAAGGGCCGCGGCCGCGACATGCCCACGCCCGTCCTCATCGGCTCGCCCAACACCCTCCACGGCCTGGTCACGGACTTCTCCGAGCAGGCGTGGGAGCTCGTCGACGCGTTCTGGCCGGGCGCCCTCACGCTCGTCGCCCGGCACCAGCCGTCCCTCCAGTGGGACCTGGGCGACACCCGCGGCACCGTCGCGGTCCGCATGCCGCTGCACCCGGTGGCGATCGAGCTGCTCACCGAGGTCGGCCCGATGGCGGTGTCCTCCGCCAACCTGACCGGGCACCCCGCGCCGGAGGACTGCGACGCCGCGCAGGGCATGCTCGGCGACTCCGTGTCGGTGTACCTGGACGGCGGTCCGACGCCGGGCATCGTGCCGTCGTCGATCGTCGACGTCAGCCGCGGGACGCCGGTGCTGCTGCGCGCGGGCGCCCTCTCCGCGGACGAGCTGCGCAAGGTCGTACCCGACCTCGAGGTGGCCAGTTGACCGCCCCTGAGGGGCGTGGCATAGGCACGGCGAGCACGTTCCGCATCCTCCACGTCAGCACCGGCAACGTCTGCCGCTCGCCGATCACCGAGCGGCTGACCCGCCACGCCCTGCGCGGGCGCGTCGGCGACCCGGCGGGCTGCGGACTGATCGTGGAGAGCGCCGGCACGTGGGGGCACGAGGGCGCGCCGATGGAGGCGAACGCCGAGGCGGTCCTCGCGGACTTCGGCGCCGACGCGGGCGGGTTCGTCGGCCGGGAACTGCTCGACGAGCACGTCATCCGCGCCGACCTGGTGCTCACGGCTACCCGCGACCACCGTGCCCAGGTCATCTCGATGGGCCACAGCGCGGGCCTGCGCACGTTCACCCTGAAGGAGTTCACCCGGCTCGTGCGGGCGATAGACCCCACGACGCTGCCCGACCCGGAGGCCGACGGCGTGGTGGCCCGGGCGCACGCGCTGGTGCGGGCGGCGGCCGCGCTGCGCGGCTGGCTGCTGGCGCCGAGCGCGGAGGCGGACGAGGTGAACGACCCCTACGGCGCGCCCCTCACGTTCTTCCGGTCGGTGGGCGACGAGATCAACCAGGCCCTGGAGCCGGTGGTGACCGCCCTGACGGGGATCCCCGCACGCCGCCGGGCCGCCGGGCCGCCGGGCCGCTGAGCCGCCGGGCCGCCGGACGGGCGGGTCGCGGGGGCCGCGCCTACAGTGGAGGGGACCGGGGGACCGCCACGCCCGGAGCGCCTGGAGCCACCGATGCCGCTCACCACTGGAGCCGAGGAGGCGCTGGACGGCGCCTACGGGCCGGACGCCGACGCGCTGCGCCGGCAGGACCCCGAGATCGCCGACGTGCTGGACGGGGAGGCGCGGCGGCAGGAGCAGGGCCTCCAGCTGATCGCCGCGGAGAACTTCACCTCGCCCGCCGTGCTCGCCGCGCTCGGCTCGCGGCTCGCCAACAAGTACGCCGAGGGCTACCCCGGCCGCCGCCACCACGGCGGCTGCGAGTACGCGGACGCCGCCGAGCGCCTCGCCGTGGAGCGGGCGTGCGCCCTGTTCGGCGCCGACCACGCCAACGTCCAGGCCCACTCGGGCTCCTCCGCCGTGCTGGCGGCGTACGCGGCGCTGCTGCGCCCCGGGGACACCGTCCTCGCCATGGGCCTGGCCCACGGCGGCCACCTCACGCACGGGGCGCCGGCGAACTTCTCGGGGCGCTGGTTCCGCTTCGTCCCCTACGGCGTCGACGCGGAGAGCGGACTCGTCGACCACCGCCAGGTGCGCCTCCTGGCCCGCCGCCACCGGCCGAGGGCGATCGTGTGCGGTTCGATCTCGTACCCCCGGCACCTCGACTACGCCGAGTTCCGCGACATCGCCGACGAGGCGGGGGCGGCACTGGTCGTCGACGCCGCGCACCCCATCGGGCTGGTCGCCGGGGGAGCGGCGCCCAACCCCGTCCCGTACGCGGACGTCGTGTGCGCGACGACGCACAAGGTGCTGCGCGGGCCGCGCGGCGGGCTGCTGCTGTGCGGGGCGGAGCTGGCGGAGCGGATCGACCGGGCGGTGTTCCCGTTCACCCAGGGCGGCGCCCAGATGCACACCGTCGCCGCCAAGGCCGTCGCCTTCGGGGAGGCCGCCGCGCCGGCGTTCCGCGCCTACGCCCACCGGGTCGTCGACAACGCGCGCCTCCTCGCCGCGCGCCTCGCCGAGCTGGGCTTCGCGGTGACGACTGGCGGCACGGACACGCACCTGATCACCGCCGACCCGGAACCGCTCGGCGCCGACGGGCGCACCGCCCGCGCGCGCCTGGCGGCGGCGGGCCTGGTCGTGGACACGTGCGCCCTGCCGTACGGGGACGGGCGGGGCCTCCGGCTGGGCACGGCCGCGGTGACCACCCAGGGCATGGGCGCCGCGGAGGTGGAGCGGATCGCGGGGCTGTTCGCCGAGGCGGTCCGCGAGGGCGCGGACACGGGCGGCGTACGCGCGCGGGCACGGGCCCTGGCGGAGCGGTTCCCCCCGTACCGGGGGTAGGCGGACCCCGGACGCAACCGCACACCGCCGCGGGGCGTCTCCACCACGGTGGCGGCGCGACTAGGGTGTGGGGCTGAGATGGCCAGCGACTCCTGTGGGGCAGCCCGTGCGTGACTACCTGCTGACGCTCTGCATCACTGCCGCGGTGACCTACCTGCTCACCGGGCCGGTGCGGAAGTTCGCGATCGCGGCGGGCGCGATGCCCGAGATCCGCGCGCGCGACGTGCACAGAGAACCCACGCCGCGGCTGGGCGGCATCGCCATGTTCTTCGGGCTCTGCGCGGGACTGCTGGTCGCGGACCACCTGGACCGCCTCAACAACGTCTTCGCGCTCTCCAACGAGCCGCGCGCCCTGCTCTCCGGCGCCGCCCTGATCTGGCTGGTCGGCGTCCTCGACGACAAGTTCGAGATCGACGCGCTGATCAAGCTCGGGGCGCAGATGATCGCCGCCGGCGTCATGGTCATGCAGGGCCTGACGATCCTGTGGCTGCCGATCCCCGGCGTCGGCATGGTCGGCCTCACCCAGTGGCAGGGCACGCTCCTGACGGTCGCCCTGGTCGTCCTCACCATCAACGCGGTGAACTTCGTCGACGGCCTCGACGGCCTGGCCGCCGGCATGGTCTGCCTGGCCGCCACCGCGTTCTTCCTGTACGCCTACCGGCTCTGGTTCGGGTACGGCATCGAGGCCGCCGCACCGGCCACCCTCTTCGCCGCCGTGCTGATCGGCATGTGCCTGGGCTTCCTGCCGCACAACATGCACCCGGCGCGGATCTTCATGGGCGACTCGGGCTCCATGCTGATCGGGCTGGTGCTGGCCGCGTCGGCGATCTCCATCACCGGCCAGGTGGACATGGACACGCTGAAGCTCTTCGAGGGCTCGACGCGCGAGGCGACGCACGCCGCGCTGCCGGTCTTCATGCCGCTGCTGCTGCCGCTGACGATCATCGCGATCCCGATGGCGGACCTGGTGCTGGCCATCGTGCGCCGCACCTGGAACGGCCAGTCGCCGTTCGCCGCCGACCGGGGCCACCTGCACCACCGGCTGCTGGAGATCGGCCACTCGCACAGCCGCGCCGTGCTCATCATGTACTTCTGGTCGGCGCTGATCGCCTTCGGCACGCTGATGTACTCCGTCCACTCCGCGTCGATGTGGATCATGCTGCCGATCGTGGCGCTGAGCGCGGTGGGCCTGGTACTGCTGCTCCTGCCCCGCTTCCAGCCGCGCGCGCCGCGCTGGGCCGAGTCGTTCGTACCGCCCCGCTACCGGCGCCGGAAGACCGCCCCGCAGGCCGGGCAGGAGGCTCCGGCGGCCGCGGAGGGCGACGCCGGGACGTCCTCCGCCCCCGCGTCGGCGGAGGGCGGGCACCCGGAGGGATCCCCGCACGTCCCGGCGGGCGTCAACGGCGCGACCGCGATCGGCGCCCGTTCACGCCTCCCCGAACGGAGGAAGGCCGGAACGCCGAGTTGACGCGGGTCCCGCGCGCGGCATACCAGATGAGGCCCGTTTTGTCTCGCGCACACGTGCAACACCACCCTCATGTGTGAGAGTCGGCACACCTTCGGGTAAAGACCTCCCCAAATAGTTTGTGATACGGTTCACGAGACCCGGAGAGAGTGCCGAAGGGCCGCAGTGCGACGGCTCGTTGGCGCCGAGACCCGACTCGGGCCGGGCCTACGCTCGTCCATGACGACACCACGCCCCCACCAGCAAGCGGAGATGCCGCCATGCCGTCCAACGACGCCCGCACCCTCCTGCACGCCGCCGTGCCCACGCTCGCGACCGGTGCCGTCGGCGCCGTGGTCGGCGGTGTGGTGGCCGGCGGGAAGGGAGCCCTCGGAGCCGCGCTGGGCGCGCTGCTGGTGGTGCTCTTCATGGGGGCGGGCATGGTGGTCCTGCAGCGCACCGCGAGGTCCCTGCCGCACCTCTTCCAGGCCATGGGCCTCATGCTCTACACCGCCCAGCTGCTGCTGCTCTTCGTCGTCATGTCGCTGCTGCAGGACACCACGCTGTTCGACTTCAAGGCCTTCGGCTTCACGCTGCTCGCCGCGACGATCGTCTGGGTCACCGCGCAGGCGCGCCACTACATGAAGGCGAAGATCCTCTACGTCGACCCGGCGTCGGAGGACGGCGGCCGGACCGCGAAGAGCGGGTCCACGGCGTGAGAGGTAGGGCCGGGATAAAGGGCCGTTCGAGATGCTGCTATCGTCCGGTGCCATATGCGGCACTGCGGGCGCGGACATCCGAGCCGACGCCTGTCCCAGCGCGACGCTCGACGCCCAGCCGCCCCCTTACCCGTAAGACCAGTCCAGTGCCGAACCGCGGCCGCGTGCCGCGCCGACACAACGAGGTTGCCGTACCTATGCGCCACGCTGAAGGAGCCCGCGGTGAGTGCTGACCAGACGCTTGCCTTCGACCCCGATTGCCACATCTTCACCGGATGCGGCTTCCCGGCGCCGGGCCTCCACACCTTCCTGTACGAGCCCATCGCCGTGGTCGGCGGCTTCGAGTTCACCAAGCCGATGCTGCTGGCGCTGCTGGGCTCGGTCGCGATCGTCGCGTTCTTCTGGGCCGCCTTCGCCAAGCCGAAGCTGGTGCCCGGCAAGGTGCAGATGATCGGTGAGGCCGGGTACGACTTCGTCCGCCGCGGCATCGTCTACGAGATCATCGGCAAGAAGGACGGCGAGAAGTACGTGCCGTTCATGGTCTCGCTGTTCTTCTTCGTGTGGATCATGAACCTCTGGTCCATCGTCCCGCTCGCGCAGTTCCCGGTCACCTCGCTGATCGCCTTCCCGGCCGGTCTCGCCGCGATCGTCTACGTGACCTGGGTCGGCCTGACCTTCAAGAAGCACGGCTTCGTCGGCGGCTGGAAGAACATCCTCGGCTACGACAAGTCCCTCGGCGCGATCCTGCCGCTGATCATGCTCCTCGAGTTCTTCTCGAACCTGATCATCCGGCCCTTCACCCACGCGGTGCGACTCTTCGCGAACATGTTCGCCGGCCACCTGCTGATCGTCATGTTCTCCCTGGCGACCTGGTACCTGATGAACGGCCTCGGCTTCGTCTACGCCGGCGCCTCGTTCGTCATGGTCGTCATCATGACGGCCTTCGAGCTCTTCATCCAGGCCGTCCAGGCGTACGTCTTCGTGCTCCTGGCCAGCAGCTACGTCCAGGGCGCGCTCTCCGAGCACCACTGAGCGGGCCTCGGCCCAGCCCAACCCCCTACCCACAGACGTCCGGTGGCCAACCCCCACCGGGTCCTTGAAAGAGAAGGAAGAACCGGCATGTCCGCTCTCGAGACTCTCGCCGCTGTCAACGGAAACGTCGCCTCCATCGGCTACGGCCTGGCCGCGATCGGCCCCGGCGTCGGCGTCGGCATCATCTTCGGCAACGGCACCCAGGCCCTCGCCCGCCAGCCCGAGGCGGCCGGCCTGATCCGTACCAACCAGATCATGGGTTTCGCCTTCTGTGAGGCGCTCGCCCTCATCGGCATCGTCATGGGCTTCGTCTACAAGTAAGCCGGACCGACAGCCCAGACCCCTTTCACGGAAGGCACTGATGTGAACGCTCTGTTCCTTGCGGCGGCGGAGGAGCCCCAGAACCCTCTGCTCCCGCATCTCGACGAGCTCGTCATCGGCCTGATCGCCTTCGCCATCGTCTTCGGCTTCCTCGCCAAGAAGCTCCTCCCGAACATCAACAAGGTTCTGGAAGAGCGCCGCGAGGCCATCGAGGGCGGGATCGAGAAGGCCGAGTCGGCCCAGATCGAGGCCCAGAGTGTGCTTGAGCAGTACAAGGCTCAGCTCGCCGAGGCCCGCCACGAGGCCGCGCGTCTGCGCCAGGAGGCACAGGAGCAGGGCGCCGCGATCATCGCCGAGATGAGGGCGGAAGGCCAGCGTCAGCGCGAGGAGATCGTCGCCGCCGGTCACGCGCAGATCGAGGCCGACCGCAAGGCCGCCGCCTCCGCTCTGCGCCAGGACGTCGGCAAGCTCGCCACCGACCTGGCCGGCAAGCTGGTCGGCGAGTCCCTGGAGGACGTCGCCCGCCAGAGCCGTACCATCGACCGGTTCCTCGACGAGCTCGAGGAGAAGGCCGAGGCCGCCCGATGAACGGAGCGAGCCGCGAGGCACTGGCTGCCGCGCGCGAGCGTCTCGACGCGCTGACCGACAACACGTCGGTCGACGCCGGGAGGCTCGCCGAGGAGCTGGCCGCCGTCACCGCGCTGCTCGACCGCGAGGTGTCGCTGCGTCGGGTCCTCACCGACCCGGCGCAGGCCGGCGAGGCCAAGGCCGAGCTGGCCGTGCGGCTGCTGAGCGGTCAGGTGGGCGGCGAGACCGTCGACCTGGTCTCCGGCATGGTCCGTTCCCGCTGGTCCCAGTCGCGCGACCTGGTCGACGCGGTCGAGGAACTGGCGGACACCGCGGACCTCACCGCGGCCCAGAAGGCCGGCGTCCTCGACGACGTCGAGGACGAGCTGTTCCGGTTCGGCCGGATCGCGACCTCCAGCCCCGAGCTGCGGGCCGCGCTGACCGACCGGGCCGCCACGGCCACCGCCAAGGGCGAGCTGCTGCGCCGCCTCCTCGGCGGCCGGGCGCACGCGGCGACCGAGCGGCTGATCGTCCGCCTGGTCACCCAGCCGCGAGGACGTAGCCTGGAGGGGGGACTCGAGTCCCTGTCCAGGCTCGCGGCCTCGCGCCGGGACCGGATGGTCGCGGTCGTCACCTCGGCGGTACCCCTCACCGACCGGCAGAAGGAGCGCCTCGGCGCGGTGCTGGCGAGGATGTACGGCCGGGAGATGCACCTGAACCTCGACGTGGACCCCGCGGTCCTCGGCGGGATCTCGGTGCGGATCGGTGACGAGGTCGTCAACGGCACGATCGCCTCCCGCCTCGAAGAGGCGTCGCGGCGACTGGCCGGCTGACCGGCGGACCAGGTCACCCAACCCAACAAGCGTTACCTACGGCCCGGTTGGGCCGTGCACAGGATGCAGAAGTTCTGGGGGGAGCCCCCAGATCCCCCAAAGAGACTTCGGGCCCAACAAGGAGAGCAGGGAACCCAGATGGCGGAGCTCACGATCCGGCCGGAGGAGATCCGGGACGCGCTGGAGAACTTTGTCCAGTCGTACAAGCCGGACGCGGCCTCGCGCGAGGAGGTCGGTACGGTCAGCCTTGCCGGCGACGGCATCGCGAAGGTCGAGGGTCTTCCCTCGACCATGGCCAACGAACTGCTGAAGTTCGAGGACGGCACCCTCGGCCTCGCCCTCAACCTCGAGGAGCGCGAGATCGGTGCCATTGTCCTCGGCGAGTTCAGCGGCATCGAGGAGGGCCAGTCGGTCCAGCGCACCGGCGAGGTCCTGTCCGTCGCCGTCGGCGAGGGCTACCTGGGTCGCGTCGTCGACCCGCTCGGCAACCCGATCGACGGCCTCGGCGAGATCGAGACGTCCGGCCGCCGCGCCCTCGAGCTGCAGGCCCCCACGGTCATGCAGCGCAAGTCGGTGCACGAGCCGATGGAGACGGGCTACAAGGCCGTCGACGCGATGACCCCGATCGGCCGTGGTCAGCGTCAGCTGATCATCGGCGACCGCCAGACCGGCAAGACCGCCCTGGCCGTCGACACGATCATCAACCAGCGTGACAACTGGCGCACCGGCGACCCGAAGAAGCAGGTCCGCTGCATCTACGTCGCCATCGGCCAGAAGGGCTCCACCATCGCGTCCGTCCGCGGCGCGCTGGAGGAGGCCGGTGCCCTGGAGTACACGACCATCGTCGCCGCCCCGGCGTCCGACCCGGCCGGCTTCAAGTACCTGGCGCCCTACACCGGCTCCGCCATCGGTCAGCAGTGGATGTACGAGGGCAAGCACGTCCTCATCGTCTTCGACGACCTGTCGAAGCAGGCCGACGCCTACCGCGCCGTGTCGCTGCTGCTGCGCCGCCCGCCGGGCCGCGAGGCCTACCCGGGCGACGTCTTCTACCTGCACTCCCGCCTGCTGGAGCGCTGCGCCAAGCTCTCCGACGAGCTGGGCGCCGGTTCCATGACCGGTCTCCCGATCGTCGAGACCAAGGCCAACGACGTCTCGGCGTTCATCCCGACCAACGTCATCTCCATCACCGACGGCCAGTGCTTCCTGGAGTCCGACCTGTTCAACGCCGGTCAGCGCCCGGCCCTGAACGTCGGCATCTCCGTGTCGCGAGTCGGTGGCTCCGCCCAGCACAAGGCCATGAAGCAGGTCTCCGGCCGGCTCCGCGTCGACCTGGCCCAGTTCCGTGAGCTGGAGGCGTTCGCCGCCTTCGGTTCCGACCTGGACGCCGCGTCGAAGGCCGCCCTGGAGCGCGGCAAGCGCATGGTCGAGCTGCTGAAGCAGCCGCAGTACCAGCCGATGCCGACCGAGAACCAGGTCGTCTCCGTCTGGGCCGGCACCACCGGCAAGATGGACGACGTCCCGGTCCAGGACATCCGCCGCTTCGAGACGGAGCTGCTGGACTTCCTGCACCGCGAGCACAAGTCGCTCATGACGTCGATCCGCGAGGGCGGCAAGATGTCCGACGACACGCTCGGCAAGGTCGCGGAGTGCATCGCCGACTTCAAGAAGCAGTTCGAGACCTTCGACGGCAAGCTGCTCGGCGAGGACGCCCCGGCCGCCGTCAACGTGTCCAAGTGACGACGGAAGGGACCTGATCCATGGGAGCGCAGCTCCGGGTCTACAAGCGTCGCATCCGGTCCGTCACCGCGACGAAGAAGATCACCAAGGCGATGGAGATGATCGCCGCCTCGCGCATCGTCAAGGCGCAGCGCAAGGTGGCGGCCTCCACGCCGTACGCGACCGAACTCACCCGCGCGGTCACGGCGGTGGCGACCGGTTCGAACACCAACCACCCCCTCACCACGGAGGCGGAGTCCCCGACCCGTGCCGCGGTCCTGCTCGTCACGAGCGACCGCGGTCTGGCCGGCGGCTACTCCTCCAACGCCATCAAGCAGGCCGACCGGCTCACCGAGCGGCTGCGCGGTGAGGGCAAGGAGGTCGACACGTACATCGTCGGCCGCAAGGGCGTCGCCTACTACGGCTTCCGCGAGCGCAAGGTCGCGGACGCCTGGACCGGCTTCTCCGACAACCCGTCCTACGCGGACGCCAAGCAGGTGGCCGCCCCGCTGATCGCGGCCGTCCAGAAGGACGCCGCGGACGGTGGTGTCGACGAGCTGCACATCGTCTTCACGGAGTTCGTGTCGATGATGACGCAGACGCCGGTGGACGACCGGATGCTGCCGCTCAGCCTCGCGAAGGCCGCGGAGGAGACGCAGGGCAAGGGCGAGATCCTTCCCCTGTTCGACTTCGAGCCGTCGGCGGAGGACGTCCTCGACGCCCTCCTGCCGCGCTACGTCGAGAGCCGCGTCTACAACGCCCTGCTGCAGGCCGCCGCCTCCGAGCACGCGGCCCGCCGCCGGGCGATGAAGTCGGCGACCGACAACGCGGGAGAGCTGATCCACTCGCTCTCGCGCCTTGCCAACGCGGCCCGCCAGGCCGAAATCACCCAGGAAATCAGCGAGATCGTCGGTGGTGCGAGTGCCCTCGCCGACGCGACCGCGGGGAGTGACAAGTAATATGACTACCTCTGTTGAGGCGGCCATCCCGGGCAGCACGGCCACGGGCCGCGTCGCCCGGGTCATCGGCCCGGTCGTCGACGTGGAGTTCCCCGTCGACGCGATGCCGGAGATCTACAACGCCCTGACGGTCGAGGTCGACGACCCGGCCGAGGAGGGCAAGCGCAAGACGCTGACGCTCGAGGTCGCCCAGCACCTCGGCGACGGCATCATCCGCGCCATCTCCATGCAGCCCACCGACGGCCTGGTCCGCCAGGCTCCGGTGACCGACACGGGCAAGGGCATCACCGTCCCGGTCGGCGACTTCACCAAGGGCAAGGTGTTCAACACCCTCGGCGAGGTGCTGAACGTGCCCGAGGCGAACGCCGAGGTCACCGAGCGCTGGCCGATCCACCGCACGGCCCCGGCCTTCGACCAGCTCGAGTCCAAGACCGAGATGTTCGAGACCGGCCTGAAGGTCGTCGACCTCCTCACCCCGTACGTCAAGGGCGGGAAGATCGGTCTGTTCGGTGGCGCCGGTGTCGGCAAGACCGTGCTGATCCAGGAAATGATCATGCGTGTCGCCAACCTCCACGAGGGCGTCTCCGTCTTCGCGGGCGTCGGCGAGCGCACCCGCGAGGGCAACGACCTCATCGCGGAGATGGAGGAGTCCGGCGTCCTGGACAAGACCGCCCTGGTCTTCGGCCAGATGGACGAGCCCCCGGGCACCCGTCTGCGCGTCGCCCTGGCCGGCCTGACGATGGCGGAGTACTTCCGCGACGTCCAGAAGCAGGACGTGCTCTTCTTCATCGACAACATCTTCCGGTTCACCCAGGCCGGCTCCGAGGTGTCCACCCTGCTCGGCCGCATGCCGTCCGCGGTGGGCTACCAGCCGAACCTGGCCGACGAGATGGGTCTCCTCCAGGAGCGCATCACCTCGACCCGCGGTCACTCGATCACCTCGATGCAGGCGATCTACGTCCCCGCCGACGACCTGACCGACCCGGCGCCGGCCACCACCTTCGCCCACCTCGACGCGACGACGGTCCTCTCCCGTCCCATCTCCGAGAAGGGCATCTACCCGGCCGTGGACCCGCTGGACTCCACGTCCCGGATCCTGGACCCGCGCTACATCGCGCAGGACCACTACGACGCCGCCATGCGCGTCAAGGGAATCCTGCAGAAGTACAAGGACCTCCAGGACATCATCGCGATCCTCGGCATCGACGAGCTGGGCGAAGAGGACAAGCTGGTCGTCCACCGCGCCCGTCGCGTCGAGCGCTTCCTGTCCCAGAACACCCACGCGGCGAAGCAGTTCACCGGCGTGGACGGTTCGGACGTCCCGCTCGACGAGTCGATCGCCGCGTTCAACGCGATCTGCGACGGCGAGTACGACCACTTCCCCGAGCAGGCCTTCTTCATGTGCGGTGGTCTCGAGGACCTCAAGAAGAACGCCAAGGAACTGGGCGTTTCCTGAGACCGCGTGACGTGTGGGGGGGCGGGCGCGTCCCGCCCCCTCACGCTGCACCCCCGGGGCGCACCGCCCCGGACCCCGGCCGCCCGCGCGGCCGCCCCCGGCCCCGCTGGCCGGCGCGGGTCCTCGGCACTCCGGTGCCGGCGGCCCTACTAGACTTATGACCCAACACCCGGCACAACCCGCCGGGTGGTGACCCGAGGAGCCACCCTTGGCCGCTGAGCTGCACGTCGAGCTGGTCGCCGCGGACCGGAGTGTCTGGTCCGGCGAGGCCACCCTGGTCATCGCGCGCACCACCTCCGGCGACATCGGCGTCATGCCCGGCCACCAGCCGCTGCTCGGTGTGCTGGAGTCGGGCCCGGTGACCATTCGTACGAGCGAGGGGGGCACGGTCGTCGCCGCCGTGCACGGCGGTTTCCTCTCGTTCGCGGACAACAAGCTGTCGCTGCTCGCGGAGATCGCCGAGCTTGCGGACGAGATCGACACCCAGCGCGCCGAACGTGCGCTGGAGCGTGCGAGGACGGAGTCGGACGCCGCGGCCGAGCGGCGTGCCGAAGTCCGGCTGCGCGCGGTGGCGGCGCACTAGCGCACCGCCGCTGATCGAGCCCTGCCGGGCGCCCCTCACCGGGCGGCCCGGCCCCTCAGCCGCGGCCCGGCCTGGACTCTGTCCGGACGGGGTCGCGGCTGAGGCGATGCAGATGCAGGTCGTATCCGGTTACAGGACGAAGCGAGGAGGTCGGTGGAGATGGTCCTCGCTCTGCTGGTGAGCGCACTGGTCGTCGCACTGGTGGTGATCGGGCTCTTCGCCTTCGGCCTGCGGCGGCGGCTGATCCAGCGGTCGGGCGGCACGTTCGACTGCAGTCTCCGCTGGGATGCCCCCGAGGAGGGCGACCCCTCCGGCAAGGGCTGGGTGTACGGGGTCGCCCGGTACGGCGGCGACCGGGTCGCCTGGTTCCGGGTCTTCTCGTACGCGCCCCGCCCGCGGCGCGTCCTGGAGCGGGCCTCCATCGAGGTCCTGAACCGCCGCATGCCGGACGGCGAGGAGGAGATGGCGCTCCTGTCGGACTCCGTCGTGCTGGGCTGCCTCCACCGGGGCACGCGCCTGGAACTCGCCATGAGCGAGGACGCCCTCACCGGTTTCCTCGCCTGGCTGGAGGCGGCGCCCCCCGGGCAGCGGGTCAACGTGGCCTAGGGGCGCCGGCCGACCGGACGGGACGGCCACCGCCGCCGGACACGAACCGGCGGGCCGTACCGGCGTCCGGCGACGCGGCGGTCTCCGCCGCGCGCCGCCATGCCCCACCGCTCCCTCCGCCACCGCCCGCGTCGGGCGCTCCGCGGGCCGCGTCCGTACGGCCCCGGTGGGACGGCGGTCCGGCGGATGCGGCCGGTGGCGGGAACCCCCCGCCGGGAGAGG
>JAAXOU010000419.1 GCA_012396115.1 Streptomyces somaliensis DSM 40738 | reverse complement strand
GGTTCCCGCGCGGCCGTCGGCGCGGCGGGTCCGGCCGCGCCCAGGGTCTGGGCGGCGCAACCGGTGGCGAGGGCGATCGCGGCGACGGCGAGCAGCCCTCCGCGTACGGAGATCGGGCGACGGTGCATGGAGGCTCCCCCCGGAACGGGTCCTGTGTCGGTAGGGATGCTTCCCCCTCCTCCGCGGTCGCCCGACACCGGGGTGGTGTGATGTCACCGTGACGGGGCGGTCCCGGGGCCCGCGGAGGCTGTGAGGAAGCTCCCAGCGTGCGGCCCTCCACCGGCCGCACGCCCGCCGCTACAGTCCGTCGCGAGGATCGGTACCTGCGAGTAGGTCTATCGGAAGGCACAGCACATGGCGCGCGAGTCGGAGTCGGGACTGCCCATCGAGCCGGTGTACGGGCCGGACGCCCTGTCCGGCTGGGACGCCGCGGAGAAGCTGGGCGAGCCCGGTTCGTACCCCTTCACCCGGGGCGTCTACCCGACCATGTACACCGGCCGCCCCTGGACCATGAGGCAGTACGCCGGCTTCGGCACGGCCGTGGAGTCCAACGCCCGCTACAAGCAGCTCATCGCCAACGGCACGACGGGCCTGTCCGTCGCCTTCGACCTGCCCACCCAGATGGGCCACGACTCCGACGCCCCCATCGCGCACGGCGAGGTCGGCAAGGTCGGCGTGGCGATCGACTCCATCGACGACATGCGCGTCCTGTTCGACGGCATCCCGCTGGACAGGGTCTCCACGTCGATGACGATCAACGCCCCCGCCGCCCTCCTGCTGCTGCTCTACCAACTGGTCGCCGAGGAGCAGGGCGTGAGCGCCGACAAGCTCACCGGCACGATCCAGAACGACGTGCTGAAGGAGTACATCGCCCGCGGCACGTACATCTTCCCGCCCAAGCCCTCCCTCCGGCTGATCGCCGACATCTTCAAGTACTGCAGGGCCGAGATCCCGAAGTGGAACACCATCTCGATCTCCGGCTACCACATGGCGGAGGCCGGCGCCTCGCCCGCGCAGGAGATCGCGTTCACCCTCGCGGACGGCATCGAGTACGTCCGCACCGCCGTCGCCGCGGGCATGGACGTGGACGACTTCGCACCCCGCCTCTCCTTCTTCTTCGTCGCCCGCACGACGATCCTGGAGGAGGTCGCCAAGTTCCGCGCGGCCCGCCGGATCTGGGCGCGGGTCATGCGCGAGGAGTTCGGCGCGAAGAACCCCAAGTCGTGGATGCTGCGCTTCCACACCCAGACCGCCGGCGTCCAGCTCACCGCCCAGCAGCCGGAGGTCAACCTGGTCCGCGTCGCCGTCCAGGGCCTCGCGGCCGTGCTGGGCGGCACGCAGTCGCTGCACACCAACTCCTTCGACGAGGCCATCGCGCTGCCCACCGACAAGAGCGCCCGCCTCGCCCTGCGCACCCAGCAGGTCCTCGCCTACGAGACGGACGTGACCGCCACCGTCGACCCGTTCGCCGGCAGCTACGTCGTCGAGAGGATGACCGACGAACTGGAGGGCCTCGCCCTCGAACTGATGGCGAAGGTCGAGGAGCTCGGCGGCGCCGTCAGCGCCATCGAGCGCGGCTTCCAGAAGGGCGAGATCGAGCGGTCCGCGTACCGCATCGCCCAGGAGACCGACGCCGGCGAACGGGTCGTCGTCGGCGTCAACCGCTTCACGCTCGACGAGGAGGAGCCGTACGAGCCGCTCCGCGTCGACCCGGCCATCGAGGCGCAGCAGGCCGAACGCCTCGCCGGGCTCCGCGCCGAGCGCGACGGGGCGGCGGTCGAGGCGGCCCTCGATGCGCTGAGGAAGGCCGCCGAGGGCACGGAGAACGTCCTGTACCCGATGAAGGACGCGCTCAGGGCCCGCGCGACGGTCGGCGAGGTCTGCGACGCGCTGCGCGGGGTGTGGGGCACGTACGTCCCGACCGACGCCTTCTGACACCCGCGACGCCTTCCGGCACCCGCGGGCCCGCGCCGTCCCACGGTGCGGAAGCCGGAGGCGGAGCGGCGCGCGGCCGTGCGACACTCCGTCCCGTGCTGGGTGTCACCGACCTGCCGACCTATCTGGCCGGCCTCCTCGTCATCGTCCTCCTGCCGGGCCCGAACTCCCTGTACGTGCTCTCCGTCGCCGCCCGCGGCGGCGTTCGGAGGGGGTACGCCGCCGCGGGCGGCGTCTGGTGCGGCGACGCGGTCCTCATGACCCTGTCCGCCGCGGGCGCCGCCTCGCTGCTCCAGGCGAACGCCGTGCTGTTCGGCGCCGTGAGGTACGCCGGCGCCGGGTACCTGACGTGGCTCGCCGTCGGGATGCTGCGGGCCGCGTGGGCGATGTGGCACGGGCGCGGCGACCGGGCCGGCGCGGTGGGGGAGACCGCGCCGGCGGCGGGCGAGGGCGCCCGGACCGGGGTGCGGACGGACGCGGCGGCGGGGCCGGC
>JAAXOU010000418.1 GCA_012396115.1 Streptomyces somaliensis DSM 40738 | reverse complement strand
CCCGTCACATCCGCGGGCCAGCACCTCGGCCATGCCGCGCAGGATCTGCGCCAGGATGGTGCCGGAGTTGCCCCGGGCACCGATCAGCGCGCCGCGCGCCAGGGCCCGTACGGTGTCGGCGGTCGGGCCGGTGGCGGTGCCGGGTCCGGCGGGGCCCCGGCCGTTCTTCTCCGGGGTGTCGGGCAGTTGCGACTTGAGCGGGGCGACCTGTTGGTCTATGGCGTCGAAGACGGAGGTCACCCGGTCGCTTATGTCGGTGAGCTGAGGCGGGAGCTTGGAGCGCAGGCCGTCCCACGTGCCGCGGTGGTTGCGGGCGAAGGAGTCGAGCGTGGCCATGGGGCCGATGCGGCCGTCCCGCTCGTAGGCGAGGCGGAGCAGGCGGTGGCCTTCGGAGACGTGGCGCTGCATGCCGTCGAGGGTGCGGCGGATCTCGCCGAGTGATTCGGGGTCCAGTTCGCCGGACCGGCCGCGTTCCAGCAGGCGGCGGGCCTCGCTGAGCCGGGTGGAGGCGTGGGTGAGGTGGATCTCGCCGCGGTCGGCGTCGTCGTCGGCGAGGCCGAGCTTGATGTCCTCCATGCCCCGCTTCAGTCCGTAGAGGGAGTCGCCGGGGAGGGCGTCGGAGCTGGCGGCGGCGATTCCGCCGAAGGCGCCCGCGGCCACGCCCACGGTGAGGCCCCCGGCGGCCAGGCCCTTCGTCCAGCGGGTGCGGGGCCGCAGCCTCCGGAGGGCGGCGGCGCGGTGCGCGCCGCGGCCGCTCGGTGTCCGCTGCTCCGGCACCGTGGGGTCCGCGGACGCGCCGCCCGCGGCCGTGCCCTCCCGGGACGCCGCTTCCATGGCGGCGACGAGCCGGGCCCGCTGCACCGCCTTCACTTCGGGGTCCAGGGTGGGCCTGGGCAGCTCGGCGAGGCCGTTCGCCAGGGTCAGGAGCCGGTTCTGCTCGCTGGGTTCGGCCGACGCCTCGGGCTGCTGGGCCGCCTGATCTTCCAGGGCCTGGGCGAAGGCGTTCGCCCGCCGGTGCGCCGATACGTTCGCGATCACTGGCGGCACCTCCTCTCGTCATGACGGTCGACTCCCCAGGGGGTCCGGAAGGTTGCGCACACCGTCCACGTCCACACGAAGGGGTGGGTGGCTGTGGACGGGGCGCGACCAGAGGGAGCCTGCAGCCCGCACAACGAGCGTCGCGGCACTTGGGTTACGGACGGAAGATGATCGGACCAGCGCGTCATGGGGTGGTCACCGGGTGGGGTCGGGGGTAGGGGAGGAGGCCGGGCCCGGACGGGCCCGGGGGTCAGCGGGCGTCTTCGGGCAGGAGCCGGGCGAGCGTGCGCACGGCGCGGTACTGGAGGGTCTTGATCGCTCCCTCGTTCTTGCCCATCACGCGCGCCGTCTCGGCGACGGACAGGCCCTGCAGGAAGCGGAGGGTGACGCACTCCTGCTGCTGGGGGTTGAGCTTGCGGACGGCTTCGAGGAGGGTGGCGTTGGACAGGGACTCCAGGACGGAGTCCTCGGGGCTGCGCTCGACCTCGTTGGCGTCGAGCATCTCGCCCGTGGTCACCTCCAGCCGGAACCTGCTCGACTTGAAGTGGTCGGCGACCAGGTTGCGTGCGATCGTGACCAGCCAGGCGCCGAAGTCGCGGCCCTGCCAGGTGAAGGTGGAGATCCGGCGGAGGGCGCGCAGGAAGGTCTCGCTGGTCAGGTCCTCGGCGGTCGCCTTGCCGCCGACGCGGTAGTAGATGTAGCGGTAGACGGTGTCGCTGTACTGGTCGTAGAGGCGGCCGAAGGCTTCGGC
The DNA here is from genome assembly GCA_012396115.1 of Streptomyces somaliensis DSM 40738. Taxonomy (GTDB): domain Bacteria; phylum Actinomycetota; class Actinomycetes; order Streptomycetales; family Streptomycetaceae; genus Streptomyces; species Streptomyces somaliensis. The sequence goes on along the minus strand of JAAXOU010000418.1, from coordinate 633 downwards.
CTCGCCGGCCTGGGCGCGCCCGACCAGCTCCATCATGCGTCCGCCGTCGCCGTCGGCGGGTCGGCGCGCGGTGGTCGAGGAGCTCGCGCCGCTGCGCCCGCCCCTTCTGGCGACGACCGCGGCGCCGCCGTCGGCCAGGGCGTAGCAGGAGCCGGCGGGGGCCGGTGCGGCGAGGGCGGGGACGGCGTACGCGGTGGGGACGAAGCCGCGCAGGTGGCCGAGGACCATCGTGCGCAGCGCAGCCAGGCCCGAGGCGTCAACCCCGACGTATGGGTACACGGGACTCCCAGAGGCAGAGCTTCCAACACGTGCAGTGCGGGACCGTTCACCCGTCGTGACGACGTGTGGGGGTTCCGAGTGCGTCCCAGGAGGATAACGCTTCGTACAGGGAGCGCTACGCCCAGTTGATAAAATCGTCGATTCAGTCACCTTTGTTACGACTGGACGATGCAATGAGTCACCCTTGGTGACTGTTTCCTTGTTCATTTGGTTTGATTTTTGTTTATCGGGTGCTCTGTTGTGGTCAAGTGCGGTAAGCGCGACTGGTGGGCGCGCACGGGGGGTAGTACTGCGGGAATGGCGCCGCCCGCGCTCCGGCGTGCTCCCCGCCGGCCCCGGGCCCGCCCCGGTCCG
>JAAXOU010000417.1 GCA_012396115.1 Streptomyces somaliensis DSM 40738 | reverse complement strand
GCCCGGTGCTACTTCTCGGTGACGCCCGCCGAGTCGAACGTGGCCACCTCGTGCATGGCGCGGGCCGCGCTCTGGACCAGCGGCAGGGCCAGCAGGGCGCCGGTGCCCTCGCCGAGGCGGAGGTCCAGGTCGACGAGCGGGCGCAGGCCCAGCCTGCCCAGCGCCGCCGTGTGGCCGGGCTCGGCGCTGCGGTGGCCGGCGATGCACGCGGCGATCGACTCGGGCGCGACGGCGCGGGCCACGAGGGCGGCCGCGCCCGCGCTGACGCCGTCGAGGACCACGGGCGTACGGAGCGACGCCCCGCCGAGGATGAAGCCGACCATCGCGGCGTGCTCCAGCCCGCCGACCGCGGCGAGCACGCCGATCGGGTCGGCCGGGTCCGGCCGGTGGAGGCCGAGCGCGCGCCGCACGACGTCGATCTTCCGGGCGTGCATCTCGTCGTTGACGCCCGTGCCCCGGCCGGTGACCTCCGCCGGGTCGGCGCCCGTGTAGACGGAGATCAGCGCGGCCGACGCGGTGGTGTTGGCGATGCCCATCTCGCCGGTGAGGATCGCCCTGTTACCGGCGGTCACGAGGTCGCGGGCGGTCTCGATGCCCACCCCGATCGCGGCGAGTACCTCGTCGCGGGTGAGGGCGGGACCCGTGGTGAAGTCGGCCGTGCCGGCGCGGACCTTGCGGGGCAGCAGGCCCGGGGTGGCGGGGAGGTCCGCGGCGACGCCGACGTCCACGACGCAGACCTCGGCGCCGACCTGGTTGGCGAAGGCGTTGCAGACGGCCCCGCCGCCGAGGAAGTTGGCGACCATCTGGGCCGTCACCTCCTGCGGCCAGGCCGTGACGCCCTGGGCGTGCACCCCGTGGTCCCCGGCGAAGACCGCCACGGCGGCGGGCTCCGGAACGGGCGGCGGGCAGGTGCGGGACAGGCCGCACAGCTGCGCGGAGATGATCTCCAGCATGCCGAGCGCACCGGCCGGCTTCGTCATGCGCCTCTGCCGCTCCCACGCCTCGCCGAGCGCCTTGGCGTCCAGCGGGCGGATGCCCGCGACGGTCTCCTGGAGGAGGTCGTGCGGCTCCTCGCCGGGCAGGACGCGGCGGCCGTACGTCTCCTCGTGGACGACCCACGACAGGGGGCGCCGCTTCGACCATCCGGCCTGCATCAGCTCCGGCTCCTCCGGGAACTCGTCGACGTAGCCGACGCACAGGTACGCGACGACTTCGAGGTGGTCGGGCAGGCCGAGGACGCGGACCATCTCGCGCTCGTCGAAGAAGCTGACCCAGCCGACGCCGAGGCCCTCGGCGCGGGCCGCGAGCCACAGGTTCTCCACCGCGAGCGCCGAGGAGTACGGGGCCATCTGCGGCTGCGTGTGGCGGCCGAGGGTGTGGCGGCCGCCGCGGGTCGGGTCGGCGGTGACGACGATGTTCACCGGGGTGTCGAGGATGGCCTCGACCTTCAGCTCCTTGAACTGCTTCGCCCTGCCCTTCGGCAGCGACCTGGCGTACGCCTCGCGCTGCCGCTGGGCGAGTTCGTGCATGGTCCGGCGCGTCTCGGCGGAGCGGATGACGACGAAGTCCCACGGCTGGGAGTGCCCCACGGAGGGCGCCGTGTGGGCGGCCTCCAGGATGCGCAGCAGGACCTCGTGCGGGACGGGGTCGCCGCGGAAGCCGTTGCGTACGTCCCGCCGCTCCCGCATGACCTTCAGGATCGCCTCCCGCTCGTCGTCGGCGTAGCCGGGGGCGGGAGGGGTGGCGGGGCCGGCTTCCGGGGGCTGCGGGGCTTCCGGGATCTCCGGCGCTTCCGAGGTCTGCGGCGCCTCCGGCGTTTCCGGGGCCTCCGGGGCGGCGGCCCGGGTCTCCCGGGCCGCGTCGTCCGGGGAGACCGGAGCGTCCCCGGCGGTCAGGGCGCCGGCGGCCGGGGCCTTCCCGGCGGGAGCCTCGCCGGCGGGGGCGGCGTCGACGGAGGGGGCGGCGTCGACAGGAGGCACCGGACCGGCCGGAGGCACCGGACCGGCGGGGGCGGCGTCGGTGGAAGCGGCGTCGGCGGGAACGGCTTCCTCGGCGGGCGTGCCCTCCTCGGCGGTCCCGGCGGGATCGCCCCCGGCCGGGGCCTCCCCGGCGGTCGTCACCGGCGCGGGCTCCGCGTCGACCGCGGGCGCCGGTCCGGCGGTCGGCTGCGCGGGCGTGCCGGCCGACGGCTCGGCGGGCACCTCGGCGGACGGTTGCGCGGACGCCTCGGCGGGCGGTTCCCCGGCCGCGGGTCCGGCGGCCGCCTCCCCACCGGACGGAGCGGCCGAGGCGACCGGTCCGGCGGGGACGTCCCCGGGCGTGTCGCCCTCCGATACCGGAACGGGTGCGTCGGTGGGCGCGTCGGCCTGCTGCCCAGCGCTCCCGGGCACGCCCTCGACGGGCACCTCGCCGGCCGCCGGGGCCGCCTGCGCCTCCTCGGCGGGCGGCTCCCCGGCCCAGGGCGCGGCCGGGGCGGGCGGACCCTC
>JAAXOU010000416.1 GCA_012396115.1 Streptomyces somaliensis DSM 40738 | reverse complement strand
CCGGTCCGGCGGGCGCGGCCCCGCCGGCCGCCTCCGTGTACCCCAGGGACATGGGAGCGCCTCCTCGCGCGTACGCCGTCTCCACCACGACCACCATGGTCGCAGCGCGCGCGTCCGGGGCAGGAGGGGGCCCGGCGGGGGCCCGGCGGAGGCGCCGTGCCGGCGCGGCCCCGGGGGACTGTCAGTGCCGGGTGCCAGACTCGCACTCGTGAGCGAGCGGTGGGCGCTGGACGGTGCCGAGGGCGGCGGGGCGAGGCTCGTCCCCCTCGGCCCGGACGGCCTGCCCGCCGGGCCCGTCGTCACCGAGTCCGACCCGGTGGCGGCGGTGCGGTCGCGGCCGGAGGTCGGCCGGTGGGTGTGGCGGTCCACGGCCGGCCTCTATCCGCGACTCCTCGCGGCGGGGGTGCGCGTCGGGCGCTGCCACGACGTCGAGGCCGTCGAGCACCTGCTCCTCGGCCACGAGGGGCGGCTGGGCGAGCCCCGGTCGGCGGCGGCCGCCTGGGCGCGGCTGCACCACCGCCCGGTACCGCCCGACCGGCCCCCGCGGGCGGCCGGGCCCGGCGCGCAGTCCCCCCTGTTCGACACCGCCCCCGGCGGTCCGGAGGTGCCGTTCGAGGGCCTGCTGGAGGTGTACGCGGAGCAGCAGCGGAGGCTCGGCGCCGCCGAGCACCCGGACCGGATGCGGCTGCTGGCGGCGGCCGAGTCGGCGGGGACGCTGGTGGCCGCCGAGATGCACCGGGCGGGCCTGCCGTGGCGGGCGGACGCGCACCGGGCGGTGCTGCACGAGCTGCTGGGCGAGCGGTACGCGGGCGGGGGCGAGCCGCGCCGCCTGGCGGAGCTGGCGGCCGAGGTGTCGGCGGCGTTCGGCCGGCCGGTGCGCCCGGACCTGCCCGCGGACGTGGTCAGGGCGTTCGCGGAGGCCGGGATCAGGGTCCGGTCGACGCGCCGCTGGGAGCTGGCGAAGGTGGATCACCCGGCGGTGGAGCCGCTCCTGGCGTACAAGACGCTGTACCGGATCTGGACGGCGCACGGCTGGGGCTGGCTGCAGGACTGGGTGCACGGCGGCCGGTTCCGGCCCGAGTACGTGCCGGGCGGCGCGGCCAGCGGGCGGTGGACGACGAACGGCGGCGGCGCCCTGCAGATTCCGAAGGTGATCCGGCGGGCGGTCGTCGCCGACGAGGGGTGGCGGCTCGTCGTCGCGGACGCCGACCAGCTGGAGCCGCGCGTGCTGGCGGCGATCTCCCGCGACCCGGGGCTGATGGAGGCGGCGGGGCACGACGGCGACCTCTACGCGCGCCTGTCGGACCGCGCGTTCCCCGGCGGCCGCGACCACGCCAAGCTGGCGCTGCTCGGCGCGATCTACGGCCAGACCAGCGGGGACGGCCTGAGGAACCTGGCGGCGCTGCGCCGGCGGTTCCCCCGCGCGGTGGCGTACGTCGACGACGCGGCCCGCGCGGGCGAGGAGGGCCGGCTGGTCCGCACCTGGCTGGGCCGGACGAGCCCGCGGGCCGCGGACGGCGGGGAGGACGCGGAGGACGGGGAGGCGGGCGTCCCGCAGGGCGGCGACCGGCCCCCGGCGGGCCCGGGCGCGGACGCCCGCGCCCGCGGCCGGTTCACGCGGAACTTCGTGGTGCAGGGCAGCGCCGCCGAGTGGGCGCTGCTGATGCTGGCCGCACTGCGGCGGGCCACCGCGGACATGCGGGCCGAGCTGGTGTTCTTCCAGCACGACGAGGTGATCGTGCACTGCCCGGCGCAGGAGGCGGAGGCGGTCGCCGCGGCGGTCCGCGCCTCCGGCGACCTGGCCGGGCGGATCGCCTTCGGGGACACGCCGGTGCGGTTCCCGTTCACGACGGCGGTGGTGGAGCGGTACTCCGACGCGAAGTGACCGGACGGGCGCCCCGGCGGCCCGGGACGCGGCCCCCGGGTGCCTGATTCGTCCCCGGCGGGGTACGCGGGCCCCATGGAGCCTCACATCACGTACAGCGCGGAACTCGCCGCGAAGGACCACATCGTCGGGATCGGCCCGCTGGTGGCGGGCGTCCTCCTCGTCGGCTTCCTCATCGGCGCCTTCTGGCTGGGCCGCCGGATCTGGAGCAGGGAGCCCGCGCCCCCCACCCCGGAGGAGCAGCCGCACCGGCCCCCGGACGCCGGGCTGCCCGGCGAGGTCGAGGGCTACCGGCGGCCCGCCGAGGTGCCGCAGGGCGAACGGCGGATGATGCCGTACGAACTGAAGCACGAGAACACCGAGCCGGACATGTCCCCCCTGACCGACGACGACCGCAAGTGGCGCGGGGCGCCCAGCGGCGGCTTCGGCAGCGGCGGCCCCACCACGGGCAGCTGACCCCGCTCCGGCCGGACGCCCGGCACCGCCCCCAGGGCCAGCCAGGCGCGCAGCCGCGTGCGCCACGGGCAGACGCACAGCACGCCGTCCGCCTCCGCCACGAACGCCTCCCCGCTCTCGTGCACCGGCACCGGCACCGGCGGCGT
>JAAXOU010000415.1 GCA_012396115.1 Streptomyces somaliensis DSM 40738 | reverse complement strand
GGCGGCCCGCGAGCTGCTCGCCGCGGCGCGGGGCGCCGACGCCGGGTCGCCGCTGCGCCGGCTCCACTGCCAGCAGGCGCTGGCCCTGGTGGGGGCCGAGGCGGAACCGGCCGTGCGGGAGGTCCTCGACGACCCGGAGCTGGGCGGACTCGCCCGGGTGTGGCTCGCCGAGCGGGGCGCGGCGGACGTGCCGGCCCCGCCCGAGGCGATGGTGTTCTGGCTGGCCGTCGACACGATCGCCGCCCAGCTCGGCGCCGACGGGGACCTGGAGGAGCTCCGGGACCTCGTGGAGGGCCTGACGGGCCGCCACGGCGGCTTCTTCGACGGGGCGTGGCGCGTGGAGCACCCCTCGACACCGGAGGTGCTGGAGGCGATGGGGCGGCTGCACCGCGACAGGCGGATCGCCAAGGAGGCCCGGAAGGCGGCCTTCAAGGCCCGCTCCCGCGCCCGTTCCTGAAGCCCGCCGGCCGCGGACCGGCCGACCCGGGACCGGCGCCCCCGCCCGAGGGCACCCGGGCGGGGGCGCCGGTCCGTCAGAGGGCCTCCGCCGCCGGGCGGACCATGCCGCGCACGGTGCGGGCCTTCACGAACGAGCCCATCGCGGTCATCTCCCACTCGCCGGAGAACTGCCGGACCAGTTTGCACATCATGACGCCCGTCTGCGGCTCGGTGCCCGTCAGGTCGAAGCGGACCAGCTCCTCGCCCGTCGCCGCGTCGAGCAGCCTGCAGTACGCCTTCGCCACCTCGGTGAACTTCTGGCCGGAGAACGAGTTCACCGTGAAGACCAGGCCCGTCACCTCGGCGGGCAGCCGGCCCAGGTCGACCGTGATGGCCTCGTCGTCGCCCGCGCCCTCCCCCGTCAGGTTGTCGCCGGAGTGGCGGACCGCGCCGCCGAGGACGGTCAGCTTGCCGAAGTAGCAGCTGTCCAGGTGGTTCCGGCGCGGGCCGTAGGCGATGACGGACGCGTCCAGGTCGATGTCCTTGCCGCGGAACGCGGGCTCCCAGCCGAGGCCCATCCTGACCTGCGACAGCAGTGGGCGGCCGCCCTTGACCAGGGAGACCGTCTGGTTCTTCCGGAGGCTCACCCTGCCCTTGTCCAGGTCGACCTTCCCGGACGCCGGGGCCGGGGCGGCCGGCGGCGGGGGAGCGGAGGCGGAACCGGCCCGCGCCCGCGCCGGCGGGGCGGCCTGTGCCGGGGCGGCCTGTGCCGGGGCGGCCGGGGCCTCGTCGACGGTCACGCCGAAGTCGGTCGCGATGCCCGCCAGCCCGTTCGCGTACCCCTGGCCCACCGCGCGGGCCTTCCAGGCGCCGCCGCGCCGGTACACCTCGACGACGACCAGCGCCGTCTCCGTGCCGAGCCGGGGCGGCGTGAACGTCGCGAGGACGGCGCCGGAGGCGGCGTCGCGGATCGTCGCGGTCGGCTCGATGCCCTGGAACGTCCGGCCCGCGGCGTCCGGGCTCGCCGTGACGACGATCCGCTCGACGTCCGCGGGGACCGCGGCCGTGTCGACGGTGATCGTGTCGGGCTCCGCACCGCCGCCGGCCCGGTGGGTGACACCGGGTGCCGACGGCTGGTTGTAGAAGACGAAGTCGTCGTCGGAGCGGACCTTGCCGTGGGGGGCGAGCAGCAGGCCCGATACGTCGAGCCGCACGGGGGCGGCGACGTCCACCGCCACGCGCGCGGCGGACAGGGGGATGTTCGAGCCGGGGGTCATAGCCGTCATGACCGCCATAACGACCGGGCCCGCCCCGCCGTTCCCCCGGCGGGGCGGCGCGGCTCACCCCGGTGTGACGAACCCCGACTCGTAGGCGGCGATCACCGCCTGCGTGCGGTCCCGGGCGCCCGTCTTCGCCAGTACGGCCGCCACGTGGGTCTTCACCGTGGCCGCCCCGACACCGAGCCGCGCGGCGATCTCCGCGTTCGTCAGCCCCGTCGCCATCAGCCGCAGCACCTCGGCCTCCCGCTCGGTCAGCCGCGCCACCCACGGGGCGGCCGGCGCGGCCCCCGGTCGCCCGTGCGCCGCGGCGAGGCCGCGCAGCGCCGCCGGGTACAGCAGCGAGTCGCCGCGCGCCGCCAGCCGCACCGCCGCCACCAGGTCCTCCGCGCCCGCCCGCTTCAGCAGGAACCCGGCCGCGCCGGCGCGCAGCGCGTCGTACACGTACTGGTCGTTCTCGAAGGTGGTGACGACCACGATCCGCGGCGGCTCCGGCGTCGTCGCCAGGATCCGCTCGGTGGCGCGGATCCCGTCGACCTCCGGCATGCGCACGTCCATCAGCACCACGTCGGGCCGCAGCTCCCTGACCACCGACACCGCCTCCGCACCGGTCGACGCCTCCCCGACGACCTCCAGGTCCGGTTCGGCCGCCAGGATCACCCGCAGCGCGGTGCGGACCATCCGCTCGTCGTCGGCGAGCACCACGCGGATCACCGGCGGCCCCCCGCCAGCGGCAGGCGGGCGGTCAGCCGCCACACGGCGCCGCCCTCCGCTGGGCCG
>JAAXOU010000414.1 GCA_012396115.1 Streptomyces somaliensis DSM 40738 | reverse complement strand
GGGCGCCGGGCGGGGGCGCCGGCTCGGCGGACGGGGGCGGCTCCGGTGGAGCGGGCGGCGCGGGCGGCCCGGCGGGCGGCTCCGCCGGCGCGGTGCCCGGAGCCGTCAGCTCCGACCGGAACACCTCCGACGACCTCGGGTTGCTCCGGCACTGCCACACGCCGTGCGGGCAGTAGTCGCTGATCGAGTGGTACAGCGGCCGGTGCTCCCTGATCCACCCGAGCATCCGCCGCATGTATTCGGGATTGTCGCCGTTTCGGAACAGGCCCCACTCGGGATAGGAGATAGGCTTCCCGTGGGCGGCGGCGAATTCCACGTGGTCGCGCAGCCCGTACGGTTCCTCCACCTGTTCGTCGAAGGTCCGGGCCGGCGGCTGGTCGTAGGAATCCATTCCCACGATGTCCACGACGTCGTCGCCCGGATAGCACTCGGTCCACGGAATGGCGTCCCGGCCCCGATTGGGCGCGAAGTCGAACCGGAAACCCTGGCCGGGCACCTCACGCATGGCGGTGACGATGCGCTTCCAGTACCCCTTCCACGCCTCCGGGTCCGGCCCGCACCGGTGGCTGTACGTCGACCCGTTCATCTCCCAGCCGAGGACGACGACCGTGTCCGGCACGCCCAGCCCCACCAGCCGCTGCGCGAGCGCCCGGAAGTGCCGGTCGTACCGGCCCTCGGCGCCGGCGCGCAGCATCCGCCGGACCGCCGCGTCGGGCAGCCGGCTCTCGTTGAGCTCCAGCATCGGCACGTTGAGGACGAACATCCGGTCCGCGCCGGCCCGCCGCCACCGCGCCCAGTCCTCCAGGAAACCCACCTGCCCGGAGATGTTGGACCAGCGGTCGCCCGGCAGGTAGGTGTGGCCGACCCGCAGTTCGGCGCCGCCCAGCCACTCCCGCAGCTCCTCCATGCGCCGGATCCCGTCGGGGCCGTAGTGCAGGTAGGCGCCGACCGCCGTCCCGCCGGCCGCCGCGGGGTCCGGGCCCGGCGGCCCGTCCGCACGCGCGGCCTGCGCCGTCAGTACGGAAACCGGGAGCAGCAGGCCGGCCGCGCACGCCCCCAGCCAGCTTTTCGTCTTTCCGTTCCGGATGGTCATCGCACTCCTTTTCCGGACGCCGCGTCACGCCGTGCTTTTCGCCGTTTCCTCACCCGTCCGTACGGGCCGAACCTATTACCCGGGGACCGGCCGGGAATCCGGTCCGGATCTTCCCTAGCCCATCAGTGGATTTCATCGCCCGGTCGGGGCAGTGAGACGAGGACCTTTCCGTGCCGCTCTGTGACACCCGGGTCGCCGCCGTACTGGTGCGGCTCGACCGGAACCCGTTCCACCACGGCACGCTCGGCGCCGTCCGCTCCCTGGGCCGCGCCGGCGTCCCCGTGCACGTGGTGACCGGCTCCCCGGCGGGGCCCGTGGCGCGCTCCCGGTACGTGCGCCGGTTCCACCCCCACCCCGGCGGCGGGACCGGGGGCGTCCGCCGCACCCTCGCCCGGGTCGCCGACGCGCTCGCCGGGGCCCCCGCCGTCCTGCTGCCCCTGGACGACGCGACCGCCGTCGCCCTGGACGAGCTGCGCCGCGAGGCGGACGGTCCGGTCCGCCGGTTCCTGCTGCCCGAGCAGCCGCGGGGGCTCACCGCGCTCGTCGCCGACAAGGCGGCGCTCGCCGCGACCTGCCGCCGCCTCGGCGTCCCGCACCCGCGCACCCTCGTCCCCGCCGACGCCGACGAGGCGGGCGCCATGGCCGCCCTCCTCGGGCTGCCCGTCGTGGCCAAGTGGAGCCGCCCCTGGCTGCTGCCCCCGGGCTCCGGACTGCGCAGCACCGTCCTCGTCCGCTCCGTCCGCCACGCGCGGGACCTCCAGGCGCGCGCGGCGGAGGCGGGCAGTCCGCTCCTGTTGCAGCGGTACCTGCCCGCGAGCCGGGACGGCGACTGGTTCTTCCACGCGTACTGCGACGGCGCCGGGGGGTGCGGCGTCGCCGCGACCGGCCGGAAGGTCCGCTCCTGGCCGGACGGCGCCGGGCTGACCGCCGTCGGGGTGTGGGCGCCGAACCCGGCCGTGGAGCGCCTGGCCCGCGGCCTGGTGGCCGCGCTCGGCTACCGGGGCGTCGCCGACCTCGACTTCCGCCGGGACCCCGGCACCGGCGCGTACCACCTGCTGGACTTCAACCCCCGGCCCGGCGCCCAGTTCCGGCTGTTCTCCGACCCCGGGGGCCTGGACGTGGTCCGCGCCCTGCACCTGGACCTGACGGGGCGTCCGGTGCCGGACCTCGCCCGCTCGTACGGGCGCCGGTTCGCCGTCGAGAACTACGCCGCCCTGTCGGTGCTCGCCTCGCCCCGGCGCCGTTCGCGCGCGGACGGGCCGCCCGGCGGCCTGGAGACGGCCTGGTACGCGGCGGACGACCCGGCGCCCGCACGTGCCATGGCCCGCGCCTGGGCCGCCCACCTGGTCCGCCGGGCCTGGGCGGTGCCCCGGTCCCGGCGCGGCCCGGCGGACTCCCGCAC
>JAAXOU010000413.1 GCA_012396115.1 Streptomyces somaliensis DSM 40738 | reverse complement strand
CCCGCCCCGCCCCGTATCGTGGTCGCCGGCGCGCACCCCGCCCCACCAGCCACTTCACCGTCGCAGTGGCCCCGCACCCGCACCACCCGCCGAGGAGACCACACCGCCATGGTCGAGAACGCCGAGCAGCCCGCCTACCCCGTAGGACTCCGCCTCTCCGGGCGCCGTGTCGTCGTCCTCGGCGGCGGCCGGGTGGCCCAGCGCCGGCTCCCGGCGCTCATCGCCGCGGGCGCCGACATCACCCTCGTCTCACCGTCCGCCACGGCGTCCGTGGAGGCCATGGCCGACGCCGGCGAGATCCGCTGGGAGCGCCGCCGGTACGAGGAGGGGGACCTCGCCGACACCTGGTACGCGCTCATCGCGACCACCGACCCGGAGGCCAACGCCCGCGCGTCCGCCGAGGCCGAGCGGACCAGGACCTGGTGCGTGCGCTCCGACGACGCCGGGGCCGCCACCGCCTGGACCCCGGCGACCGGCAGGATCGGGGGCGTCACCGTCGCCGTCCTCACCGGCGACGACCCGCGCCACTCGGCGGCCGTGCGCGACGCGGTCGTCGAGGGCCTGCGCGACGGCACCCTCACCGTGACCCGGAACCGCGTCCGCGCCCCGTTCGTCGCCCTCGTCGGCGGCGGGCCCGGCGACCCGGACCTCATCACCGTGCGCGGCCGCCGGCTCCTCGCCGAGGCGGACGTGGTGATCGCCGACCGGCTGGGCCCGCGCGACCTGCTCGACGAACTGCCCCCCCACGTCGAGGTGATCGACGCGGCGAAGATCCCCTACGGCCGGGCCATGGCCCAGGAGGCGATCAACGACGCGCTGGTCGAGCACGCCAGGCGCGGCAGGTCCGTGGTCCGGCTCAAGGGCGGCGACCCGTTCGTCTTCGGCCGCGGCATGGAGGAGGCGCAGGCGCTGGCGGAGGCGGGCATCGCCTGCACGGTCGTCCCCGGCATCTCCAGCTCGATCTCCGTCCCCGGCGCCGCCGGCATCCCCGTCACCCACCGCGGGGTCGCCCACGAGTTCACCGTGGTCAGCGGCCACGTCGCCCCCGACGACCCGCGCTCCCTCGTCGACTGGGCGTCCCTGGCGAGACTGCGCGGCACGCTCGTGGTCCTCATGGGGGTCGACAAGATCGGCAGGATCGCCGAGGCACTGGTCGCCCACGGCAAGGACCCGGCCACGCCCCTCGCCCTGATCCAGGAGGGCACCACCGCGGCGCAGCGCCGCGTGGACGCCACCCTGGCCACGGTCGCCCAGACGGTACGGGCCGAGGGCGTCCGCCCGCCCGCCGTCATCGTGATCGGCGACGTGGTCCGCGAAGCCCCGGACAAGCACCGGCGCTGACCCCCGCCCCCATCCGCACCCCCGACAAGGCGGCAGCTCCCCGTGGCAGAACTCCTCACCGTCGACGACCCCGACGACCCGCGCCTGCACGACTACACGGACCTCACCGACGTGGAGCTGCGGCGCCGCCGCGAACCGCGGGAGGGCCTGTTCATCGCCGAGGGCGAGAAGGTCGTCCGCCGCGCCCTGTCCGCCGGGTACCGGATGCGGTCGATGCTGCTCTCGGCGAAGTGGGTCGACGCGATGCGGGACGTCATCGACGGGGCCGGGGCACCGGTGTACGTGGTGGACCCGGCCCTCGCCGAGCGGGTCACCGGCTACCACGTCCACCGCGGCGCGCTGGCCTCCATGCGCCGCGAGCCGCTGCCGGCTGCCCGGGACCTGCTCGCGGCGGCCCGCCGGGTGGTCGTCATGGAGTCCGTCAACGACCACACCAACGTCGGCGCCGTCTTCCGCAGCGCCGCGGCCCTCGGGATGGACGCGGTCCTGCTCTCCCCGGACTGCGCCGACCCGCTCTACCGGCGTTCGGTGAAGGTGTCGATGGGCGCGGTCTTCTCCGTCCCGTACGCCCGCCTCGACGCCTGGCCGCAGGACCTCTCGGCCGTGCGGGAGGCGGGCTTCCGGCTGCTGGCGCTGACGCCCGGCGAGGAGGCCACCACCCTCGACGAGGCGGCCCCGCACCGTCTGGAGCGGGTGGCGCTGATGCTGGGGGCCGAGGGCGGCGGACTGTCGGCGCGGGCGCTGCGCGCGGCCGACGAGCGGGTGCGCATCCCGATGGCGCACGGCGTCGACTCGCTGAACGTGGGCGCCGCGGCGGCCGTCGCCTTCTACGCCGTGACGGCGGGGCGCCCTCAGCCCTGAAGGGCCTGCGCCCCGGCGATCCCGAGCAGCACGATCAGCGTCACCACGACGAACACGAACAGCCGCTGGCGCAGCAGCCGCGGGTTGGCGGGCCGCAGCAGGCCCGACGAGGTCCCCGGACCCGTCCCGGTCCTGCGCGGTCCCGTGCGCGGCCCGGTCCGGACGCCCGGCTGCGAGGGGTGCTGCCGGCTCCGCGACCCGCCGCCGGTCCTGGACGGCGCCGGCTGCGGGCCCCGCGGCCGCGGCGCCGGGGTGCGCCGGGCCCGCCCCCGCGCGGTCCGCTCGGTGTAGCGCT
>JAAXOU010000412.1 GCA_012396115.1 Streptomyces somaliensis DSM 40738 | reverse complement strand
GGGTGGGGACCGGGAGGTGGTGGGCCGGGTGGTGGAGCGGGTCAAGGAGCGGGAGTCGCGGGGGTACACCTACGAGGCGGCCGACGCCTCCTTCGAACTCCTCCTGCGCGAAGAAGCCGAAGGGCGCCCCCTGCGCTTCTTCCGCACGGAGTCCTGGCGCACCATCGTCGAGGACCGGCCCGACGGCTCCCACGCCAACGAGGCGACGGTGAAGGTGTGGGCGGACGGCGAGCGCATCGTCGCCACCGCGGAGGGCAACGGCCCGGTGAACGCCCTGGACCGCGCGCTGCTGGCGGCCCTGGAGCGGATCCACCCGCAGATGGCCAAGTTCGAGCTGGTCGACTACAAGGTCCGCATCCTGGAGGGACGCCACGGCACCGAGTCCACGACCCGCGTCCTGATCACGACCGGCGACGGCGACACCGAGTGGTCGACGGTCGGCGTCGGCGAGAACGTGATCGCGGCGTCCTGGGAGGCGCTGGTGGACGCGTACACGTACGGCCTGCTGAAAGCGGGTGTGCGGCCGACGGAGAAGTAACACCGGGAGGTGCGAACAAACCCATATGGGGTAGTTTCGATATATGAGGAGAAACCCCCTCTCTTTCCTGTCGGCCCTGGCGGGCGTGGTGCTCATGCTCCTCCTCGCCCTGGCACCCGCCGCCACCGCCCGGGCGTCGGACGGGCTGCGGGAGGCGGCCGACGCCCTCCGGCGGGGGCCCGTCTACGTGCACCCCGCGGCGGCCGGCGAGCTGTCGCCGCGGGAGGCCCGGGAGCTGGAGCGCAGGATCCTCGACGCGGACAAGCCCCTGATGGTGGCCGTCCTGCCGGACACCGAGGAGTTCCCCGAGGAGACCCTCCTGCGTGATCTGCGCACCCTCACGGGCGTGACCGGTGTGTACGCCGTCCGCCTCGGCGACGCCTTCGACGCGGGCGCCGACCGGTCGGTGCTCGCCCCGCGGGCGGTGGAGAACCTCGTGTCGGCGGTCCACCGGCCGGGCGTGGACGCGGCGACGGAGCTGAACACCTTCGCCGACCGGTCCCTGCCGCAGATACGCGGCTCGGCGCCCTCCTCCTGGACGGGCGTGCCGGGCGACGGGGCGCCGGTCGGGGGCCTGGTGACCATCGGCGTGCTCCTCGCGGTGATGGCGGCGGGCGTGTCGCTGGTGACGGTCCGCGGCCGCAACCGCAAGCGCGCCGAGGAGCGGGAGTCGCTGGAGAAGCTCCGCGTCGTCGTCGACGAGGACATCACCGCGTACGGCGAGGAGCTGGACCGCCTCGACTTCCACCCCGCCGACCCGGCCGCCGACGACGCGATGCGCCGCGACTACGAGCGCGCGCTCGACGCGTACGACAGGGCCAAGCAGCTCATGGCCGGGGCCCGCCACCCCCATGACGTCCGGGGCGTGACCGAGGCCCTCGCGGACGGCCGCCACGCGCTGGCCGTCCTCGCCGCCCGCCGTGAGGGCCGCCCGCTTCCCGAGCGGCGGGCACCCTGCTTCTTCGACCCCCGCCACGGCCCCTCGGTGGCGGACGTCCCCTGGGCGCCGCACGGCGGCACCCCCCGCGACGTGCCGGTCTGCGCGGCGGACGAGGCCCGCGTCAGGGCCGGCCAGGACCCGGCGGCCCGCCAGGTCGCCACCGAGTGGGGCCCCCGCCCCTACTGGGAGGCGGGCCCGGTGTACGGCCCCTGGGCCGGCGGCTACTACGGTGGCGCGCTCCTGCCCGGCCTCCTGGTCGGCACGATGCTCGGCACCACCCTCGCCACCCCGGCCTACGGGGCCGGGTACGGCGGCGACGGCTACGACACCTTCGCCGGCGGCGACTTCTCGGGCGCGGACTACAACCCCTCGGACTTCGGCGGCGACTTCGGCGGCGGTGGCTTCGGCGGCGGAGGGGGCGACTTCGGCGGAGGGGGCGGCGGCGACTTCGGCGGGGGGTTCTGACCCGGCCGGGGCCGCGCACCCGGCGGCGCGCCCGGCGCGGCCTGCCGCCCCGGCGGACCGCCCCCGGGTCCCCCGGCGCCGGCGAGGAGACCGCCGAGCGGCGCCGCGGCGAACTCGCCCTCCTCGCCTGGCCCGAGGCGGCCGGCACCACACCGGAGCAGCGCGAGGCCCTGGAGCTCGCGGTACGGCACCGGCTGGACGTCCCCGGGGTCGCCGCCGTCCTCGGCAGGACCCCGCAGGCCGCCCGCGAGCTGCTGTCCGCCGCCGCGTGCGAGGTGGAGCGCACCCGCGCCGCCCTCGCCGTCGCCGGTACCGGCGCCTGCCCCGCCGTCGCCCGGTTCGCCGGAGGCCATCCAGCGCCGCTGTCGGCGGCGCTGCGCGGGGAACTCGTCCGGCACGTCGACGACTGCCCGGTGTGCCGCGGCGCCGCCGAGCGCGCCGAGGCCGCCGGACCCTGGCCGGGCTCCACGGTCACCCCCGCCACGCTCCCGCTCGTGCCGGCCCCCCGGCCGGCGGT
>JAAXOU010000411.1 GCA_012396115.1 Streptomyces somaliensis DSM 40738 | reverse complement strand
GGGAGCCCGGCGACGCGGCGGACACCGCCCCGCCGGACGGACCGGCCCGGCGGGGCGGGCCCGCGCGGACCCGCCCGCGCACCGCCAAGAAGAAGGTCACCCTCCCCAGGGCGCCGAGGAGGTCGCTCGCCGAGAACGACGCGTGGCGCACCGCCAGGCTCTTCCCCGCCCCGGCGCTGAGGAGCGACCGCGAGCGGGAGGTGCGGGCGACGTCCGTGCTGCTGTCCGTGATGGCGCAGGTCCCGGAGTTCGGGCGTCGGCTCACCGCCGGGTTCGGGGCGCCGGCCGGGCGGATGGAGACCTTCACCGAGGTGTCGCTGCCCCACGGGGAGACTCCCAGGCGCCCCGACGGGGTCGTCCGCGTCGAGCGGGCCGGCAAGCTCTGGACGGCGCTGGTCGAGACGAAGATGAACGGCAACGCCCTCAGGTCCGAGCAGGTCCAGGCGTACATGGACATCGCCGCGCGGCGCGGCTACGAAGCGGTGCTGACGCTCTCCAACGACGTGGCGCTGGAGGGCAGCCCGCTGGTCGACGTCCGCACGGACCGGCGCCGCAGGCACAAGGTCGCCCTGTGGCACCTGTCCTGGGCGGAGGTCGCGCACCAGGCGCAGATGCTGATCCGCCACGAGGGCGTCGGCAACGCCGCGCACGCCTGGCTCCTCCACGAGCTGCTGCACTACCTCCAGCACGAGAACTCGGGCTGCCACGGCTTCCAGAACATGGGGGCGGCGTGGGTGCCGGTGCGCCGCGCGATCGACGAGGAGACCCTCTGCCAGGGCGACCCGCGCTCTCTGGAGGTGGTGGAGAGCTGGGAACGGCTGGTGCGCCAGGTGTGCCTGCGGCTGGGTGGCGAGCTGGGGCAGAAGGTGCTGCCGGTGCAGCGGGGCCGGCGCGGTGTCGACCCCGGGGCGCGCCGGAGGGCACTGGCCGACCGGTTGTGCGCGGAGGGGCGGTTGCACGCGGAGGCGCGCGTCGACGGCACGCCGGGGGTCCTGGTGTTCGTGGCGGACCTGCGGACGCAGAAGCTCCGTACGTCGATCGAGGTCGACGCGCCGGTCCAGGGCTCTCCGCTGACCTGGGCGAAGCGCCTGGTCCGGCAGCTCGCGACGGCGCCGGCGGACCTGCACGTCGAGACGCTCGTCGAGGGCGGGGGCCCCGGCCCCCGCGGCACCCTGGAGCACCTCCGGCCGGAGCCCGGCGACCTGCTCCCCAAGGACGGCGGCCGGATCACCGGCTTCCGCCTCTCCCTGTTCAAGGGCATGGGCACGGGGCGCGGCAACGCGGAGACGGGTTTCATCCGCAGCGTCGACCAGGCCGTGGACCGCTTCCACGCCCAGGTGGTCACCGCCCTCGACGCCCGCTCCGCCCGCCGTGCCGCCGCCCGTGCCGGGGAGCCCTCGGGGGCCTGACCCGCGGCGGCCCGCCTCACCCCACCAGGGCGTCGACGTCCAGGCGGACGAGGCGGCCGGGGTCGGTGAGGATGTCCAGGCACGTGACGCGGGAGCCGTGGATCGTGAAGGACATCACCGAGACCGCCCGGCCCTCCGACACCGTCAGGACGCCCGGGGCGCCGTTGACCAGGACCGGGTGGGCGGTCTCCGCGAGACGGGCGAAGACCACGGCCTGGGAGGCGACGGTCGCCGCGCCCCGGCGCAGCACGCTCGGGCGCAGCGTGCCGCCGTCGGAGCGGGCCACCACGTCCGGGTCCAGTACGGCGACCAGGGCGTCCAGGTCGCCGTCGCGGGCCGCGGCGAGGAACGCCTCCACGACCTCCCGGCGGCCGGCCGCGTCGCCGTCCGGCGGGGGCGCCGCCGCCCGGACGCGGTGGCGGGCGCGGTCGGCGAGCTGCCGCGCCGACGCGGCCGTACGGTCCAGCACCCGCGCGACGTCCTCGGAGGGCACCGCGAACAGGTCGTGCAGCACGAAGGCCAGCCGCTCGGCCGGGGCCAGCGTGTCCAGCACGGTCATCAGGGCGAAGCCCCCCTCGTCGGCGGCGAGCGCCGCCTGCTCGGGACCCGGCCCGGACGCCCGGCTCACGACCGGGTCGGGCAGCCGCACCCGCCCGTCCTCGCGCAGGAGCGGCTCCTCACGGCGGGCCGCGCGGGCGCGGAGCCGGTCCAGGCAGATCCGGGCGACGGCCGCGGTGAGCCGGTCGCCGGGGTCCCGCACGTCGTCCCCGCCGGTGCGGTCCGGCCGCAGCCGCGCCTCCCGCACCGCGTCCTCCGCCTCGTCGAGCGAGCCCAGCATCCGGTAGGCCACCGCCCGCAGCCGCGGCCGGTGCTCCTCGAACCGCTCTCCCGACACCGTGCTCCCGCCCATGTCACGCACCCCCGCGTACCGGTTCGTCCTGTCGCCGTGAGGACCATACGGCGCGCGGGCCGGTAGCGGCAGGTGGTCGGCACAACGCCCGCCGCGGCGCGGAGCGGGGGCGGGCGCGGCCGGTGCCCGACGGCGCCCCTCCCCCCGCACGGC
>JAAXOU010000410.1 GCA_012396115.1 Streptomyces somaliensis DSM 40738 | reverse complement strand
CACGGAACGCGGGGGCCGCACGGGCCGGACCGGCCGCGCAGGGGGCGGTGTGGCGGGGCCGGCCCGTGCGGACGATCCGGGTGCCCGGCCTGTTCGGGTGAGCACGGCGGGCCCGGCGCGGGCCGGACCCGGTGGCCCCGGTCCTCCCGGTGGCCCCCGAAGTCCGGTGCCCGGAGCCCGGCGGCACCCGGAGCCCGGCGGTGCCCGAAGTCCGGCGGTGCCCGAAGTCCGACGTCCGGAGCCCGGCGGCGTCCGGCGGGCCCGGCGCGGGTCAGACGGTGAACGGGCGCTGTGCGAGGAACGACTCGGCGGGCCGCCCGGACAGGTACAGGTTGGGGCTCTGGTTGGCGGGCATGCGGCGGACGATCGCGCGGTGGAAGGCCCGGTGGTCGCCGCGGTAGGCGCCCCCGTCCCACACCCGCAGCAGCGTTCCGGTGAACCGGCCGTTCACCGGGCCGTCCGCGGCGACCTGGTTGTCCTGGCAGGCGGAGATCAGCAGCGCGTCCGCGGGGCGCCGCTCCGCGCGCAGCTCCCGCTGGAGCTCGTCGAAGAAGCCCTTGTCGCGCTGGTACAGGGCGCCCTGCCGGGCGGCGGGCATGAGACGGGACGCCGCCTCGACCGCCTCGCGGTCCGCCGTGCCGAACTGCTCGCGCAGCGCCTCCGGCGTGAGCAGGTCGCGCACCTCGACGGCGCTGCCGCTGTGGCAGCAGTCGAGCAGGACCAGGATGCGCACGCCGTCGGCGAAGCGGGCGAGTTCGCGGTTCAGCTCGTCGTCGAGGTACTGCCGGTCGTACAGCACGAGGGTCTCGTCGAGGGCGTCCGGCTCCTCCTCGCCGGCGGTCTCGTCCGGGACCTGGCCGCCGTGGCCCGAGTACGTCAGGAGGAAGGCGTCCCCCTCGCCGAGGCGGGCCGCAGCGTCGCGCAGGGCGGCGGTGACGCCGTCGACGGTGGCCTCGCCGGTGAGCAGGACGGTGTCGGCGTAGCCGGAGTCGCGGGCGAGGGCGGCCATGTCGCGCGCGTCGTTCTCGCAGGCGAGGAGGCGGCCGTCCCAGCCGTCGTAGCGGTCGGGGTCGACCGTGTTGAGTCCGATGTGCAGGGAGAGGCCGGTGGCACCCATGGAGGTCTCCTGACGCGGGCGGTTGCGGGGTCGGTCGGCCCGATCCCTTCCGCGCGCGGTGCGCGGGCCAATCCCCCGGCGCGCGGCCGGACGGGGAAAACCGCCTGAACGGGTCCGCCCGCCCGGTCCGCGGGCCGCCGGCCCCTGCGCCGATGGGGTGGCCCGGGCCGCCGCGCCGTTGGGGGCCCACCCCCGCGCGGTAGTGGACACATCATGATTTCTTCCGATGATTCGGAGGGTCCCGGCGGCTCCCTCGCCGACCGCGACGGCTACGACGAGGGGTTCCTCGGCCCCGCCGTACCCCTGCCGCGCCTCGTGACGCCGAGCGTCGAGACGGTCGTCCTGCCGTACACGCACTTCAGCGTGGTGCTGCGCCCCGACCGGCGGTTCGCGGCCGCCACCGCCGTGTGCATCGACGGCGAGCACCTCGTCGAGGACGTGCCGCGCGACGACGCCTGGTACTACGACCCGCGCGTGCCGGAGGAGTGGCAGGCCGGCCCCGAGGTGTACCGGGACAACTCCCTGGACCGGGGCCACCTGGTGCGCCGCCTCGACCCGGTGTGGGGCGCGGGGGCGGTGGCGGCGCGCGCGAACGGCGACACGTTCCACTACACCAACGCCGCCCCGCAGGCCGACGTGTTCAACCAGGGCAAGGAGGTCTGGCAGGGCCTGGAGAACTACCTGCTGGACCACGCCGCCCGCCACGACCGGCGGCTGACGGTGCTCACCGGCCCCGTCCTGCACGACTCCGACCCGCCGTACCGGGGCGTGCAGGTGCCGCTGCGGTTCTGGAAGGTCGCCGCGTTCCTGCACGAGGGGGCGCTCGCGGCGACGGCGTACGTCCTCGACCAGAGCCCCGACCTGACGCGCGACGCCGACCGGGCGCTCGCCGGGGCGCTGCCGGGCGCGCCGCCGCCGCTGGGCGCGTTCCGCACGTACCAGGTGCCGGTGGAGGACGTGGTGCTGCTGACCGGCCTGGACCTGGGGCCGCTGCCGGCGGCCGACCTGATGCCGCCGGCCCGCGCCCCGGAGTCCCGGTGGCGGCGCCTGGAGGCGCTCGAAGAGATCACCGTGGGCGCCTGAGCGGGCGGGAGGGCCGATGCGACCCCAGATCGTGTACGTCCACGGCAGCGGCCCCAAGCCGCGCGCCGCGCTGCTCCGGGCGCAGTGGGACCGGGCCCTGTTCGGGCACGAGGCGGACGGCGCCTCACGCCTGGCGTACTGGGCGCCGCTCCTCCACCCGGAGCCGCTGCCGGACCGGGAGCCGGACCCCTTGGAGGGGGTCCCGGGGGCCGTCGCGGAGGCGGAGGCCGAAGCCGGGGCCGGGGCGGAGGCGGAGCTGCCCGCTCCGCCGCTGGAGGACCCGGCCCGGTTCGTCGAGCGCACGGCCGCCGCGGCCGCCCGGGTCCGCGCGGCCGCGGAG
>JAAXOU010000041.1 GCA_012396115.1 Streptomyces somaliensis DSM 40738 | reverse complement strand
TGGGTGCGGCGCTCATGGTGCGGGATCCTCCGGTTCGTACGGGCTGGTGAGAAGCCATCGTCCCCCACCCCTCCCCGCCCCGGCGGCCCCGCCCCGCCGCCGGACCGCGCCTTTGGGGGGCGCCCGCCCGCGGGAAGGACCGGCGCATCCCGGAAGAACGGTTGCATGCGCCCGTTAGACTGGCCCGCATGGCCATTCTCCCCGCGCATTAGACGGTGTCGACGTCACCGCAGCCGCCGTCCACCCACCGTCCTCCCGCCCTGGAGTCTGTCCGTGATCACCGCCACCGGCCTTGAGCTGCGCGCCGGCGCACGCGTCCTCGTCGAGTCCGCCTCCTTCCGCGTCGCCAGGGGCGACCGCATCGGCCTCGTCGGCCGCAACGGCGCCGGCAAGACCACCCTCACCAAGTGCCTCGCCGGCGAGGGCGTCCCCGCCGCCGGCACCATCACCCGCTCCGGCCAGGTCGGCTACCTCCCGCAGGACCCGCGCACCGGCGACCTCGACGTGCTGGCCCGCGACCGGATCCTCTCCGCCCGCGGCCTCGACGTGCTGCTCCGCAAGATGCGGCTGAACGAGGAGCGCATCGCCTCCGGCAGGGGCGCCACCCGCGACAAGGCCCTCAGGCAGTACGAGCGCCAGGAGACCGAGTTCCTCACCAAGGGCGGGTACGCCGCCGAGGCCGAGGCGTCCACCATCGCCGCCGCCCTCGGCCTGCCCGACCGGGTCCTCGGCCAGCCGCTGCACACCCTCTCCGGCGGCCAGCGCCGCCGCATCGAACTGGCGCGGATCCTCTTCTCGGACGCCGACACGCTGCTCCTGGACGAGCCGACCAACCACCTCGACGCCGACTCGATCACCTGGCTGCGCGACTACCTCAAGACGTACCGCGGCGGCTTCATCGTGATCTCCCACGACGTCGACCTCGTGGAGACCGTCGTCAACAAGGTCTTCTACCTGGACGCCAACCGGTCCGTGATCGACGTCTACAACATGGGCTGGAAGCTCTACCAGCGCCAGCGCGAGGACGACGAGAAGCGCCGCCGCCGCGAACGGCAGAACGCCGAGAAGAAGGCCGCCGCGCTCAACGCCCAGGCCGACAAGATGCGCGCCAAGGCCACCAAGACGGTCGCCGCGCAGAACATGGCCCGCCGCGCCGAGAAGCTGCTGTCCGGCCTGGAGGAGCTGCGCCAGTCCGACAAGGTCGCCAAGCTGCGCTTCCCCGAGCCCGCGCCCTGCGGCAGGACCCCGCTCACGGCGGAGGGGCTGTCCAAGTCGTACGGCTCGCTGGAGATCTTCACCGATGTCGGTCTCGCCATCGACAAGGGTTCCCGCGTCGTCATCCTCGGGCTCAACGGGGCGGGCAAGACGACCCTGCTGCGCCTGCTCGCCGGCGTGGAGGAGCCCGACACGGGCCGGGTCGTCCCGGGCCACGGCCTGAAGCTCGGCTACTACGCCCAGGAGCACGAGACGCTCGACCCGGAGCGCACGGTCCTGGAGAACATGCGCTCGGCCGCCCCCGATCTGGACCTGGTCGAGGTCCGCAAGGTCCTCGGCTCGTTCCTGTTCTCCGGCGACGACGTCGACAAGCCGGCCGGGGTCCTCTCCGGCGGCGAGAAGACCCGGCTCGCCCTGGCGACCCTCGTCGTCTCCTCGGCGAACGTGCTCCTCCTCGACGAGCCGACGAACAACCTCGACCCGGCCAGCCGCGAGGAGATCCTCGGCGCGCTGCGTACCTACAAGGGCGCGGTCGTCCTGGTCACGCACGACGAGGGCGCCGTCGACGCACTCCAGCCCGAGCGGATCATCCTCCTCCCGGACGGGGTCGAGGACCTGTGGGGAGCGGACTACGCGGACCTGGTCTCCCTCGCCTGAGCACCTCCGTACGGATCATTCGGCCTAGCCGCCCTCCTTCATCTGAGTGAGCGGATCTCGTATCGCGGCGTGGTGCCCGCGGTTTCCCGGAGCGGACACCACACCGTGCGCTTCCTCGTGGCACCCCGCTGACCTGGCACTTCGCCGCCGGGCGGGCGCCGGGTCCGGGGTCCGGCCGCGCGGTGCGGCCACCGCGCGGCGAAATCCGCGCCCATCGAGCTTGTCGAATGGCTGGCCATGTGGGCCCGGAGGGGTGATCATGAGAAGTCCAGAGCGCACTTCCCATGAGGAGGCACGGGTGGCCGAGACTCTGAAGAAGGGCAGCCGGGTGACCGGCGCCGCGCGCGAGAAGCTCGCGGCAGACCTGAAGAAGAAGTACGACGCCGGTGTGAGCATCCGGGCCCTGGCCGAGGAGACCGGCCGGTCCTACGGATTCGTCCACCGGATGCTCACCGAGTCCGGAGTCGCGCTGCGCGGACGCGGCGGGGCGACCCGGGGCAAGAAGGCCGCACCGGCCTGACCGGCGGCGCGGGTCGTGAGGCGTCCCGTGGCGCCGGTGGTGACGTCCGGCCGGCACCGGCCGCGGTCCGCCGCGGCCGGGCGGTCGACCGTGCAATTACCGTGCAGTAATTTGTTGGTCGGCGCGACCGCCCCGGTCGCGCCGACCAACCGCTGCACCGGACCCGGAGGCGCCCCGTGACCCCGACCGATCCCGCCCCCGTCCTGCTCGACAAGGACGGGGTGCGTCTTGCCGTCGAGGACGCCGTCGCCACGGTGACCCTCGCCGACCCGGCGAAGCGCAACGCCCAGTCGCCCGCCCTGTGGCGGGCCCTCACCGAGGCCGGGCGGGTACTGCCGGGCAGCGTGCGGGTCGTGGTGCTGCGCGCGGAGGGCAGGTCGTTCTCCGCCGGCCTCGACCGGCGGGCCTTCACGCCCGAGGGGTTCGACGGGGAACCGTCGTTCCTCGATCTGGCGCGCGCCTCCGACGACGACCTGGACGCGGTCGTCGCCGGGTACCAGGAGGCGTTCACCTGGTGGCGCCGCAACGACATCGTGTCGATCGCGGCCGTCCAGGGCCATGCGATAGGCGCCGGCTTCCAGCTCGCCCTCGCCTGCGACCTGCGGGTCGTCACGCGGGACGTGCAGTTCGCGATGCGCGAGACCGGCCTCGGCCTGGTGCCCGACCTGGCCGGGACGCAGCCCCTCGTCGCCGCGGTCGGCTACGCCCGCGCGCTGGAGATCTGCGTCACGGGCCGGTTCGTCCACGCCGACGAGGCCGAGCGCATCGGCCTGGCCAACCTCGTGGTGCCGGCCGACGAGCTGGACGCGGCCGTGCGGGACCTGACCGCCGCCCTGCTCTCCGCGGAGCGCGACGCCGTCGTCGAGACCAAGGCGCTCCTGCGCGACGCGGCCGGGCGCACCTACGAGGAGCAGCGCGCCGCCGAGCGCGCCGCACAGGCCCGCCGCCTGCGCGACCTCGCGGGCCTCTCCGACTGAGCCCCGCCCCGCCCTGTCCCGGAGCGGGGCGGGGCGCGCTCCCCGTGTCCAGCCCGGCTCAGAAGCCGTGGCGGGCGCCCCCGTCCACCGGGAGCATCACCCCCGTCAGGTACGAGGCGGCGGGGGAGAGCAGGAACGCCGCCGCCCTGCCGAACTCCTCCGGCGTGCCGTAGCGGCGCAGCGGGATCCGCGCCTCGTTGGCCGCCCGCGCGGCCGCGGCGTCGCCCGAGAGCGCGTCCAGCTCCCGTGCCCGGTCCGTGTCGATCCGCGACGGCAGCAGACCCACGACGCGGATGCCGCGCGGCCCGAGCTCGTCCGCGAGGGACTTGGCGAAGCCCGCCAGGCCGGGGCGCAGGCCGTTGGAGATGGTCAGGCCGGGAATCGGCTCGTACACCGAACCGGACAGCACGAAACCGACGACCCCGCCCTCCTCCAGCGCGGCCGCCGCGGCACGGGCCATGCGCACCGCTCCCAGGAACACCGAGTCGAACGCGGCCCGCCACTGCTCGTCGGTGTTGTCGGCGGCCCCGCCGGGCGGCGGTCCGCCGACGCTGACGAGCACGCCGTCGAACCCTCCGAAGTGCGAGCGCGCGGTGTCGATCAGCCGGTCCGCGCCGGCCGGGTCGGCGTTGTCCGCGACGACCCCGACCGCGCGGGGGCCGAGCCCGGCGGCGGCCTCCTCGACGGCCTCCGCGCCGCGCGCCGTCAGGACGACCTTCGCGCCCTCCGCCACCAGCGCCTCCGCCGCCGCGTACCCCAGGCCGCGGGAGGCACCCGTCACGATGTACACACGATCCTTCAGTCCAAGATCCATGCGCCTATCCTGCCGGGTCGCCCGGCGTCAGCGCGAGGGCGGTCGCCACCAGCCCCACGTGGCTGAACGCCTGCGGGAAGTTGCCCAGCTGCCGCCGCGCCACCGGGTCGTACTCCTCCGCCAGCAGCCCCACGTCGTTGCAGAGCCCCAGCAGCCGCTCGAACAGCTCCCGCGCCTCCCGGTCGCGGCCCGTCATGCGCAGCGCGTCCGCCATCCAGAACGAGCAGGCGAGGAACGTGCCCTCGCCGCCCGGCAACCCGTCGACCGCGATCCCGTCCGTGCCGTACCGGCGGATGAAGCCGTGGTGGCCCAGCTCCGCCCGCACCGCCTCCACCGTGCCGACCACCCGCGGGTCCTCCGGCGGGAGGAAGCCCACGCGGGGGATCATCAGCACCGCCGCGTCCAGCTCCGACGAGCCGTAGGACTGGGTGAAGGTGTTGCGCACCGGGTCGTAGCCCTGCTCGCACACGTCCCGGTGCACCTCCTCGCGCATCGCCCGCCACCGCGCCACGTCCCCCGGCAGGGACGGGTCGCGCTCCAGCGTGCGCACCGCCCGGTCGGCCGCCACCCACGCCATGACCTTCGAGTGCACGAAGTGCCGGCGCGGGCCGCGCACCTCCCACAGCCCCTCGTCCGGCTGCCGCCACGTCGACTCCAGGAACCCCAGCAGGCTCAGCTGGAGCGCCCAGGCCTGCCGCTGCGGCGGCATCCCCGCCCCGCGCGCCAGCGCCAGCGAGTCCATCACCTCGCCGTACACGTCCAGCTGGAGCTGTTTCACGGCGGCGTTGCCGATCCGGACCGGGCGCGCGCCGCCGTAGCCGCGCAGCCACGGCACCTCGGACTCCGGGAGGCGCCGCTCACCCGCCAGGCCGTACATGATCTGGAGGTCCGCCGGGTCGCCCGCGACGGCCCGCAGCAGCCAGTCCCGCCAGGCGGCGGCCTCCTCCAGGTACCCGGCCGACAGCAGCGCCCGCAGGGTCAGGGTGGAGTCGCGCAACCAGCAGTAGCGGTAGTCCCAGTTGCGCACGCCCCCGAGTTCCTCCGGCAGGGAGGTGGTGGCGGCGGCGACGATCCCGCCGGTCGGCGCGTACGTGAGCGCCTTCAGCGTGATCAGCGAGCGCATCACCGCGTCCCGGTACGGCCCCTCGTATGTGCACCGTGCCGACCAGGACTTCCAGTCCTCCAGGGTGTGCTCCAGCGCCGTGTGCGGGTCGACGAACGGTGGGCGCGGCTCGTGGGAGGGGTGCCAGGTGAGGCAGAAGGCGACCTTCTCGCCGGGCCGGACCGTGAACGAGGAGCAGGTGCTGTACTGCTGCCCCCACGTCTTCACCTCCGGCTCGCTGCGCAGCCACACGGAGTCCGGGCCGGCGACGGCCACCCGGTGGCCGTCCACGCGCCGCATCCACGGCACGACCGACCCGTAGTCGAAGCGCAGGCGCAGCACGGACGACATCTCGACCCGCCCGCCCACGCCCTCCACGATCCGCATCACGTCGGGCGTGCGGTCGCGGTGCGGCATGAAGTCGACGACGCGCACGCTGCCGGTACGGGTCTCCCACACGGACTCCAGCACCAGCGAGTCGCCCACGTAGCCCCGCCGGGCGCAGGCCCGCGCACCGGTGGGCGCGATCCGCCAGTGGCCGTTGTTCTCGTCGCCCAGGAGCGCGGCGAAGCAGGCACCGGAGTCGAACCGGGGCAGGCAGAGCCAGTCGATCGAACCGTCCCTGCCCACCAGAGCGGCGGTCTGCAGATCGCCGATGAGGGCGTAGTCCTCGATGAGTTGGGTCACGTCCTGGCGTGTTCCCGCAGCGGAGAGGGACCAATCAGCGGGCCCGCCCCATCGGGCGCGTGGCCTGCGGCGACGCACCGTACGGCGCGCGCCGCGTCACACGTCCGCGGGTTCGCGCGGGGTCGGTGCGCCCTTCGCCGGGCCGTCCTCCCGCGCCGTCCCGGCAGCCGCCGCCCGGTCGCGGCGCTCCCGGCGCACCAGGGTGACCCAGCCCGCGGGGACGCCCGCCGCGAACAGCCACCACTGCACGGCGTACGCCATGTGGGCGCCGATCGAGTCGTGGTCCGGGTCCGGCACCGGTTCGGGGGAGCCCCCGGCCGGCACGGGGGCCGTCAGCTCCAGGTGGCCGCCGAGCACCCGCCGGCCCAGCCGCTCGGCCTGCTGCCGGCTGTCGATGAGCATGACCTGGTGGGGCGGCAGGCCCCGGAGGTCCCTGATGCCGCTGCCGCCGGTGGTCTGGTCGGGCATGAGCCGGCCGGTCACCGTGACCCGGCCCCTCGGGGCGGGCGGCACGTCGGGGTACGACTTCTGGTCCGGGGCGGCGGGGACCCAGCCGCGGTTGACGAGCAGGATCCGCCCGTCGTCGAGGACGAGCGGGGTCAGGACGTGTACGCCGACCCGCTCGTCGGCGTTGGTGCGGCGGCGGACGACGACCTCGTGGGCCGGGTCGAAGGTGCCGGTCGCGGTCGCGCGGCGCCAGCGGTCGGACCGCGGGACCGCGTGGCCGGGGGAGGTGAGTTCGGTCACGGGGACCGGCGCGGCCCGCAGGTTGTCCGCGATCAGGGCGTTCTGCGCGACCCGGCGCTCGTGCCGGTGGAACTGCCAGAAGCCCAGCTCGACCATCACCGGGATCAGGACGAGGGCGATCAGGGTGAGGATCACCCACTGCCGGGACAACAGGAAGCGGTACACCCCACGACCGTACTCCCGCCACCGCCGGGACCCGTCCCCGGGTCACACCTTGTCGACGATCCTCACCTCGCCCTCCGCCCGGGCGCAGTGCGCGCCGCAGAACCAGCGGCCGTCCGCCTCGACGCCCTGCCCGATGATCTGGACGCGGCAGTGCTCGCAGATGGGTGCCATGCGGTGGATGGCGCAGGCGAAGCAGTCGAAGACGTGCACGGCGCCCTGCGCGTGCACCTCGAAGGACATGCCGTACTCGTTTCCGCAGACCTCACAACGTGCCATGCGCCACAGGGTGCGGGGCGCGCCGGCCGGAACGGGGGACGGCGCGCCCGGCCGTCACCCGTTCGACCCGGCGGTCCCCGCGATCCGGCCGCCGCACGGCGCCACGTCCCGCAGCAGGTGGGTGAAGGCGGCCTCGTCGAGGACGGGCGTGCCGAACGCCCTGGCCCTGGCCACCTTCGACGTGGCCGCCTCCGGGTCGTTGGTGACCAGCAGGCTGGTCAGCCGCGAGACGCCGGTCGCCACGTGCAGCCCCGCCTCGACGGCCCGGTCCTCCAGCAGCTCGCGCTCGACGGAGGTGTCGCCCGAGAACGCCACCCGCATGCCCTGCCTGAGCGGCCCGCCCGGCTCGTAGCGACCCGGGTTGGGGTACGGGCACGGCGGCCGCCTCCGCGCCGGGCGGCGGGCGCCGGAGCGGTACGCGGCTCCGCCGGCGGCCCTCCCCCCGCCGGACGGCGCCGACCACTCCACGAGCGGACGGCACTCCAGCAGGGGCAGCCGCACGCCGCGCTCGGCCGCCGCGTGCAGGCTCGGCCGGAACGCCTCCGCCAGCACCCGCGCGTCGTCCAGCGCGTGGTGGGCCCGCCGCTGCCGCACGCCGAAGTGGGCCGCGAGCGACTCCAGCTTCATGTTGGGCAGGGGCAGCGCCAGCTCCCTGGCCAGCGCCATGGTGCACAGCCGCTGCCGCACCGGCGCGGTGCGCTCGGCCCGGGCGTACTCGCGGGCGATCATCGTCCAGTCGAAGTAGGCGTTGTGGGCGACCAGGACGCGGCCGCCGAGCCGCTCCGAGAGCTCGGCGGCCACCTCGGCGAAGAGCGGCGCACCCTCCAGCACGTCGCTGGTCAGCCCGTGGATCCGCACCGGACCGGGGTCGCGCTCCGGGTTGACCAGCGTGTACCAGTGGTCCTCGACCTCGCCGCGCGCGTCCAGCCGGTAGACGGCGGCGGACACTATCCGGTCGTGCGGGGAGAGCCCGGTGGTCTCCACGTCGACGACCGCGTACCCCTGCGGGTAGGCGGGCGGCCAGGCTGGTGTCGTGCGGTCGTCGCGCATGGTCACCGAGAATAGGGCCCGCCGCCGACAACCCCGGCCCGGAGGCGGCGGCGGCCCTCCAGGGCGCTGGCGCGCTTGGTCTCGGCGGTGGCGTACCGGCGCAGCAGCTCCGCGTGCTCGTTGCGGAGGGCGGCGAGCTCGACCCGCTTGGCGCGCAGTTTCGCGTCGAGCCTGGCGCGCAGTTCGCGGGCCTCCTCGAGGTCGACCTCCAGCTCCGCTATGCGCTCCTCGGCCCTCCACTGGTCGCCGGCGCGGGCGCGGGTCAGCTCGGCGACGCGCCGGCCGGCCGCACGGTCCCAGGTGCGCATGAGGATCGCGCCCGTCACGGCGGCCGCCGCCGTGACGGCGACGAGCAGGCGCAGCCCGAGCGGATCGGCCAGGAGCCAGGCGCCCCCGGCGCAGAGGAAGGACGCGCCGGCCACCGCGGAGGGCGGCAGCAGCCGGTGCAGGGGCGGGGAATGGCGGTGGCGTCCACGTGACATGGCCTGAAATTTACCGCGCGTACGAGTCCTTTGGGGGATCGGCCCGGCAATGTTTCGCCTATGTGATCGTCCGGACCGGGCCCTCCACTTCCCGTACCGGTGGCCGTTACCCACCGATCGGCCCCTTCTCCTCCGGGTATGCCTCCGCGACGTCGGCGGGTTTTGCGCACCCGGCGTCGACCTTCCGGTTCGGCTCGGCCGGATCGGTGGCCGCCGGCGTCCCGGTGATCGTGCCGCGGGCGGCGGTGATCCGGGGTGAACCGGCGTTCCGCGCATTGCCGGCGGGCGGTACGCCATCGGAGTTCCGGCACGTCATCGGAGTTCCGGAGCTTTTCACCTCCTTCCGGGAGCTCACCGCCTTCCGGGAGTTCACGCCTTCCGGGAGTTCACGGCTTCCGGGAGTTCACCGCCTTCCGGGGGTACCGGCCCGAAGGCGCCGGGCGCGGCGTCCGCCGTGGCGGGCACGAGCCGGTCGGCACCGTCCGCCACGGCCCGCTCGGCCTGCGGCGCGCCCGGGCCCCCAGGGGCCGGCGACCGCCGCGTCGATTCCGTGCGCGGACTTCGGACCGGACGCGCGGAACGGCCGCACGGGCCCCGTCACCCGCCGCGATCCCCGCCGCCGACTTCGGACGGCCGGGGCCGGAAAACGTCCTCGGCCCGCGCCGGACCGCGAATTCCCGGATCACCGCGAACGCTTTCCGGTCGACCGCCCCGCCCGCCGGGAGGGCGTTCGGTCCGCGCGGCGCCGTGAACTTCCCCGGGCCCCCACGGTGACCGTCACATCACCGGACGCGACCGGCTTCCGCCGGGGCGCCCCGGGCCCGTTCGCCCCGGCGTCGGGGAATTCCGCGAACGCGGCCGCGCATTCCGGTACGGCGTCGGTCCCGCCGTTCTCCGGGAACGGGTTCGCAGGGCGCGGTTCCCGACCGTCCCGGCGGGTGC
This sequence comes from Streptomyces somaliensis DSM 40738, assembly GCA_012396115.1. GTDB lineage: Bacteria > Actinomycetota > Actinomycetes > Streptomycetales > Streptomycetaceae > Streptomyces > Streptomyces somaliensis. Next base: position 13,130 of record JAAXOU010000041.1, on the reverse strand, counting down.
GCGGTACCCGGCGCCGTCGAGGGCTCCCGCGTACGGAGGAGATGCGGAGTACGGAGGTGCGGAGGTACGGAGGGCGGGCGCGCCGGTGGCCCACACGCGCCGCGCGGTCGCGTCGACGGCTTCCCGGGCGCGGGACGGCGCGCGGGACGGCCCTCGGACACGGGACGGCGCGCGGGCCGCGGTCCTCGGCGATGGCGGGCCGGGACGTGGTCCCCCGGGCCGCCGGGCGGCCTCACGCCGCGCTGAGGCGGCCGCTCAGCCAGACCAGGGCGGGCGGTACCTCGCGGTTCCAGGTGCCGAAGTTGTGGCCGCCGCTGTCCAGCGTGATCGACGAGACGCGCGCGGGGGCCCTCACCTTGGCGATGAAGTCCCGGGTCCCCTTCAGGTTCCCCTCCCCCCGCCGGGAGGTGGTCACCAGGAACGACGACCTGCCCTGCGGCAGGTGGTCCAGGCTCCACAGCAGATCGGCCCGGTTCCGCAGCCCCCCGTCCCCCCGGAACAGGTCGCCGGTCGTGGCGTCCTCGGCCGCCCGGTAGTACGCCGAGAGTCCCGCGCCCGCCGCGAACCGGTCCGGGTGGTGCAGCGCGATCTTCAGGGCGCAGTACCCGCCGGTCGAGTTGCCGATCACCCCCCAGTTCCGCGCGGCCCGGCCCACCCGGTACGCCTCCGAGACCGCCCTCGGCAGGTCCCGGGCGAGGTACGTCTCCGTCCGCGGCCCGTCCGGCACGTCCACGCACTCGGTGTCCCGCGGCGGCGCGACGGTCGGGCGGAGCATCACCAGGACCATCGGCTGCATCCTCCCTGCCCCGGCCTGTTCGTGGGCGGTGCGCGGGTAGCGCAGTCTCCTGAGGAGGTTCTCGGCGGTGCCCGGGTAGCCGGTGAGGACCACGGCGGCGGGGAAGGTCCGCCGGGCGTGGGCGGGCTGGAAGTACTCCGGCGGCAGGTAGACGTAGGCGGGGCTGGTGATGCCGGACGTCCCCCCGGTGATCACGACCTTCTGTATCTGGCCGCCGACCCGCGGGCGGTGGCCGCCCGGCACGTCCGTCGGGCGCTTCTCCAGGACCCTGACGCGGCCGCCGGCCGGGTGGTCGACGACCACCCCGGGCTCCCGCTCCCGGCCCAGGAGGTCCGACCAGGAGCCGTAGAAGAGGAAGTGGCCGTTGGCGGCCAGGCCCACGGCGGCGAACAGCGACAGCTGGGTCGCCAGGAGCAGGCCGACCCTGCCGAGCACGGCCCGCCGGGACCGCCGGGCGAGCCGCGGCCACAGCCACACCGTGGCCGCGAACAGCGCGACCGCCGCGAGGGCGGCCACTACCAGGACCTTGTTGCCGGTGAGACCCATGCGTCGCCCAAGCCTTCTTCCTCGTCGAGATTTTCCGCGGCGCGAGTGAACCGCCCGCGCGGACACGCCGTCCTAGAGAACGCACATCGTCCGGCTGTCCGGCCCCGGCACCGTCCGGGGTGAAGGGACGCGTCAATCTCTCGCAGAGCCACAGGAAGCCATGTCTGTCACGGTAGATGGGGATAAGTCGGAACCGGTTCCGACTCGGGTGCGCCGGTTCCTGCGCGGGCCGCGGGCCGAGAGGGTGCCCTCGCTCGTCGGCACGGCCTGCGCGTTCGTCGGCCTGGTCGACATCGCCGCCGGGGTGTTCCCCCGCTTCCGGACGAGCCGGTTCCACGACCTGGTGGAGGTCCTGCCGGGCACGCTCGGACCGCTGTCCGCCGCGCTCTCCCTCAGCGCCGGCGTCCTGCTGCTGCTGCTCGCGCACGGCCTGAAGCGCCGCAAGCGCCGCGCCTGGCGGGCCGCGGTGGTCCTGCTCCCGGCCGGCGCGGTGGCGCAGTTCCTGTACCGCCACTCGGTGGTCGGCGCACTGCTGTCGCTGGCCCTGCTGGCGCTGTTGCTGCGCCACCGCGGGGAGTTCGCCGCGCTGCCGGACCCGCGCAGCCGCTGGCGGGCACTGGCCAACTTCGTCCTCATGGGCACCGGTTCGATGGGCCTCGGCCTGGTCGTCGTGAGCGCCCACCCCGGCAAGGTCGTCGGCGACCCGAGCCTCAGCGACCGCCTGGAACACGTCCTGCTCGGCCTGCTCGGCATCGAGGGGCCCGTCGCGTACGGCGGCAGCGTGTCGTGGACGGTCGGCTACTCGCTCGGCGCGCTCGGCCTGCTCACCGCCGTCACCACCGTCTACCTGGCGTTCCGCCCCGAGCACCCGGTCGCCCGGCTCACCGCGGAGGACGAGGCCCGGCTGCGGGAGCTGCTCGCCCGGCACGGCGGCCGCGACTCGCTCGGCCACTTCGCGCTCCGCCGCGACAAGGCGGTCGTCTTCTCCCCGAGCGGCAAGGCCGCCGTGACGTACCGCGTCGTCTCCGGGGTGATGCTGGCCAGCGGCGACCCGATCGGCGACGTGGAGGCCTGGCCCGGCGCCATCGAGCGGTTCATGGACGAGGCCAGGGCGCACTCCTGGACGCCCGCCGTCGTGGGCTGCTCCGAGACCGGCGGCCAGGTGTGGACCCGCGAGACCGGCCTGGACGCGCTGGAGCTGGGCGACGAGGCGGTGGTGGAGGTCGCGGATTTCTCGCTCTCCGGGCGCGCCATGCGCAACGTGCGCCAGATGGTCAAGCGCATCGAGCGCAACGGCTACGAGACCCGGGTGCGGCGCGCTCGTGACCTGTCGGACGACGAGCTGGAGCGGGTGCGGCGCGCCGCGGCCGACTGGCGGGGCACCGACACCGAGCGCGGCTTCTCCATGGCCCTGGGCCGCATCGGGGACCCGGCGGACGGCGACGCGGTGATCGCGACCGCCCACAAGGCGGACGGCACGGCGGACGCCTCCCCGTACGGGGACCTGAAGGCGATCATCCACTTCGTGCCGTGGGGGTCGGACGGCATGTCCCTGGAGCTGATGCGCCGCGACCGGTCCGCCGACCCCGGCATGAACGAGCTGCTGATCGTCGCCGCCCTCCAGGCGTCCCCGAAGCTGGGCGTGACGCGGGTGTCGCTGAACTTCGCGATGTTCCGCTCGGCGCTGGCCCGCGGCGAACGCCTGGGCGCCGGCCCGGTCCTGCGGGTCTGGCGCGGACTGCTGGTCTTCCTGTCCCGCTGGTTCCAGATCGAGTCGTTGTACAAGTTCAACGCGAAGTTCCAGCCGCGCTGGGAACCCCGCTTCGTCGTGTACCGCGCCGCGCGCGACCTGCCGCGCATCGGCTTCGCCGCGATGCAGGCCGAGGGCTTCGTGAACGTCGCCCCGCCCCGCCCCTTCCGCCGGCGCGCCGACCGCCCGGCCGGCCGGCGCACGGCCCTCGCCCACGCCGCGCCCGAGCGGGGCGTGCGCGCGGCCTGACGTCCCGTCCGCTCCCTCCCGCCCGGGCCACCGGCCGGCCGGACCCCGGAGCGCGGCCCGGTCACCGCCCGGCCGCCCCTGCGGGCCTAGGCTGGGGGCATGAGTACGCTGAGCGGACGGGGCGCTGTCCAGGGGTTGCCGGACTGGGACCGCTGCGCGGTCATGGGCGTCGTCAACGTGACGCCCGACTCCTTCTCCGACGGCGGGCGCTGGTTCGACACCGCCGCCGCCGTCGAGCACGGTCTGGAACTGGCCGCCCGCGGCGCCGACCTGGTGGACGTCGGCGGCGAGTCGACGCGGCCGGGCGCCACCCGGGTGGACGAGGACGAGGAGCTGCGCCGGGTCGTCCCCGTGGTGCGGGGCCTGGCCTCGCGGGGGGTCGTCGTCTCCGTGGACACGATGCGCGCATCGGTCGCCCGCCGGGCCGTGGAGGCGGGCGCCGTGCTCGTCAACGACGTCAGCGGCGGCCTGGCCGACCCGGAGATGGTCCCGTCGGTCGCCGCGGCGGAGGTCCCGTTCGTGGTCATGCACTGGCGCGGCTTCAGCGGGGACATGGACGGCCTCGCCGTCTACGACGACGTGGTCGCCGAGGTCGTCGCGGAGCTCCGGGCGCGCCTGGAGGCGGTCGTCGAGGGCGGTGTCGCCCCCGAGCGGATCGTCCTCGACCCCGGCCTGGGCTTCGCCAAGCGGGCCGAGCACGACCTGGCCCTCGTGGCCCACCTGGCGGAGCTGCGGGCGCTGGGCCGCCCCCTGCTGGTCGCCGCCTCCCGGAAGCGGTTCCTGGGCCGCGTACTGGCCGGGGAGGGGAAGGCACCGCCGCCGGCGCGGGAACGGGACGCCGCCACGGCCGCGGTCTCCGCGATCGCCGCCCACCAGGGCGCCTGGGCCGTGCGCGTCCACGAGGTGCGGGCGACGGCGGACGCCGTCCGGGTGGCCCGCGCCGTCGAAGGCGCCGCCTCGTGAGCGGCGCCAGCACCGACGTCAGAGCGGTCGAACTGGCCAACACCGCCTTCTACGAGGCGGTGGAGCAGGGCGACTTCGAGGCGGTCGCCGACCTGTGGCTGGACGATCGGTACGGCGAGATCTCCTGCGTCCACCCGGGCTGGCCGGTGCTCTCGGGCCGCGGCGAGGTGCTCCGCTCGTACGCGCTGATCATGGCGAACACCGAGTACATCCAGTTCTTCCTGACCGACGTGAAGGTGTCGCTCGCCGCCGACACGGCGGTGGTGACCTGCACGGAGAACATCCTCAGCGGCGGTCCGGCCGAGGACGGCACCGAACTGGGCCCGCTGGTCGGCCAGCTGGTCGTCGCGACGAACCTGTTCCGCCGCACCCCGGACGGCTGGAAGATCTGGTCCCACCACGGCTCGCCCGTCCTGGCGGAGTCCGGGGGCGAAGGGGACGACGGCGACGCGGTGTGAACGCCGCGAGCGGGTAGACGGGGTGCCGGGGAAACCGCCGACGGGACCTGCGCGGGCCTTGTCAGTGGACGCGGGTAGATTCAAGGGGTCGCGACCGGGCCGACCGCACCGGGCCGGAAGCATCCCGGACCTACGACAGCAGGAGTGATTCGCGTGGATCGTGTCGCACTGCGCGGCCTCAGGGCCCGCGGGCACCACGGCGTCTTCCCCAAGGAGCGGGAGGAGGGCCAGACGTTCGTCGTGGACGTGGTGCTGGGCCTCGACACCCGGCCCGCCGCCGCGGAGGACGACCTGGCGAAGACCGTCCACTACGGCATCGTGGCGGAGGAGGTCGTCGGCGTGGTGCGGGGCGAGCCGGTCGACCTGATCGAGACGCTGGCCGAGCGCATCGCCCGGCAGTGCCTCGCGCACGAGGGCGTCCAGGAGGTCGAGGTGTGCGTGCACAAGCCGGACGCCCCGATCACCGTCCCGTTCGACGATGTGACCATCACGATCACCCGGAGCCGTGTATGAACCGCACCCCCAGCGACCCGACGGTACAGCCGGTGCCCGCCTCCGTGACGGAGCAGGTCGACGCCGCCGACACGACGCTGTCCAACCCGAAGCCGGCCGTCCTCTCCGTGGGCGGCAACCTCGGCAACCGCCTGGAGAACCTCCAGGGCGCCGTGGACGCCCTGGAGGACACGCCCGGCGTACGGGTCAAGGCCGTGTCGCCGGTCTACGAGACGGAGCCCTGGGGCGTCGACCCGGACACCCAGCCCCCCTACCTGAACGCCGTGGTGGTGGTGAGACCACGCTGCCCCCCTCGTCGCTGCTGGAGCGGGCGCACGCGGTGGAGGAGGCCTTCCACCGGGCGCGCGGGGAGCGGTGGGGCGCCCGAACGGTCGACGTGGACATCGTCACGTACGCGGACGAGGTCTCCGACGACCCGGCCCTCACCCTGCCCCACCCGCGCGCCCACCAGCGGGCCTTCGTGCTGCGCCCGTGGCTGGACGTGGAGCCGGAGGCCCGGCTCCCCGGGGCGGGCCGGGTGGCGGACCTGCTGGCCGGAATCGCCCAGGAGGGCGTGACCGTCCGCAGCGACCTGGAACTCCGCCTCCCCGACTGACCGTTGCCCCGACGAAGGGCACACGGAGGAACCGACGGACGCGAAGGACACCGGTGAAGCAACTGAGGGTCAAGGTACTGGCCGGCCTCTTCCTGGCGGCCGGGGTCCTCGCCTGGGGCGGCGCACGGCTGTGGGACGCGTTCGGCACCCTGCCGAGCGTCCCGCTGGCCGCCCCCATCGTGCTCGCCGCCATCGCGGCGGTCCTCACGGCGACGGCGCTGTCCCTGCGCTCCCGGCTGAGGGCGCAGCGGGAGCGCCGTCCCGGCGCGAAGGGCGTGGAGCCCCTGATGGCGGCCCGCGCGGTGGTCTTCGGCCAGGCCAGCGCGCTGGTCACGGCCGCGGTGAGCGGCGTGTACGGGGGGACGGGGGTCTTCCTGCTGGGCTCCCTGGACGTCCCGGCCCGCCGCGACCAGGTCTTCCACGCGGGCTTCGCCGTGCTGGCCGGGATCGCGGTGATAGCGGCGGCCCTGTTCCTGGAGCGGGTGTGCCGGCTCCCGGAGGACGACGAGCCCCCGGGCGCCTCCCCCTCGGCGGCGTAGCGGCGGCCGCCAGGCCCTCCGCCGGCCCCTGCCCCGGACCAGCGGGTCCCACGCGTGCGTCCTGCGCGGGCGCCGCGGCCCGGGCGCGCCAAGGTGCCGCTAGCGCGCCATGATGAGGCTCATCGCCTCGGTGCGGGTCGCCAGGTCCCGCAGCTGGCCCCGCACGGCCGAGGTGAGGGTCTTGGCGCCGGGCTTGCGGATGCCGCGCATGGACATGCACATGTGCTCGCACTCGATGACCACGATCACCCCGCGGGGGTCGAGGATCTCCATCAGCGAGTCGGCGATCTGGGTGGTCAGCCGCTCCTGCACCTGCGGGCGGCGGGCGTACACGTCCACCAGCCGGGCCAGCTTCGACAGGCCGGTGATCTTCCCGGAGGACGAGGGGATGTAGCCGACGTGGGCCACGCCCCGGAACGGCACCAGGTGGTGCTCGCAGGTCGAGAACACCTCGATGTCCTTGACCAGCACCATCTCGTCGTGGCCGAGGTCGAAGGTCGTGGTCAGCACGTCCTCCGGCTCCTGCCACAGCCCCGCGAACACCTCCTTGTACGCCCGGGCCACCCGCGCCGGCGTCTCCCGCAGACCCTCCCGGTCCGGGTCCTCGCCGATCGCGATGAGGAGTTCGCGCACGGCGTTCTCGGCGCGCTTCTCGTCGAACCCGCCGATCGTGCCCTCGCCGTCCAGCGTCACCGCGTCGGTCATGTGCTCCTCGTTCCGTCCTTGCCCTGGAGTGCGCGAACGCCGCGCCCTCCCAGGCTAGAACCCGGGAGGGCGCGGCGTTCATTCCGGGTGGGGCCGGGGTCAGGACTCCGGCCGGTCCTCCGGTGCCGCCTCGGCGGTCTTCGCCGTCTCCACCGACGTGGCCGTGGTGGCCGCCGCCGGAGCGGCGCCGTTGGTCAGCGCCAGCTCCTTCGGCGAGAGCACCGGCGGGCGCGTCGACGGGGTGCGCCGCGAGGAACCGGTCCACGCCGGGCGCGGCGGGCGCTTCACGATCGGGGCGAAGACCTCGGCGATCTCCTCCTTGCCGAGCGTCTCCTTCTCCAGGAGCTGCAGGACCAGGTTGTCGAGGACGTCGCGGTTCTCGACGAGGATCTCCCACGCCTCGTTGTGCGCCGTCTCGATGAGCTTCTTGACCTCCTCGTCGACCAGCGCGGCGACCTCCTCGGAGTAGTCGCGCTGGTGCGCCATCTCACGGCCGAGGAACGGTTCGGTGTTGTCGCCGCCGAACTTGATCGCGCCGAGCCGCTCGGTCATGCCGTACTGGGTGACCATCGCGCGGGCCGTGGCCGTGGCCTTCTCGATGTCGTTGGCCGCGCCCGTGGTCGGGTCGTGGAAGACCAGCTCCTCGGCGGCGCGCCCGCCCAGCATGTACGCGAGCTGGTCGAGCATCTCGTTGCGCGTGGTCGAGTACTTGTCCTCGTCCGGCAGGACCATCGTGTAGCCCAGGGCGCGGCCGCGGGACAGGATGGTGATCTTGTGGACGGGGTCGGAGTTCGGGGACGCCGCGGCGACGAGGGCGTGGCCGGCCTCGTGGTACGCGGTGATCTTCTTCTCCTTGTCCGACATGATCCGGGTCCGCTTCTGCGGGCCCGCGACCACGCGGTCGATCGCCTCGTCCAGCATCTCGTTGTCGATGAGCTTCTTGTCGCTGCGCGCCGTGAGGAGCGCCGCCTCGTTCAGCACGTTCGACAGGTCGGCGCCGGTGAAGCCCGGTGTGCGGCGGGCGACCGCGGCCAGGTCGACGTCGGGCGCGACCGGCTTGCCCTTCTGGTGGACCTTGAGGATCTCCAGGCGGCCCTGCATGTCCGGGCGGTCGACCGCGATCTGGCGGTCGAAGCGGCCGGGGCGCAGGAGGGCCGGGTCGAGGATGTCGGGCCGGTTGGTGGCGGCGATCAGGATGACGCCGCCCTTGACGTCGAAGCCGTCCATCTCGACGAGCAGCTGGTTCAGCGTCTGCTCCCGCTCGTCGTGGCCGCCGCCGAGGCCCGCGCCGCGGTGCCGGCCGACGGCGTCGATCTCGTCGACGAAGACGATCGCCGGGGCGTTCGCCTTGGCCTGCTCGAAGAGGTCGCGGACGCGGGAGGCGCCGACACCCACGAACATCTCGACGAAGTCGGAGCCGGAGATCGAGTAGAACGGGACGCCCGCCTCGCCGGCGACGGCCCGCGCGAGGAGCGTCTTGCCCGTTCCGGGCGGGCCGTAGAGCAGCACACCCTTGGGGATCTTGGCGCCGACGGCCTGGAACTTGGCGGGCTCCTGGAGGAACTCCTTGATCTCGTGGAGCTCCTCGACGGCCTCGTCCGAGCCGGCGACGTCGGCGAACGTCGTCTTGGGGGTGTCCTTGGTGATCAGCTTGGCCTTGGACTTCCCGAAGTTCATGACGCGGGAGCCACCGCCCTGCATCTGGTTCATCAGGAAGAGGAAGACCAGGACGATCAGGACGAAGGGCAGCAGCGAGAGCAGCACGGAGACGAAGGCGCTCTGCTTCGTCGGCGAGATCGTGTAGCCGTCCTCGATCTCACCGGCCTCGTACTTCTGCTGCAGCGTCGCGGCGAGGTCGGAACCCTGGGTCCCGATGTAGCTCGCCTGGATCTTGTCGCTGCCGTCGATCTTCTGGCCGTCCTTCAGGTCGGCCTTGATCATCTGTTCGTCGCCGGTGGTCAGCTTGACCTGGTCGACCTGGTTCTTGGCGATCGCCTGGACGACCTTGCCGGTGTCCACCGTCTTGTAGCCGCCCGACGAGCCGACGACCTGCATCAACACGACCACGGCGAGGACGGCCAGCACGATCCACATGACCGGCCCACGGAAGTATCGCTTCACGTCCATCCATACGGAGCGATGCCGCCCCGTCCCTCCTGCCCGTAGGTAAATGCTGCTGTGAGAGTGTGAGACTACGTGCTGGCGTCTGTATCAGCACGGGTGTGGAAAAAAAGCTGTTCTTCGGACGGTACCCCAGCATCGTCGCCCTTGGCCGCCTTCCCCACGTCCAACGCGGAGAGGGCGGCCGGGGTTCCCGGGCCGTCGCGGCCCCGGCCGTCAGCCGCCGTAGACGTGGGGCGCGAGCGTCCCGACGAACGGGAGGTTGCGGTACTTCTCGCCGTAGTCCAGCCCGTAGCCCACGACGAACTCGTTGGGGATGTCGAAGCCGATCCACTTCACGTCGATCGCCACCTTGGCCGCCTCGGGCTTGCGCAGCAGGGTGCAGACCTCCAGGGAGGCCGGCTCGCGCGAGCCGAGGTTGGACAGCAGCCAGGACAGGGTCAGTCCGGAGTCGATGATGTCCTCGACGATCAGGACGTGCTTGCCCTTGATGTCGGTGTCCAGGTCCTTGAGGATCCGGACGACGCCCGAGGACTGGGTGCCCGCCCCGTAGGAGGAGACGGCCATCCAGTCCATGGTGACGGGGGTGGACAGGGCGCGCGCCAGGTCCGCCATCACCATCACGGCGCCCTTGAGGACGCCGATGATGAGCAGGTCCCTGCCCGCGTACTCCGCGTCGATCCTCGCTGCCAGCTCGGCCAGCTTGGCGTCGATCTCTTCCTTGGTGATGAGCACCGACTTGAGGTCGGCGCCCATGTCGTTCTGGTTCACCCGGGTCACTTTCGTTGCAGCCTGCGTCGGCCTGGAGCGGCTCGGACGGCCTCCCGGCCGACGCCTCGGCCGGTTCTCGGTCAGCCTTGCCGGATGACCAGTCTGCCACCCTGGCGCCGGGCGACGACGCGGCCGGGCAGGTTGATCGCGCCCTGGCCCCGCCATCCGGTGATCAGCCGGTCCAGTTCCTCGACGTGCCGGGCGAACAGCGAGCCGGCCGGGGCGCCCTCGGCGATGGCCGCGCGGCGCAGGACGCGGCGGCGCACGGCGGGCGGCAGCGCGTACAGCTTGGCGCACTCCAGCAGCCCGGCCTCGTCGCGGACGGAGGCGTCGGCCTCGGCGGCCCAGCGGTCCAGCGCGTCGGCGTCGTCGCGGCAGAGCCGCGCGGTGCGGGCGAGGGCCTCCACGACGCCCTTGCCGAGCGACTTCTCCAGGGCGGGCAGCCCCTCGTGGCGCAGCCGGGACCGCGTGTACGCCGGGTCGGCGTTCATCGGGTCGTCCCAGACGGGCAGGGACTGCGCCAGGCACGCCTTGCGGGCGGTCTGGCGGTCGAGGTGCAGGAAGGGGCGGCGGTAGCGGCCGGCCCCGGAGACGGCGGCCATGCCGGACAGGGACCGGATGCCGGAGCCGCGGGCGAGGCCCAGGAGCACGGTCTCGGCCTGGTCGTCGCGGGTGTGGCCGAGCAGGACGGCGGCGGCGCCCAGGCGCTCGGCGGCCTCGTCCAGGGCGGCGTACCGGGCGTCGCGGGCGGCCGCCTCGGGCCCGCCCTCACGGCCGACGGTCACCGTGACGGCCTCGACCGGGTCGAGCCGCAGGGCGCCGAGCCGGGAGACGAGCTCGGCGGCCCGCAGGGCGGAACCGGGCTGGAGGCCGTGGTCGACGGTGACGGCACCGGCGCGGACGTCCAGCTTGCGCGCCTCGAAGGCCAGGGCGGAGGCCAGCGCCATGGAGTCGGCGCCGCCGGAGCAGGCGACCAGCACCAGCGGCGGCTCGCCGGCCGCGGGGCGCGCGGGAGCGGGGGCGTCCGGGTGCGCGGGAGCGGCCGCCGCGGGGCAGGCGGCGGTGTTCCGGGAGACCTCGGTGAGTACGTCGTGGAGTACGCGGCGGACCGCCAGGCGTATCGCCGCGACCGCGGGATGGGGACCCATGTCCGGTGCCCTTCGTGGAGTTGGGGTGCCTCGGTGTGGAGTCTTGCCGGTCGGAACGGTGGTTCGGCCAGTCGGATCGTCACTCAGTGTGCGTCGATCGTGACAGAACACGGTCGTTACCCGAGCATCGCACGCCCGTCCCCCGCCCACGGTCCCTCGGACGGGTGATTGGGGCGGCGCCGTTGCGGGGACCCCGGGCCCGCCCCCCTACTCCGTCCGGCGGTGCACCCTCGCCACCCACTCCGCCGGCCTGGCGATCTCCGCCTTCGTCGGCAGGGTGTTCGGGGAGGTCCACACCCGGTTGAAACCGGCCATGCCGACCTCGTCGACGACGGCGCGGACGAACCGCTCGCCGTCGCGGTACTGGCGGAGCTTGGCGTCCAGGCCGAGCAGCCTGCGCAGCGCCGCGTCGAGGCGCGACGCCCCCCGCGCGCGGCGCTGCTGGAACTTCTCGCGGATCTCCGCGACGGACGGCACGACCTGCGGGCCGACGCCGTCCATCACGTAGTCGGCGTGGCCTTCGAGGAGCGACATGACGGCCGTGAGGCGGCCGAGGATCTCGCGCTGCTCGGGCGTCTGCACCAGCTCGACCAGGGAGCGGCCGCCGTCCTCCTCCTCGGCCTCCGGGCGGGCCCCGGTGAACGCCTGGACGGCGTCGCGGAGACGTTCCAGCACGGCCGCGGGGTCCATCTCGGTCGCGCCGAGGAACGCCTGGATCTCGCCGCGCAGGTGGTCGCGCAGCCACGGCACGGCGGTGAACTGGGTGCGGTGCGTCTCCTCGTGGAGGCTCACCCACAGGCGGAAGTCGTGCGGGTCGACGGCGAGCTCGCGCTCGACGTGGACGATGTTCGGCGCGACGAGCAGGAGCCGGCCGCCGCCGCCCTCCCCCGCGGGCAGTTCGCGGGTGGCGGGGGCGAAGGTCTCGTACTGCCCGAGGACGCGGGAGGCGAGGAAGGACAGCAGCATGCCCAGCTCCACGCCGGTCACCTTGCCGCCGACCGCGCCGAGGACGGCGCCGCCGGGGCCGCCGGAGCGGCGCTCCGCCATCTTGTCCAGCATCGGGGCGAGGAGTTCGCGGAAGCCCGCCACGTTCGCCCGGATCCATCCGGCCCGGTCGACGACGAGGACGGGGGTGTCCTCGGGCTCGTGCCCCTCCGGGACCATGCGGGTGAACCCGCGGACGTGCTCCTCCGAGGCCCTGGCGTGCCGCCGCAGCTCCGCGACGACCTCCCGCGCCTCGTCGCGGCCCACCTCCGGTCCCGGCCGCACCAATCGGGTCGCGGTCGCCACCGCGAGCTTCCAGTCGACCATCCCGGCACCACCGATGCTCGTCATGCGTCAACCGTACGTGCTCCGCGCCGCGAGGGAGACCCCGCGGGCGCCCCGGGCGGTGGGCGGGCGGACGGCGGGGCCCGCGGCCCCGGAAGCCGCCCGGCCCGCGGGACCGTTCCGGATCAGGCGGCGGTCAGCGCGGCGGCGAGGGCGTCCAGGGCCGGCCGGGCCTCGTACCGGGACCGGGTGTTCGACGCGAGGAAGGCGAACGCCAGGAGGCGGCCGTCGCGGGTCACCGCCGTGCCCGCCAGGGCGTCCACGCCCGTCAGGGTGCCCGTCTTCGCGCGGACGAGGCCCGCGGCCGGGGAGCCGCCGGCGTAGCGGTCCTCCAGGGTGCCGCTGAAACCGCCCACGGGCAGGCCCGTCAGGACGGGGCGCAGCTCGGGGTGGGCGGGGTCGGCGGCGCGGACCAGGAGGGCGGTGAGGAGGCGCGCGGAGACGCGGTCGCGGCGGTCCAGGCCGCTGCCGTCGGCGAGGACGGCGCCGTCCAGCGGCACGCCGAGCCCCCGCAGCCGCTCCCGCACCGCCCGCCCGGCGCCGTCGAAGCCGGCGGGGTGGCGGGTCGCCCGGGCGGTCGCCCGCGCCAGCGCCTCCGCCAGGTCGTTGTCGCTGTGCGTCAGCGTGCGCTCCACCAGGGCGGACAG